>CAYRKX010000005.1:0-33472 GCA_964425185.1 uncultured Eubacteriales bacterium
ATTGAAATCCTTATTCTCTTCATGTGCCATACCGTCACCTCCTCCGAGACAATTTATATAGTAATCAGCTTAGTTATTTAGCGGCCTTTCTTCGACAGCAGAACAACATCCTCAACGTGAGCTGTTCGTGGGAACATGTCCACGGGACATACTGTATTGGTCTCCCAGCCGAAGTCGCGGAACCGTGCACAGTCGCGTGCAAGCGTTGCTGGATCACAGGAGACATAGACAACCCGCTTCGGGTCAAACTCTGCAATGGTGTGTACCAGACTCTCCGCCAGTCCTTTCCGCGGCGGGTCAACCAGTATGACATCCGGTTTTACACCGTCATGCTGCAGCTGATCCGCAGCTTTCGCCGCATCGCCGCAAATAAACTCCGCATTGGCGATTGAGTTTTCGTCTGCATTCTTCCGCGCGTCATTAACTGCCTCCGGCACGATTTCTACGCCGTAAAGTTTCTTTACCTGAGAGGCCATGGTCAGCCCGATGGTTCCCGTTCCGCAGTACAGGTCCATCAAAATATCATCCGGTGAGAGCTGCGCCAGTTCGGCAGCCTTGCGGTACAAGACCTCAGCCTGCCTGGTGTTGACCTGGTAAAACGATTTTGGGGAAATGCGGAACGTACATCCGAGAAGCCTGTCCCGAATGAATCCATCGCCAAACAGGACTTCCTCTTCCTTCCCCATAATGACGTTAGTTTTTGCCGTATTATAATTAAGTATGAATGTTTTGAATTCCGGGATACTGTCCCGCAGCTCGCGAATCAGCTGGTAAGTATTGGGAACATTCTTACCATTAATGACAAGACATACCATGAGTTCCCTGGTATAACACCCCTGACGCAGGTAGATATGGCGGACCAGCCCTTTGTGAGCCCGTTCGTCATAACTGGTAATGCCGTAATGCATCATCCAGGCCCGGATGATTTTCAGAACCTGTTCAAATACGGGCGGCTGCAGACGGCAGTCCATGCAGGGGATGATTCGGTGGGAATTTTTGGCAAAGAAGCCCATCTGCGGTCCATGACCGGGAAACATGGCGACCGGATACTGCGCCTTGTTTCGGTAGCCAATCTGCTCCTGACATCCGAGGATGGGCTGAATGTCCACATTAAGATGACCAATCCGCTGAAAGGCATCCTGGACTTTCTGTTCCTTATACTTTAATTCTGCCGGGTAAGAGACATGGCGGTAGCAGCAGCCTCCACACTGCAGAGACACTTCACAGTCTGATGGAATCCGGTCGGGAGAGGGCTCCAGAATTTTCATGGCTTTTCCCACGGCATAATTTTTTTTGGCTTTAATTATGTGACAGAGAATGACATCGCCGACAGCGGTATTATTTACGAAGACCGCAATGCCGTCATAGCGGCCGACACCGCTGCCTTCGTTGCTCATTCCTGTAATTTCCAAGTTAAATTCCTGATTCTTTTTCAGCATTTATGCATCTCTCTCATCTCTCGACAACCGGTCGAAGCTCTGGTAGAATATTTGCACGCTTATTATACAGGAAAGGAAGTTGGCGCTCAATGGGAATCCAGGTGAACCCCTCTGTATGGAGCTCTGTTTTTGCCGTACCTACTGCGGTTACGGACGAACACCTCCGCCGGGCAAGCGGGCAGCAGCTCAAGGTTCTGCTCTTCGTTCTACGCCATAACGGGGAAAATCCGGATGACGCAGCTATTGCTGAGGGAACTGGCCTGACGAAGGCGGATGCCTCTGACGCCCTGGCCTATTGGTTCGAGACCGGCTTTCTCAACCGGGATGGTGAAACTTCAGAGACCCGCGCTGCCCAGACGACAGCTCAGCAGCCGGCCACTCCTGTGGAAGAACCCAAGGTGAATCGCACGGGGGAGGAGACGAAGAGACACGAACTTCTGGATGTTCCGGACGTCCTTCCGACATATGACCAGGTAACGGCGCGGACCATGGAGTCGCCGGAACTGCAGGGCCTGTTCAACGAGGCGCAGATTAAGCTGGGCAAGACCATCGGGTATGACACACAGGCCAAACTGCTCATGCTCATGGACAGTTACGGCCTGCCGCCGGAAGTAATTCTCACCATCATTGAGTACTCGGTGTCCCACGGAAAACGCTCCATGGCGTACATCTGCAAGGTGGGAAAGAACTGGGCCGAGGATGGCATTGATACGCTGGAAAAAGCCGAGGAACGGCTGAAGTCCCTGTCGGAACAGGAGAAACTGTGGAAGCAGTTCACAGCTAAAATTCCTGTGGAAAAACCGCACTACACCCAGAAGCGGATGAATTACCTTCGCAAGTGGCATGACGAGTTTCACCAGTCTCTGGACCTCATCTGCTACGGCTACGAAGAGATGATCAACAACATCAACAAACTGAACTTTAACTATTTAGATAAAATGCTGACCAACTGGCATGAGAAAAAGCTGGAAACGCCAGTAGATGTCATGCAGGACAAGAAGGGCATTACCCAGGCAGGTGGAACCGGACCGGCCTCGCGGAACAAACCGTCATATGACACGAACCTGTTTAAGAAGAAAGCAACCGGACCTATAGCCTACAAGAAGAGGAGCGAGAGCGATGCCGAATAACTACGAAAAAGCCAAACGGATCCTCGACAGGCGCCGGGAAGACGCGGAGATGGCAGCGGAAGAACGGCGTGAGGCGCTGGAGGCGGCGTCGCCGGAACTGAAACGTGTCAACTCCGACATTGCCCATGCCGGACTGCGGGCCTTTAAAGCCGTAACGCATGGAGACAATGCACAGACCACACTGGAACAGCTGAAAAAGCAGAATCTCGCTTTAGAGCAGAAACAGAAGGCTATTCTGGCGGAACTCGGTCAGCCGGCAGACGCACTGGAAGTGCACTATAACTGCTCCAAATGTGAAGACACCGGTGTGTACAACCATCATTACTGTGACTGCTTTCTGAACTTAGTAAAGAAACTTTCCTATGATGACCTCAACGCCAGTGCGCCGGCCAAGCACTGCTCATTTGGAAGCTTTACGCTGGAGCGGTACCGCGGTATGACAGACCCGGACACCGGTGAAAACGTCTATGAACACATGCGGCAGATCCGCCAGTTCTGTATGGACTGGTCTTCCGACTTTGGCAAAGGGTCTCCAAGCCTTCTGCTCTACGGAAAGACCGGGCTGGGCAAGACCCATCTGTCTCTTGCCATGGCAAACGCCGTCATTGACAAGGGGTATCACGTCCTGTACGGTTCAGCCTATAATCTGCTCGCTGACATTGAGCGGGAGCGGTTTAACAAACAGCAGTTTGACGAGTCGCCGGAACGGCTGGCTCTGGACGCCGATCTGCTGATTATTGACGACCTTGGCGCAGAGTTTAACTCAAAGTTTAACAAGGCGGCCATCTACAACATCATTAACACCAGGGAACTGACCGGCTCTCCCACCATCATCAGTACCAATCTTATGTACGATGAAATTGCGCGGGAATACGATGAACGGGTCTACTCCCGGATTATGGGAAGCTATGTTCCGCTTCTCTTCATGGGCCGCGACGGCCGTCAATATGAATAACTGTCAGTACGAATAAAGGAGACATAGAATTTGGACATTATTAAAACCATTACGCAGGAATTTTCCCTCCAGTCATGGCAGGTGGAAAACGTCGTCAAACTCCTGGATGAGGGCAATACCATTCCGTTTATTGCCCGGTACCGGAAAGAGGCCCACGGCACTCTCGACGACCAGGTCATCCGCGGAATCAGTGAGCGGCTCGACTACCTCCGGAATCTGGATAAGAGGCGTGAGGAGATTTCAAAGTCCATCACCGAACAGGAAAAGATGACTCCGGACCTCCAGAAGTCCATTGATGAGGCGAAAACCCTTGCGGAATTAGAGGACCTGTATCGCCCGTACAAACAGAAGCGCAGAACCCGGGCCACCAAAGCCAAAGAACAGGGACTCGAGCCGCTGGAACAGCTCTACTGGAACGACCAGCTCGGCGGGAAAACGCTGGAAGAGGCGGCCAAGGACTATGTCAACGAGGAAAAGGGCGTCAAGGATGAAGAGGCCGCTATTGACGGCGCCAACGACATTCTGGCAGAAATTGTCTCGGACAATGCGGAAATCCGTAAACGTCTGAAAGAGTCTTTCATGCACAAGGCCGTTATTGTCACCAAACAGGCCAAAGATGAGGACAGCGTATACGCCCAGTATTACGACTTTAAAGAGAGCGCAGGAAAAATTGCCAACCATCGCATCCTCGCCATTGACCGCGGCGAAAAAGAGGGCTACCTTAAAGTCAGTGTCGAGTACGACCACGACCGCGCCCTGGAAATCTGCGACCGTGTGGTGGCACAGGTCCGGAAGTCTGAGGGACTCAACCGCCCGAGCTACGAGGCCGACTGCTTTATTAACGATGCTGTCGAAGACGGATATGACCGTCTTATCAAACCGTCCATTGACCGCGAGGTCCGCAGCATGCTGACTCAGCGTGCCGACGACGAGGCTATAGATGTCTTCGCTCAGAATCTTCGCCCGCTGCTGATGCAGCCGCCGGTTAAAAACAAAATTGTCCTGGCGCTGGACCCGGGCTACCGTAACGGATGCAAATGCGCCGTTGTTGACGGAACCGGCAAGGTTCTGGATACCGGAATTATTTACATTACCATGGGCGAGGGCCGGAAAGAGCAGGCAAAAAAAACCGTTAAGAACTGGATTCACAAGTACGGTGTCCAGTGCATTTCTATCGGAAACGGCACCGCGTCTAAGGAGACAGAAATCTTTGCTGCAGACATCATTAAAGAAGTCCCGGAAGATGTCTCCTACATGGTTGTCAGTGAGGCCGGTGCGTCTATATACTCCGCTTCCAAGCTGGCTGCAGAAGAGTTCCCGCAGTTCGACGTTTCCATTCGAAGCGCGGTCTCCATTGCCCGCCGCCTGCAGGATCCTCTGGCGGAACTGGTCAAGATTGACCCCGAGAGCATCGGCGTTGGACAGTACCAGCACGACATGCCAAAGAAGCAGCTCTCCGCCGCACTCGACGGTGTTGTAGAAGACTGCGTTAACGAAGTCGGTGCGGATTTGAACACCGCTTCTGCCCCGCTCCTGTCGCATATTGCAGGAATTAACAATACTGTTGCCAAAAATATTGTCACCTACCGGGAAGAGAACGGCGCGTTCACCGGCCGGGCTCAGCTGAAAAAAGTCCCCAAGCTTGGACCGAAGGCCTATGAGCAGTGCGCGGGCTTCCTCCGTGTGCCGGAGAGCCGGAATATTCTCGACAACACCGGTGTCCATCCCGAGTCGTATAAAGCCGCCAAGCAGCTCCTGGAAATCTGCGGCTGCACGACACAGGATGTCAAAAAAGGAAAGCTTGACAAGATGCACAGCACCATCAAAGAGCGTGGATATGAGTCTCTGGCCGAAGAAGTCGGCGTCGGCGTTCCGACCCTGAAGGATATTGAGCGTGAGCTCTCTCTTCCTGGCCGTGACCCGCGTGATGAGCTCCCGCCGCCAATGCTCCGAACCGACGTCATGGACATTAACGACTTAAAGCCGGACATGGAGCTCAAAGGCACCGTGCGCAACGTCATCGACTTCGGCGCATTCGTCGACATTGGTGTACACCAGGACGGTCTCGTACACATCAGCGAAATTTCAGACCGCTACATTAAACATCCTTCCGAAGTCCTTTCTGTCGGCGATGTAGTCAATGTTAAAGTCCTGAGCGTTGATACCGCCAAAAAGCGGATTTCCCTGTCCATGAAGGGTGTAAAACAGCCGTAAAAGTCTTGCAATTCCGGATGCAACATGATATTTTGAACTTACCACAAAGTTAGCTGACTCTAACCTCAAGGAAAGGATAAAAAATATGAAAGTTGTCTATGCATCCAGAACCGGCAATGTGGAAAAACTCGTCCAGAAAGTCGGTGCGACGGATACCCTGAAAATCAAGGATGGAACCGATACCGTAGATGGAGATTATGTTATCTTCACTTACACAGATGGCAAGGGAATTGTCCCGAAGCCGGTTGCCAAGTTTCTGGAGGCCAACCCCGGCGTAAAAGCCGTTGTCGGAAGCGGAAATCAGCAGTGGCACGGCGACACCTTTAACTTTGCCGCACAGAAGATTGCAGACCAGTACGATGTACCGGTTATTGCCAAAGTTGACGGTGAGGGAACCGACGCTGACGTGGAGACCATTAAGGCTGCACTGTAAACGAAAACAGCAAAGGGGCTGCGAAGAAGTTCGCAGTCCCTTTTTATTGTAAGAGAGGTTAGACACTATGAGCTTAAAACTGAGCTTTATGAAACGCGAGGCCAAAAAGGCCGTGGACCAGATTATTCACCCTCACTGGCACTCCTACGACAAGGGTCTGGAAGAGGCCGAAAAACACGGCGGCCTTCTGGAGTCCGACTTTCTAGACATGGATGAGAGTGAGGAGGTCTTTCCACTGGAGTCTGGACGTTATGTCCTTCTCCGCCATATGGCGTGCCCGCCGCAGTATGAACGGAACGATGGAAAGAAGCGGGTTATTCTTATGGTGCACGGCCATAACTGCAACTGCTATTATGGCCTGAAATATGCCCGCATTTACTATGAACTCGGCTATGAGACTATTATCTATGACCAGAGAGGTCACGGTACAGCAGAACTGTACACCTGCACCATGGGTGTGAAAGAAGCCGAAGACCTCGAGTGCATTTGCAACCGACTCCGTGCAGATTACGGGCCGGACGCCATCATTGGCGTTCACGGAGAATCCATGGGAACGGCCACCATTTGCATGGCTATGCCAAAGATTGCAGAGACGCTCAACTTTGCCGTGTGTGACTGTGGTTATGATGAGATGATGACGGTTATTCGCCATAAGGCTCATAACAGGATGCTGTCTGAAATTGTAGACGATTATTCCGAAGTGGACGGTGTGAAATTCTCAGATATCCGCCCCATTGACCAGGTGGCGAAAACTCCGGAAGACTTCCCGGTCTATTTCATCCACGGGGAGGGAGATAATCTGATTCCTCCGAAAGCAACGCAGCGCATGTATGCTGCCAAGCCCGGTGTGAAAGACGCAACCTTTTACCCGCTGGCCGGGCACACCCGGTGCATTGCCATGTACCCGGTCCACTACCGCCGGAATGTCCGGATTTTCCTGGCGGAGCATGTTGAGGAAGGGCCGCAGAAGGGTTAAAAGCAGCCGATTAGTTTAATTAAAGGAAAAGAGCACCGCTTCTGCGGTGCTCTTTTGCGTCGTGTCTTTAATATAATTCCCGAATAACCAGAACAGTTATTCCCGGGTTGTCTCCCTGAATGATCCGTTTGACTTTCGGGTGATTGCGGTACCGGCGGGTGACCATGTCACGGATGGCCGTTCCGCCGTGAAATCCGTGGATAACCCGGACCTGGTATGTCGTTTTTACATTGACTTTCCGCAGGACAGAGTCCAGTTTGACTGCTGCCTGGTCTGCCGTGTAGCCATGCAGGTCCACTTCAATAAATGGGGACCCCATTAGCGGATGCTCCCGACAGTTCTAGGATAGAGAATGACGTCACGGATATTCTTCATACCGGTGGTATACATAACCATACGCTCAAAGCCGAGGCCGTAACCACCGTGCGGTACAGAACCGAACTTCCGGAGGTCGAGGTAGTCGCCGTAAGAGGAGAGATCCATGTTTCTCTTCTTCATCTCAGCAACCAGCTTGTCGTAGTCCGCTTCACGCTCGGAGCCGCCGATGATTTCGCCGACGCCGGGAACCAGAAGGTCAGAGGCGGCAACCGTTTTGCCGTCGTCGTTCTGTTTCATATAGAAAGCCTTGATGTCTTTCGGGTAGTTGATGACAAAGACCGGCTTCTTGAAAATCTGCTCAGTGAGGTATCTCTCGTGTTCGGTCTGGAGGTCAATGCCCCACTCAACCGGGAATTTGAAGTCGACTGGAGCCTTTTCCAAAAGTTCAATCGCCTTAGTATAGTCCAGAACTTCAAAGTCGTTGTTGACAACATTGTCGAGCTTCTTCAGGAGACCTTTCTCAATTCTCTTGTCGAAGAACTCCATTTCGTCCGGGCGGCGCTCCAGAGTCTTGTTAATAATAGTCTTCACCATGTCTTCGGCAACTTCCAGAACATCCGGCAGTTCCGCAAAGGCAATTTCCGGTTCAACGTGCCAGAACTCGGCGACGTGACGCTGGGTGTTGGACTCCTCAGCGCGGAAGGACGGGCCGAAGGTGTAAATCTTTCCGAAGGCCATGGCGGCAACTTCGCCCTCGAGCTGACCGGAAACGGAGAGACCGGCCTTCTGACCGAAGAAGTCGTCGGCGTAGTAATCTTCTTTGTTGTCATATTTGGCTGCGGCGTCGTAACCCTGCGTGGTGACCTCAAACATTTCACCGGCACCCTCAGCGTCAGATCCGGTAATGAGCGGGGTGTTGACGTAAACATAGCCGCGGGACTGGAAATACTCATGAATGGCCGCTGCCAGAGTAGAACGGACATGGAATACCGCATTGAAGGTGTTGGAGCGGACACGGAGCTGCGGAATGGTACGCAGGAACTCCATGGTGTGGCGCTTCTTCTGGAGCGGGTAGTCTGCCGGGCAGCTGCCGATGACAGTAATTTCCTTGGCGTTAATTTCTACACCGCCCTGCTTGTTGACAGCAGAGGGAACCACAGTACCGACTACTTTGAGCGATGCACCTAACT
Organism: uncultured Eubacteriales bacterium; assembly: GCA_964425185.1. Taxonomy (GTDB): domain Bacteria; phylum Bacillota; class Clostridia; order Oscillospirales; family Acutalibacteraceae; genus RUG420. Next base: position 8,656 of record CAYRKX010000005.1, read on the forward strand.
GTAAGAACGGCTTTAAGTCCTCATCTTCGAAGTCGCCTTTATTGATAACAATCTGGAGATGTTTAAAGGTGGTGCCGTCATTGAGCTCCAGGAAAGCCATGGTCTTGGAGTCCCGAGAGGTCCGTACCCACCCGCAGACGGTGACGTCTTTCTGGATATAGGACTCATCGTTCATGATGTCCCGGATATCGATGTGTTTCATGAGATCTGCCTCCGATTGTTTTATATAATAAGTATGTTCGCTATTTTACCACAGTGAAAAACAAAAGAAAAGAATCGGAAATTTTCATCATTTCCTATTGACACACTAGGAAAAGTGCGGTATAGTATTCCCATCAAATCAATAGGAATAGTGACAAAGGAGGCGCACATTCCCCATGATAATTTTTGAAGTAAGGAATAATTTTAGAAACGGACGAATGTGTTGTTGCTGTCGTTCTTAATCTAAACTTAATCCAAATTCATAAACTAACCTCGCTAAATATAAATCCGTAAGTTGACAACCTGAAACACAGAACAGAAAGGAATTTTTAAAATGAGTGAATATAATTACGACAACTATAAATTTGAAACCATCGCCCTTCATGCCGGCCAGGAGCAGCCGGATCCGGTAACCGACGCCCGTGCCGTACCAATCTATCTGACTTCTTCTTACGTTTTTCACAACAGTGACCACGGCGAAGCAAGATTTGCTCTGAAAGATGCCGGTAACATTTACGGCCGTCTCACCAACCCGACCGTTGACGTGTTTGAAAAGAGAATCGCAGCTCTTGAAGGCGGCGTTGCAGCACTCGGCGTTGCTTCCGGTGCAGCAGCTGTAACCTATGCATTCAAAGCAGTTGCTCATAAAGGTGACCATATTGTTTCCGCTAAGAACATTTATGGCGGTACTTATAACCTTCTTGCACACACCCTTCCGGATGACGGCCTGACCACTACTTTCGTCGATCCATTCAATTTCGACGAAGTTGAGAATGCCATCCAGGACAACACCAAAGCTCTCTATGTTGAGACCCTCGGCAACCCGAACGGTGAGGTTGTTGATATTGAAGGCTGGGCAAATATCGCTCATAAGCACGGCCTTCCGCTTATCGTAGATAACACCTTCGCTACTCCGTACCTGGTTCGTCCAATTGAGTACGGTGCAGACATCGTTGTTCATTCCGCAACTAAGTTCATCGGCGGTCATGGTACCACCATCGGCGGTGTTATTGTTGATGCCGGTAAGTTTGACTATACCACTGGCAAATGGCCGTGGCTCAGCGAGCCGAACCCGTCCTATCATGGCCTTGTTTTCGCCAAGGACACCGCTCCGGCAGTTATCGCTACTTATCTCCGTGCCATCATCCTTCGCGACGAAGGAGCTACTCTTTCTCCGGTACACGCATTCATCTTCCTTCAGGGTCTCGAGACTCTGTCTCTCCGCGTAGAGCGCCAGGGCGAGAACACCAAGAAAGTTGTTGAGTATCTTGAAAAACAGCCTCTGGTTAAGTCTATCAGCCATCCTCTGGCTTCCAAGGACCCGACTCAGCAGGAACTCTACAAGAAGTACTTCCCGAACGGCGGCGGCTCCATCTTCACCTTCGACATTGACGGTGACGACAAGCTCGCCAGAGAGTTCATCGACCATCTGAAGATCTTCTCTCTTCTTGCCAACGTTGCTGATGTTAAATCTCTTGTCATCCATCCGGCTTCCACCACTCATTCTGAGTGCAACGAGCAGGAACTTCTCGACCAGGGAATCCGCCCGAACACCGTTCGTCTTTCCATTGGTACTGAGCACATTGATGATATCATTGGTGACCTCGACCAGGCCTTCAAGGCAATTCAGAAATAACGATTGCACAATTAAATGCATTAGAATATAATAATCTCGCTTGAAAGAAAACGGGCCGTTGCTGTGTATGCAGCGTCGGCCCCGTTTTTTACGTATCGGGAGGCATTTGGGTATGGAGCAGAAAAAAGCGTTAATCGCCATGAGCGGTGGAGTGGACTCCAGTGTGGCGGCATACCTCATGCAGGCGCATGGGTATGACTGTATTGGAGTGACAATGCGCCTGTTTGACAACGGCGACGTAAACATCAGCTCCGAGAAGAGCTGCTGCTCGCTCTCCGATGTCGAGGATGCCCGCAGTGTCTGTGCCACTCTTGGTATTCCCTACTACGTGTTTAACTTTAAGGACCGGTTTAAAGAGTGTGTTATGGACCGGTTTGTGTCCGACTATGAAAACGGACGGACCCCGAACCCCTGTATTGACTGCAACCGGTATCTGAAATTTGACAACCTGTATCGCCGGGCGGAAGACCTGGGATGCGACGTCATTGTCACCGGACATTATGCCCGTGTGGTCTTTAACGAGGAGACCGGCCGCTGGAATTTACTGAAGGCGGTCTATGACGACAAGGACCAGAGCTACGTATTGTATTCTCTGACACAGGATCAGCTGGCCCATACGGTGTTCCCGCTGGGCGGTATTACCAAACCTCAGGTCAGGGAAATTGCCAAAGAGCAGGGGCTCCGGAATGCAAAGAAGCATGAGAGCCAGGACATCTGTTTTGTCCCGACAGGAAAGTATTCGGACTTCATTGAAGACTTTACCGGAAAAGATTATCCGGAGGGAGACTTTGTGGACCTGCAGGGAAACGTGCTCGGAAAACACAAGGGAATTATCCGGTATACGGTTGGACAGAGAAAAGGTCTGGGCCTGTCACTGAAACAGCCTATGTACGTATGCAAGGTAGACCCCGTTACGAACCGGGTTATTCTGGGAACGAATGACGATTTGTTCTCCCGGGAATTGAAGGCCAATGATATTAATCTCATTTCCGTTGACCATATTGACGGACCTATGAGAGTAACTGCTAAAGTGCGCTACCGCCAGCCGGCAAAACCGGCTACGGTAACCCAGCTGGATGACGACACCATTAAAGTCGTTTTCGATGAGCCGCAGAGAGCCATTACCAAAGGCCAGGCGGTTGTGCTGTATGATGGAGACTCCGTCGTCGGAGGCGGTACCATTTCGGAGACATAAAGGAGCGGCAGCTATGGATGCACTTCATGAAAAATATGAAAAGCTCAAGGATATCCTTCGCGGGTATGGAAAAGTGACCATCGCCTTTTCGTCCGGTGTGGATTCTACATTCCTTCTCCGGGCGTCTTATGATACCCTGGGGGCGGACAAGGTTGCTGCTGCTACAGCCACTGATGAGTCATTTCCAGAGCGTGAACTGAACGAGAGCGAAAATTATTGTAAACAGCTTGGCGTGAAACAGTATGTCTTTGCCAGTAATGAATTAAATGTGCCGGGGTATGCCGAAAATCCCGTGAATCGCTGCTATTTGTGCAAGAAAAATTTGTTTGTCACCATGCAGAAGCTGGTGGATGAGAACGGACTCGGCGAAATCTGCGAAGGCTCCAACATAGATGACCTGGGGGACTATCGGCCGGGTTTACAGGCGGTCAGGGAGCTGGGCATTCACAGCCCGCTTCGGGAGGCTGGACTGTACAAGCAGGATATCCGGGACCTCTCCAAAGAGCTGGGCCTGCCGACGTGGCGGAAGCAGTCTTTCGCATGCCTTGCCTCTCGGTTCCCGTATGGCGACCGGATTACCGCCGAAAAGCTGAAAATGGTAGACCTCGCGGAGCAGCGGCTTCTGGACATGGGCTTTACGAATGTCCGTGTCCGTGTTCACGGCGATGTAGCGCGAATTGAAGTCCGCCCGGATGAGATGCAGCGGCTGGTTGAGCCGACCATTGCCTCAGAAGTGGACACCTATCTCAAGGAAATCGGGTTTACCTATGTGGCTGTCGACCTCGCCGGATATCGGACCGGCAGCATGAACGCCACACTGAAAGGAGTTTAAATATGAAACGCATTGCCAGTTTTTCCATCAACCATGATGTACTGAAAAAAGGCATGTATGTCTCCCGCATTGATGGAGACGTCATTACATATGATATTCGCATGAAGGTGCCGAACATGGGCGACTATGTTCCGAACCCGGCCCTTCATACATTTGAACATCTGTTTGCAACCTATGCGCGCAACAGCAAGTATTCTGACCAGGTTATCTACGTCGGTCCTATGGGCTGCCGCACTGGTTTTTATTTCCTGCTCCGCGACACGGTTTCCAAACAGGAGGCCATTGACCTGGTCCGGGAGTCGTTTGAGTTTATCAGCAAATTTGAGGGACCCATTCCGGGCGCCACTCACAGAGAGTGTGGAAACTACCGGGAGCATGATCTCGAGGGTGCAAAGAAAGTTGCCGTTGACATGCTCGACGTCCTGAAAGACTGGACTCCGGACGACATGAGGTATCCGGAATGAATCCGAAGAAAATGAACCTGTACTCCGGCCTCTGTGTGGACCCCATAGCCATGGAACCGGACGATGTCACTCTGGTGGACATTGCGCACCCGCTGAGTCTGCTCTGCCGCGGTGTTGGGCAGGTGAAATTCTTCTTCTCAGTAGCTCAGCACAGTATGAACTGTGCCAAAGAGGCTGAAGCGCGTGGATATGAGCCGGACGTTCAGCTGGCCTGCCTGCTGCATGACGCGGGAGAGGCATACTGCTCGGATGTCATAAGTCCCATTAAGCGCAGGCTTGATACCTACCGAAAGGTGGAAAAAAACGTGCAGCGCCAGGTGCTTATTCACTTTGGTGTCGTCGATGTACTCGACAGCGAGCGCTGGAACTGCGTTCGGGACATTGACCATGCCATGTTCACCCATGAGGCGAACACCTTGTTTACCGACGCGGGCGATCTGGCTCTGGAACCATTGGAAGCGCCTGTAGACATCAGTTTTCACCCGTTTCAGGAAGTCGAGAACGAGTTTACCCGGATGTGTAAAGAGCTTCAGGGAAAATTATAAGTTCAGGACCGGCCGTGCCACATGGTGGCGGGGCCGGTTTTTCACTTTTGGGGCTTCTGGCAGAGAAAACCCAGCAAAGTCTGTGTCGTATGCTGACGGCACATCTACACCTGTTTGTGGTATAGTGGAGGACAGGAGGAAAACACTATGTTTGGAAATTGTCTGGAAAACGTACGGAAGGGCACACCGCTCGTTCATAACATTACGAACTATGTCACGGTTAACGATGTGGCTAATGTTGAACTGGCCTGCGGCGGCAGTCCCATCATGGCGGACGACCCGGAGGAGGTCAAAGATATTACGGGCATCTGCGGCGGTACGAATATTAATATCGGCACGCTGAATCAGCGGACCATTAAGAGCATGTTTAAAGCCGGCCGCAAAGCGCAGAAGCTGGGCCACATTATTCTTCTGGACCCGGTCGGTGCCGGTGCCAGTGAGCTTCGTACAGAGACCGCACAGGAACTGATGTCAGAAATCCGTTTTGACGCAGTCCGCGGAAATGTCTCTGAAATTAAGACTCTGGCACAGGGCCATGGAACTACACAGGGCGTAGACGCCGACGCAGCAGACGCAGTCACGGAAGAAAACCTGGATACCATGGTTAACTTCGCCGAGAAGTTTGCTGAGAAGTTCAACACTATCTGTGCTATTACCGGTGCCATCGACCTGGTTGCTGACGCAAAGACCTGCTATGTCATTCGCAACGGTGTCCCGGAAATGAGTTCTATTACCGGAACCGGCTGTCAGCTCTCCGGTCTTATGACCTGCTACCTGGTTGCCAACCCGGACAATAAACTGGAAGCAGCTGCAGCGGCGGTTGCCGAGATGGGTCTCGCCGGACAAATTGGTCTGTCCCGTCAGCAGGAGGGAGACGGAAACTCCACCCTGAGAAACCGCATTATTGATGCCGTTTACAACATGGACGCCGAGACACTCGACAGCGGCGCCAAATTTGAAGTGAAATAAGGTGCACAGATTGTTTGACAAGAATTGCTTAATTATGTACGCCGTCACCGACCGTTATTGGCTCAACGGCCGGGAACTGAAGGATGATGTAGAGAAAACTCTCAAGGGCGGTGCCACGTTTATCCAGCTCCGGGAGAAGACTCTGCCGGAAGAGGACATCAAAACAGAAGCTCTGGAAATCATGCCGCTCTGCAGGCAGTATGGTGTTCCCTTCGTCATCGACGATGATGTAGAACTGGCCAAAGCCGTGGGCGCCGACGGCGTTCATGTCGGCCAGGAAGATACGGCCTGCACCCAGGCCCGCAGAGAACTGGGGCCGGATGCTATTGTCGGAGTCTCCGCTCAGACGGTAGAGCAGGCTGTTAAGGCAGAAAAAGACGGGGCCGACTACCTCGGTGTCGGCGCCGTGTTCCCAACCGGCTCCAAAGCAGACGCAGTAGAAGTTGACCACGACACCGTCAAAGCCATCTGTGACGCGGTCAGCATCCCGGTCGTTGCCATCGGCGGCATTACCAAAGACAATATCCACGAGCTTGACGGTCTGGGACTGGACGGTATCTCTGTCATCAGTGCCATCTTCGCTCAGCCGGACATTGAAGGAGCGACTCGTGACTTAAAGCAGCGCTCCATAGACATGGTGAACGCATGATACGCAGCGCGATTTTTGATGCCGACGGCACGCTCATTGACTCCATGCCCATCTGGCATGACGTCGGCGCACGTTACCTGAAAAGCATTGGGGTCGACAACCTGCCGGACAATCTGGCAGAGCATTATTTCAACATGGGCCTGCGGGAAGCGGCCACTGACATGAAAGCCATGTTTCATCTCAGCCAGTCTGTGGACACCATCAAGCAGGGCTTTATGGACATTGTGGTGAATTTCTACCGCAATGAGTGCCCCATGAAACCGGGCGCTAAAGAATTCTTACTGGAACTGCATCGACGGAGAGTTCCATTTGTGCTGGCCACTGCCAATGATGCCACTATGGCCCGTTATGCGCTGGACCACAACGGGGTACTATCCTTGTTTCAGGATACCATTTCCTGCGAGGACTTCGACACGACAAAGAAAGAGCCGCTCATCTATCAGAAGGCGGCAGAGCTGCTGGGCACTGCGCCGGAGGAAACTGCAGTATTTGAGGACATTCTCCTCGCTGTGGACACGGCTCACAGCGCGGGATTCTACACGGTTGCCGTGGAGGACTCTGCCAGCGCAAAAGATAAGCCCGCCATCCAACGGACAGCGGACTGCTATGTTTCGGACTATTCTCAGCTGGACCCAGGGCGATTCACGCGCTGATCCACGACTTTACCATGGCAATTTCACATTTATACCCGGCTGGCTGATTCGGGGTCTCTAAAATAAACGGGCGCCCCTGGAGCAGCGGATTCTGTACTACAGCTTTCAGAGCATCCAGACCGATTTCGCCTTCCCCGAGCTTTTCGTGCCGGTCTTTGTGTGCACCGCAGACGTTTTTACTGTCATTGAGGTGTACGGCGAACAGGCGGTCCAGACCGATGGTGTAGTCGAATTCCTGGAGAACTTCATCTAGGTGACCGGCAATGTCATAACCGGCATCCCAGATGTGACAGGTGTCGAGACAGACGCCGAACCGGTCCGGACATTCTACCCGGTCCAGAATTTCGCGGAGTTCTTCAAAGTTTCGACCGATTTCACTGCCCTTGCCGGCCATGGTCTCGAGCAGGACGGTGGTCTTCGAGTCGCTGTGGACAATATTGTTGAGACTTTCAGTAATCTTATAGATGCCGGCTTCAGCACCCTGACCGACATGCGAACCAGGATGAAAATTGTAGAAGTTCCCTGGAAAATACGTGTCCATACGTTCCAGGTCATCCCGAAGGGTGGCTTCTGCTTTGAGACGGACTTCGTCTTTGGCCGCGGCCAGATTCATAACGTAAGGCGCATGGGCTACCAGCGGACCGAAGTGGTTTTTTCTCAGAAGGGTGTTCATGGCCTCGGCATCGGCCGGGTCAATGGCTTTGGCGGCCCCGCCACGGGGGGATCGTAAGAAAAAGGCAAAGGTGTTTCCGCCGTAGTCCAGCATGGTCTCGGCCATGTGGGCGTACCCCTTTGCCACGGAAAGATGACTGCCAATATAAATCATAATACTGACATTATACCTGAGAAAGGATGGAGTTTCTATGAAAACCGCTCTGACCATTGCCGGGAGCGACAGCTCCGGCGGCGCCGGAATTCAGGCAGACCTGAAGACAATGACAATGAATGGCGTTTACGCCATGAGCGTCATTACCTCGTTGACTGCCCAGAATACAACCGGTGTCACAGACATTATGGATGTTCCGGCTAAGTTTGTGACGGAGCAGATAGACGCGGTCTTTACGGATATCCGCCCAGATGCGGTGAAGATTGGAATGCTGTCTTCTTCGGACATTATTCATGCAGTGACGCAGGGAATTGTCCAGTATAGCCCGGACCATGTGGTCCTGGACCCGGTCATGGTTGCTACCAGCGGAGCGCGTCTTCTGCGGGAGAATGCAGTGCAGACTCTGGTTGATGAGCTTATCCCGCAGGTGGATCTGATTACCCCGAACATTCCCGAAATGGAACTGCTCTCCGGAATGAAAATTCAGTCCAAGGAAGACATGGAGCAGGCTTCACGCCAGACCGGCGAAAAGTTTGGCTGCGCAGTTCTCTGCAAGGGTGGTCACTCTATTAATGACGCCAACGACCTGCTCTATACCGACGAAGGAGAGTTCTTCTGGTTTGAGGGCCGAAGAATTGACAACCCCAATACTCACGGTACCGGCTGCACGCTTTCCAGCGCCATTGCTTCCAATCTGGCCAAGGGCTTTGACCTGCGCGACTCCGTGGAGCGGGCTAAGGAATATATCTCCGGAGCTCTCGGTGCCATGCTCGACCTGGGACAGGGGAGCGGGCCGATGAATCACGCCTTTTTCCTCACGGGAAAGTTCGCCCAGGAGGCCTGAATCCTTGACAATTGCGGGTTATCAGGTACAATATTATCAATCTTTTAGTTTTTATTTTTTCATTTGGAGGAACCCATCATGAAAATGATCTATACTCTGGAGACCAGAAATCTCTGCGCAAGCGCCAAGAACGGCGGCTGCGGTGAGTGCCAGACTTCTTGCCAGTCTGCATGCAAGACCAGCTGTGGTATTGCCAACCAGGAGTGCGAGAAAGTCAACAAGGCTGACTAACAGTTCCCCAGCAACAAAAGTGCTGCCGCAACGCGACAGCACTTTTTTCTATCTTTTTCGGCCCAAGGAGGGTCTTAAATGGTTCATCAGTACAAGTTAAATGGCTTTAATATTGTCCTGGATACCTGTTCCGGCTCGGTTCATGTAGTCAGCGAGCCCGCCTATGATATGATTGCCATGTATCAGGACCATTCGCCGGAAGAAATTACGGCGGCCATGATTGAAAAATACGGGGACGAGCTTTCCCGTGACGATATTGAACAATGTCTCGACGACATTGAAGAACTGAAACTGCAGGGCAAGCTGTTTACGGAAGACAACTTTGCACCGCTTGCCAATACGTTTAAGGAACGCTCCGGAGACGTGGTCAAAGCGCTCTGTCTCCATGTTGCCCATTCGTGCAACCTCAAATGTTCCTACTGCTTTGCGAGCCAGGGCAATTTCCATGGAAAGAATGCCCTCATGTCCTTTGAAGTCGGCAAGCAGGCTCTGGACTTCCTGGTTGCCCACTCTGGCAGCCGGCATAACCTCGAAGTGGACTTCTTCGGCGGCGAGCCCCTCATGAACTGGGACGTATGCAAGCAGCTGGTCAACTATGCCCGCTCCATTGAGAAGGATGCCGGCAAACATTTCCGGTTTACTCTGACCACAAACGGCATGCTCATTGACGACGATGTCATTGACTTTGCCAACAAGGAAATGTCCAATGTCGTTCTCAGCCTGGACGGCCGGAAAGAAATTCACGACCGGTACCGCGTCGACTGGTCCGGCCGCGGATCCTGGGACCGCATTGTTCCGAAGTTCCAGAAGTTCGTGGAAGCCCGGGGAGACAAGGACTACTACATGCGTGGAACCTTCACACACAATAACCCCGACTTCATGAAAGACATCGACACCATGCTGGATCTTGGCTTTACCAAGCTCTCCATGGAACCCGTTGTTGCAAGCCCGGATGACCCGGTTGCCCTCACCGAAGAGGACAAGAAGATTGTCATGCAGCAGTACGAAGAGCTTGCAGACCGTATGCTGGAGCGGGAGGCCGAAGGGAATCCGTTCATTTTCTACCACTACATGATTGACCTCACCGGCGGTCCGTGCATCTACAAACGAATCAGCGGATGCGGTTCGGGCACCGAGTACATGGCCGTTACCCCATGGGGCGACCTTTACCCGTGTCATCAGTTCGTCGGTGAAGAGGACTTCTGTCTCGGCAATGTCTGGGAAGGCGTCAAGAACACAGAACTTCGCGAGAAGTTCCGCAGCTGCAATGTCTACCAGCGCCCCGAGTGCGCAGACTGCTGGGCCAAGCTCTACTGCTCCGGCGGATGCGCCGCCAACTCGTACCATTCCACCGGGGACATCCTCGGCACCTACGAGTTTGGGTGCGACCTCTTCCGCAAACGCATTGAATGCGCTATTATGGTGAAGGTAGCGGAACAATTCGCAAAAATCCAAAAAGGAAACTAAAATATGGACACTCCTGTATTCGACTTCGCACGTCGCTATGCCAAATCCGGAACGACCCGGGCGCATATGCCCGGTCACAAAGGGGTCGGTCCGCTCGGTATTGAGTCGCTGGACCTCACGGAATTTTCCGGAGCGGACTCCCTGTATGAGGATGACGGTATCCTCCTGCAGAGCGAGCAAAATGCGTCGCAGCTGTTCGGGTCAGGGGTGTCTCTTTATTCCGCCGAGGGCTCTTCGCTGTGTATCCGCACCATGCTCTACCTTGCCTGCCTGGGCGATCCACATGCCCGTGAACCCGACCACTACATCTTAGCCGCACGCAATGCGCACAAGGTCTTTATTCAGACCTGTGCGCTGCTGAACCTTGATGTGGGCTGGCTGTGGGATGAGGCGGATTCTTTTAATTTATGCCGGACGATTGTATCTCCGAAGACGCTGGACAAAGTGCTCTCGGATACCTCGCATCTCCCTATAGCCGTGTACGTTACGAGTCCGGACTATCTGGGAAACGAAAATGACATTCAGGGTCTGGCACGGGTTGCCCACAAGTATGGCGTCCCCTTACTGGTCGACAACGCCCATGGCGCATACCTGCGCTTCTTACCAGAGTCCCGTCATCCACTGGACCTCGGAGCCGACATGTGTTGTGACAGTGCTCATAAAACCTTTCCCTGTTTGACCGGAGCGGCATATCTTCATATTTCTAAAAATGCACCGACAGAGTTTAAGACACTGGCAAAACAGGCTATGTCCATGTTCGGATCCACCAGCCCGTCGTATCTTATCCTGGAGTCTTTGGATGCCAATAATCTGTATCTGGACGGGCCGTACCGCGGAGAACTCCAGAAGTGCATCGCCCGGGTGGAGGAGTTAAAGAAAACTCTGGAAAAGAGCGGATGGGATATTCTGCCGTCAGACGAGCTGAAGCTGACGCTGCTGCCGCGCTCTAAAGGGTACACGGGAACCGAGCTGGCTTCCCTGCTGGAACAGCAGAACATCATGTGTGAGTATGCTGACCCGGACAACACGGTCCTTATGCTGACTCCCCAAAACTCGGAACAGGACTTTGCACGCATAAAAAAAGCTCTCTCCCAGATTCCCGGACGGGAACCCCTGGAAGAGGCGGAGTTGAGACTGCCGAGGCCGGAAACATTCTGTACTCTTCGGCATGCCATGTATGCGCAGAGGGAGTGCATACCGGTAGAAGAGGCGGCCGGCCGTGTCCTTGCAGCGGCAACCATGAGCTGTCCGCCGGCGGTACCGGCTGTAGTCTGCGGTGAAGTTATTTCCCAGGAAGCAGTGGATATTTTAAAATACTATGGAACGGATCAGGTCTGGGTGCTAAAACAGCGTGATCTGTCCGGTGCGGAATGAGACCTGGTTTGCCGGGACAATCTTGTCTGTCGGCTGCGGGTGCCCAATGAGCAGCGGCGAGTCCGGGTCGTGATGGCGCAGGTTGTAAGCCACGGACTTCTGATCATAGTTTGCATAACAGTACAGACATCCGTGCCCACAGGTGTTGTACATGCCAATATCGTTCCCCAGGAGACAGCGGCAGCCCTTTCGCGGCTGTGAAGCGGGAACTTGCAGGGCCTCCCCGAGAGACCGCTCCAGGACCTCTTTGGTCATGCAGCCAGAGGTGTCCACTCCAAACTGGGCAAGGTCGTCTCCCTCAAGACATGTCTTGAGAGTCATCCCATTGCTTCGGGCAATATCTGCAAACTGTTCTCCAATTCTCAGACGGCTGTCCTCGCTGACTGTGTGGACACCGGGAAAATTGCGCTTTGTCTTTTCATACAAGTCAATAAAGGAAATGATGACTGTGTCCGTCGCTCCCCGGAGTGCACGGGCCATTTCTTTAAACGCAGACAGGTGAAATTCCAGGCTGTATTTGGACGTCAGAAAAATGGGGTCATACCGCCAGGCCAGAGAGTGCGGCCCGGTGATTTTAGACAGGCTTCTGAACGTCTCCATAACCTGCTTTTTAGGAGGGACATATGGCTCAATATCTTTCCCGTACGGTGTAATGGTCACCTGCCAGTACTGGGGAAACGCTGCTAAATCGCCGAGATGGGGAAGAAGCGGGGCTGGATTCTTGCTGCAGAAACAGATGACGTCTACCAGCTCGGGGTCCAGCGTGTATTCCGTTAAGTGCCCGGGGTCGTAGGGACTGCGGGTGTAGACATAGCCCTCGCGGATGCGGTTTAGAAACCAGCGGGAGAAAAACGCGGGGATATCGGTGCGGTTTCCAGTGTTTAAAATCATAATTCTGTGCTACAATAGTTAAAACTTTTAAGGCGTGTGATGATATGTCTCTCGAGACCGAGGATAAACACAATAAAAAGAACAGGAACAGCTTCCTGGTGGTCCATCCGGAGCTCTGTCCGCAGCACGAGTGTGTCGCGGCTCAGGCATGTCCCGAGGAGGCCATGACTCAGGAAGGTCTGAATCCTCCGAAAATTGATATTACCAAGTGTACGCTCTGCGAGGTATGTCTCCATTTCTGCGACTACGGCGCACTGGACATCCATACCATGGAGCTGAACTTTTGACAAGGAGGCATATAAATGGATAATTTTCTGCAGCTTGCGGGAAAGCGGTACTCTGTCCGGAAGTTTCTGGATAAGCCGCTGCGCACGGAAGATCTGAGCAAAATCCTCGAGGCGGCCAAACTGGCTCCGACGGCGAAAAATCAGCAGCCACAGAAAATCTATGTGGTTCAGTCCAAAGAGGGACTGGAAAAAATTGACAAGGTTACGAAGTGCCGCTATGGCGCCCCGACAGTTTTAATTGTCGCTTATGACAAGGACAGTGTATACGTCAACCCCTGGGACGATACCATTAACAGCGGAGACACGGACGCCGGCATTGTCACGACTCATATGATGCTTGAGGCCTGGGACATTGGTGTAGCATCCTGCTGGGTTCAGTGGTTCAACGTCGGTCTGACATCGGAAGAGTTCCAGCTGCCGGAGAACATTGTGCCGGTCAGCCTTCTGCCTCTTGGGTATCCATCCCCAAATGCAGAGCCGGCCCCGCGCCATACCCAGTACAGGGATGAGGACGAGATGGTCCAGTTCCTGTAATTTCTGGGCAATTCAGGTTTTAATAATACAAAACGGGCTTCCGGAAATTCCGGCGGCCCGTCTTTTTTACTTCTCCTGGATGGCTTCCAGAACCTTTTGGATTTCCCGGGATGGATTCTTCGGGTAAAGAATGCCAAACGGAATGGGATGGTTCCATTTCACGTCGACGTTGACAAGACCGGGGTGGACGTCTGCCCAGCAGGGTAGGGAGATCATGGTGCAGTGTTCCTGCGCACAGCGGTTGAAGGTGTTGATATCATAGTGGTATCCGGCATCTTCAATGTGGATTTCCGGGTGCTGCATAACTTCCTGACGCACACCGTCAACCGAAGGAGAGTCACCGTGGGTGACCATGATCAGAGTCTCTCCGTTCAGTTCGTCCAGAGTGATGGATTTTCTGCCGGCCAGCGGATGGTCTACCGGAACCGCAATACAATGGTTCAGCGTCTTCAGAGGCATAAAGCTGATTTTTTCATTCCACATGGCGGAGTCGTCAACCCCGATAATGAAATCAAACTTTTCCCCGACCTGCTGCATGGTGTCCATAATGCTGTCGTGGTCGTCGTCAAACGGGATAATCTGCAGCTGGCAGCCTGGAAAGTCTCGGCTGATGGGTACCACAGGTCCATAAACGGCTTGCAGGGGTTAAGCAGGGAGGTACCGACACGAAAGACCTGCTTTTCCGCTCGCTCCAGGGCACGGGCCTCCTCCACGGCTTTTTCTGCGTAGTCCACCATGAATTTGGCGTGCTTATATATGACGTTTCCCGCCGGAGTCAGGGTCACTCCATGATTGGTGCGATTCAGCAGCTTTAAGTCGAGCTGTTTTTCCAGCGTGTTCATCTGTTTAATGATGGCTGTGGTGGACAAGTACAGCTTGTCTGCCGCTTTGCTGAAACTTCCGTTGTCTGCAACACAGAGAAATGTTTTTAACTGAGCACTGACCATAGGTGGAACCCTCCCCTTAGCGCTATAACTTTAAGTTTCTACCATTGTAAATTTTCTGCACTTCCTTGTCAATTGGACTGGTTCTACAATAGAACCATCAAAGGGAGGTGCGGAGCATGTCAGAGCTTATTGTCTACTTCTCCCGGGCCCATGAAAACTACTTCAACGGGCAGATCCGGAATGTGAAGACCGGGAACACGGAGATTGCCGCCGGAATTCTTCAGGGCCTGACCGGTGCGGGCTCGTTCCGGCTGGAGCCGGTGCAGGAGTATGCGGATGATTACAGCCAGTGCATCGCCCAGGCCAAAGATGACCAGGAACGGAATGCCCGGCCCGAGCTTAAGGCTTACCCGGACCTCTCCGACGTGGACACGGTTTATCTGGGGTACCCAAACTACTGGGGAACCCTGCCAATGCCGGTGTTCACCTTCCTGGAACACTATGACTGGAAGGACAAGGCAATTTTTCCGTTCTGCACCAATGAGGGGAGCGGAATGGGAAGCAGTGAAGACGACATTCGACGGCTGGCACCAGAGGCGCGGCTTGGAAAAGGACTGAGTATTCACGGAGCTGAGGCGGCCAAAGCCGAAAGAGCTATGAAACGATGGGTTAAAGGAGTGCATTGACATGACACTAGAAGAACTTAAGAAAAATTCTGTCTTTCCGGTTGGCGGAGAGAACGTAAATTTTGCACAGTATTTTATTGGAACCAGCTACTTAAACATGCTGTCTCTGGAACAGGTTCCGGTTGGCAACGTTACCTTTGAACCTGGCTGCCGCAACAACTGGCATATTCACCATGCCGACAAGGGCGGCGGACAGATGCTTCTGGTCACTGCCGGTGAAGGCTGGTACCAGGAGTGGGGCAAACCGGCGCGCAAGCTGCATGCAGGGGACGTCGTCAATATTCCGGCCAATGTTAAGCACTGGCACGGTGCCACAAAGGACTCTGCGTTCCAGCATCTGGCCATTGAGGTGCCTGGTGAGAACACCAGCAATGAGTGGTGTGAACCGGTTACGGACGAGGAATATAACAAGCTTGGCTGATGCACCGGCGCGGCGCCTTTACTGCGGCGCAGACAGCTTTCAATAATACAGAGAAAAACAGGGCCTGCCGGCTGGCAGACCCTGTTTTTTTATTCGGTATTGGTGTACGGGCGGGAGGGATTCAGACGCTTTCCTTGATTTTAATGATAATCTGGGTGTAGTCGAGCTCTTTCTCCGGCTCTTTGTTGAGCACAACCTTGTCAATGAGCACTTTCAGGGAACGGTATCCCTGAATTATCGGCTCCTGACAGATCGTGGCATCAATAATGCCTTTGCCGAGCATTTCAATGGTCTCATTTAAAGCGTCGAACCCAATGACGGTGTACTGGTCAGCAGGTCCGGCCTCTTCCAGAGCCTGGCATCCTCCGTAGTTGGTACCGGTTGTGAAGAAGACCGCGTTAATTTCCGGGTGCTCTCTGAGCATCTGTTTCGTAATCTGATATCCGCGGTAGTTGTCGTCCTGGCTCTCGGCCTCAAAGACCACATCGATATTCGGAAACGATTCAGCAACCACTTCTTTAAATCCTTCGACGCGCTCTTCATGGCCCAGCACCTGGTGGGATCCAGTAATGATTCCCACTTTTGTCGGCTTCCCGGCGCGGAACATGCCCATGAGCTGTCCTGCTGTGCGTCCGCTCTGCCGGGCATCAACTCCGACATAGGCCAGACGGGAGGAACATTTATTGTCCGTGTTGACGGTGACAACGGGAATGCCTTCCTCGGTCATGCGATTAATCCAGCTGCGAACCCGATCATCTTCATAGGCGGAGATGACCAGGCCGTTGATTCCCTCATTGTAGAGCTCCTCGATGGCCTCGACCTGCATGTCGGGGTCGTAGGGAAGGTTGCGGAGGAGGAACCGGCATCCATAGATGGAAGCCTCATCTGCTTCTTTATTCATGCCGGAGATGACGTCGTCAAAGAACGGTTTGTCCTTACCAAAGACAATGATGCCGATTTTGACATGCTTTTTCTGAGCTGCCAGTGCTTTGCCGGCTTTATTCGGATGGTAGTCAAGCTCCTGGACGGCCCGCAGGACTTTAGCCCGGGTCTCAGAGCGGACTTCGCCTCTTCCGTTTAACACGCGATCCACGGTGCCGCGGGAGACCCCGGCGTATTCGGCAATGTCCTTGATAGTAGCCATATCTGCTGATTCCCACTTTCCCGTGCAAAAAGCACGCTTTTATAAAACTTTACAACGCATGAAAACTATTGTCAATTATGTGTCAGAGAAATAGGAAAGGTGTTTAAAAACCAAACAAAAAGCAACACTCATCTTTGTTGAATTTGCCACTTGTTTTCCAAAGGGGCAGAGCGTATTATAATACCAATCCGTGCACGAGCACGGACACACCTAAAACAACTCCTTAAGAAGAATTCTCCTATTTGGAAAAAGCCCGCAGCATGGTTCCCGCTGCGGGCTTTTTCTGTCCTTATTTTCTTTTACCGCTGGGAAAAGGCCCCCAGATTGTAGTCCCGTTTGGCTTCTCTGCGGACAAGGCCGAAGCAGATAAGATACATAACAATGACCACCAGCACGTAGATTGCGGTAGAGGTGCGGGATCCGATCATTGCGCAGGAATCGTATGTTCCGTGCATGAAAACGGCCAGCAGATAACCGATGGCAATATTGCGATGCTTGCCTTTCTTGCCCATGTCTCCGCCCATATTCTCATAGTATTTGGCACGTCCATAGAACAGACCAAACAGAACCGCGAAAGTCATATGGCCCGGAATGGCGAGGAACGCACGGGGCAGGGCAACGCTTAAGCCGTAGCTGAAGACATATTTGACATTCTCAAATGCGGCGAATCCGAGCGATGTTGAGACCGCATAGATAATACCGTCAAAGTGGTAATCGAATGCCGGGCTTTTCCAGCTTCCCACATAGGTGAAGAATGCTTTGGTGCCCTCTTCAATAACCGCTACAATGGCGAATGCCAGAATGAAGTAGTACGAGTTGGACTTGTTCATAACATAGCCGGCATTGACGAAATGGTTCAGAATACCTTCGCCGATGGTTTCCAGCAGAATGGAACAGAGTGCGGCGACAATGCCGAGTCCGATGAGCTTGCAGATGAGGCCGATAGGCTCTTTGTCTGCCTTGTCCTGCTTGTATACATATATCAGCAGCAGAACCGCCGGAATGATGGCGGCTGCCAGATAAATGAGCAGGAGAGCGTTTGCAGTGAGCAGCATGTATTAGTTCTCCTTCCTGTTTTCTTTCGGTACCATTTTATTCAGTTCCGGAATGACCGTCAACAACATGGTCACAAAGCACGCGGTGCCGCCGACAAAGTTGGAGACCGGTTCGGCCATGAAGACGCCGTGGACCCCGAGGTTATGAACGTGTGGCAGAATAAGCGTGAGCGGAATAACCATGATGACTTTCCGGAACAGCGAGAAGAAAATGGCGGGCTTGCTTTTATTTAACGCTTTGAACGTGGTCTGTCCGCTGTACTGCAGCCCCTGGAAAATAAAGGCGAAGAAGTACAGGTGGAGCGCCGGGATGGCATCCTTCAGCAGCGTCTTGTCGTTGCTGAAAATGGAGATGAACCATGCCGGCTTCCAGATAATGAACAGCCACATGATAAGCGTATAGGACAGGTTAACAATGGTCATAATGCGGATGGCCTTCTTGACATTTCCACCCCGTTTGGCTCCGTAATTATAACTCATGACGGGCGATGTACCCTCGGATATAGCCAGAACTGGAGTTTCTACCAGCTGTCTGACAGAGGACACAATGGTCATGACAGTGACGAAGATATCTCCACCAAAGCGCACCAGAACCGCGTTGCAGATAATCTGCACCAGGCTGTTGGTAATCTGCATGATAAACCCTGTCATACCAAGGCTCATGATGGCGAGGGCGTCTTTCCCGCAGCGCTGAATGGCTTCTATGGTCATCCGGTGCAGACGGATCGGCATCTTTTGGCGCCGCAGGAAGTAGAAGACAAGGCATGCGGAGATAAACTGGGAGATGATGGTGGCGGCCGCTGCACCGCGGACGCCCAGATGGAATCCGAAAATAAACAGAGGATCCAGTCCCAGGTTGAGGAGTGCACCGATCATGACAGAGGCCATGCCGGCAGTAGTAAACCCTTCTGCATTGATAAACGGAGTCATTCCCGTAGACACCATGCTGAAGAAGGTGCCAATCATATAAATGCGCAGATAGGGAAGTGCATAGACAATCGTGTTTTGGGAGGCACCAAAGAGAAACAGAAGCGGACGTGAAAATACTATGCCGACAATAGTCAGAACGATAGCGGCACAGAACAGCAGAAAGAACGACGTGTTAATAATCCGCTGAGCCTTCTTCGGGTCTTTGGCTCCGAGTGAGATGGAAAAGAGCGGTGCACCTCCGGTGCCAAACAGGTTGGCAAAGGCGAGAACAATAATAATAATGGGGAAACAGAGTCCCACGCCGGCCAGCGCTGTCGTGCTCTCACCGGGGATTCGCCCGATGAAAATGCGATCGACGATATTGTAGAGCAGATTGAACATCTGCGCCACGAACATGGGTACCGCGGAGCGCCAGATGTTACGCCCTACCGAATCATGTTCAAAATCGACTTTCAAACAAAGCCGCCTCTTTCCCTGTAAGTTTATTTTTCCGGTACATTATACACAATAAACTGATTGTTGTGCAGAATCTTTAAAAACTGTGCGAGCCGTTCCACGGGCTTTTCCATGTCAGGAAACTGCTGCTGCAGATCTTCAGACAGCTCGTAAACGGTTTTAACGCCGTCCATATCCTGCCAGACGAAGCTGCCAATTTCATCTAAGTCAATATGGCTCTCTTTGGGCTTGTGAAACAGGACAGTGGCAATTTTGTGATACGGGCCTCTCCATTTGACGTGGACCGTGACAATTCCTTTCTTGTTGACATCCCACGCGTAATTTCTGTTTCGCCGGGGGACATAGTCCAGAAAGTTCTTGGGCTTTTTCGCCATTAGTGTTCCGCCTGCTTTCCGGTGTAATCAATATCTGAATCGCGCTTCGTGAAATGCCTGCCAACGCAGACCCAGAGCAGGCTTGCCAGCAGGGCGACCCACAGGACAAGCGAGCCGATCTGCCCGATGCTGAAATGGCTGGAGATGTCGAGGTCTTTGCCGCCGGCAGCTATGGCCGCGAGGATTATTCCCATGAGGCCTTCACCCGCTATGAGGCCGGAGGTATACAGGGTGCCGCGCTCACTGGCTGCTTTCTGTTCTTTCTCCGACTTGTCCTTGAGCTTGCGGTCCACAATCCAGCGGATAATGCCGCCGCACATAATACCTGCGCTGAGCGAGAGCGGGAGGTACATGCCTACGGCAAACGGCATGACCGGAACGCCGAGAATTTCAATGACAATGGCGATGGCTATTCCCGTGAGGATAAGCGCCCACGGCAGTTTGCCGTTCATGATGCCTTCAACAATGAGTTTCATCATCATGGCCTGCGGAGCGGGAATTTCGTCTGAGCCGAATCCCCATGCGTTGTTGAGCAGGTTCATGACGTAGCCGATAACCGCTGCGGCCGCAACGACACCGATCATTTCCCCGATCTGTTGTTTCTTCGGAGTGGCGCCGACGAGAAATCCGGTCTTGAGGTCTTGAGAAGTATCCCCGGCAATGGCGGCGATGCAGCAGATAATACTGCCGATGGCGATGGAACCGACCATACCGGCTGTGCCGATGGTGCCGGTGGCTTTCAGTAAAAGAGTAGTAATAATTAATGTGGCAATGGCCATACCGGAGACCGGGTTATTGGACGAACCAATGATGCCGACCATGCGGGAGGAGACTGCCGCAAAGAAAAATCCAAATAAAACAATGCACAGGGCACCGACAAAGTTGACCGGGAAGACCGGAACCAGCCAGATGACAAGAACCAGAGCGACAATGGCCGTAATGACAAATGGCAGCGGCAGGTTCTGGTCCGTACGCTGAACGGCGGCCTGTTTCTTTTTGCCTGATTTTCCAAAGCTCTGGAGTGTCTGCTTAAAGGTCTTACCAATGAGCGGTGCACTTTTAATGAGCGAAATAATACCGCCTCCGGCAACTGCACCGGCGCCGATGTAGCGGACGTAGGTCCTCCAGAGAAGATCCGGCGCCATACCGCTGATGGCTTCCGTTCCCGGGAACACAACTCCGTGTGCGCCGAACAGCGAGATGAGCGGCATGAGCACAAACCAGCTCAGGATACCGCCGCTGAACATATAACTGGATATTTTGGTGCCGCAGATGTACCCGACACCGGCAAGGGCGGGAAGAGGCTGAAGCCCGAGGGCCGAGCCTTTAAAAAATTTGATGTCATGACCGACCTCACTCGGCCAGATTTTCAGGCCGTCGGTGAGAAATTTGTAGCCAGCGGCAATACCGAGACCGCTGAAGACAATTCCCGCCTTGGAACCGCCCTCTTCTCCGGCGAGAAGAACTTCTGCACAGGCCTGACCTTCCGGGAAGGGGAGCGTGCCGTGCTCTTCAACGATAAGAGCCTGACGGAGCGGGATCATAAACAGGACGCCGAGAATACCGCCGACCAGGCAGATGAGGCCGATGGTCAGCATGCTGGGCGCTTTGATTTTCCCCTCTTCCGCCCACAGAAACAGAGCGGGCAGGGTGAAGATAGCACCGCAGGCCAGTGACTCACCAGCTGAGCCGATGGTCTGTACCATGTTGTTTTCGAGGATGGAGTCTTTTCGAAGAATCAGCCGAATGACTCCCATGGAAATGACTGCGGCCGGGATGGACGCGGAGACAGTCATACCGACACGAAGGCCGAGATAGGCGTTTGCCGCGCCAAAGACGACTGCCAGAATAATACCGAGAATGATGGACGTTGGAGTAAATTCCGGGACCACCTTATCTGCGGGGATATATGGCTTGAAAGGTTTATTGGGTTCCGCCATGTGGAATCTCCTTTTCTGTAATGTATAAACTCTCGCTAAAATATAATATGTAATATAATAACAAATTTCTGTTTGCTATTACCATAGCAACCTACTATAATAAGCACCGATTTGTAAAAAAATTCAGTATGGAAAGAGGCGCCACCTATGAAAAAAGTGACCAATCAGCACCTGATTGGCATTGTCTTTGTTATGCTTGCGGCGCTGGGATTCTCCCTGATGACGTTCTTCGTCAAGCTCTCGGGAGACCTTCCCACAATGCAGAAGGTCTTCTTCCGTAATCTGGTTGCCGCTATTATTGCAAGTGTCACCCTGTTCCGCTCCAAGGAAAAATTTCACGTCCACAAGGGAAGCTGGGGGTATCTGTTTCTCCGCTCCATTATGGGAACACTTGGTATGATTGCTAACTTCTGGGCGATTGACCGTCTGGCCCTGCCCGACTCTAATATCTTAAATAAGATGTCCCCATTCTTTGCGATCATCATGTCGTACTTTATTTTGAAAGAAAAACCGAATCGCGTAGAATGGATCAGCGTCATTATCGCTTTCATAGGCGCCATATTTGTCGTCAAACCTACGGCGGGTGTCGCAAGTCT
The DNA here is from genome assembly GCA_964425185.1 of uncultured Eubacteriales bacterium. GTDB lineage: Bacteria > Bacillota > Clostridia > Oscillospirales > Acutalibacteraceae > RUG420. Next base: position 30,743 of record CAYRKX010000005.1, read on the forward strand.
GCCGGCGGTTGTCGGGCTGTTTGGAGGATTCGCCGCAGGCTTTGCCTACACCTGCGTTCGGAAACTCGGCATGATGGGCGAGCGGGGGCCAATGATTGTATTCTTCTTCTCGGCGTTCTCTGTGCTGTTCTCAACGCCATTCCTGATTGTCAGCTACAAGCATATGAGCTGGCTGCAGCTTCTGTATCTGGTCCTTGCCGGCGTCTCTGCTGCTCTGGGTCAGTTCAGCATTACTGCCGCATATACCCACGCGCCAGCCAAGGAAATTTCTGTGTTTGACTACACGCAGGTCATTTTCGCAGCTATTCTCGGCGGAATATTCTTCTCCGAGCGCCCGGATATGTACAGCATCATTGGCTATGTCATTATTATTGGTGTTGCGGTCTTCCGCTGGTACTACAATCTGCACCAGGACAATAAAAAGAAACCGGAAAAAGTGGAGAAAAACACGTAAAAGTCAAACAGACGTCACATTACCTCGTATGATTAATAGTCATACGAGGTGATTTTTTATGTTCGATCTGAAAAAAATAAGTTTCAAGAAACCACTGGATCAGAAAATTGTTGGGGCACAGCAGGGAGAACTCGATGCTGTTCTTCTATATGAGACTCTTGCGGATCTGGCAAGAAAAGATAATGAGGAGCTTGCCAGGACGTTTGAGCATGTTGCCAGACAGGAAAACAGTCATGCTAAAGTCTGTCAGAAGATTACCGGCAGAACCGATATGAAAGCCAGTCCGCTGAAGGCCAATTTCCTGTCTCTGACCTATAAGCTCAGTCCGTTTGCCGCCTTCAAAATGCTTGCCATCGGCGAGTATAAAGCGGCGAAAGATTATGCTCCGGTCATTCTTGACTACCCGAGCATTGAGCCTGTTATGAAGGATGAAATCCGTCATGGCCAGATTATGGACGACTGCATTCAGAAATACTGCTGAATTTGTGCTACAATACTCCAAAGCCATAAGGGAGGACGAGTATGAGCAGCAAAGTGGTATTTCTCGATATTGACGGAACGCTCTGCGATCGGAGCGGAACTGTCCCCGACTCGGCGATTGAGGCGCTGCACCGTGCCGCGGCCAACGGACATCAGATGGTCCTTTGCTCCGGGCGCAGCAAGATTCAGATTTTTCCCTTTCTGAACCCTGCGGATTACCAGGGAGTAGTCTCGGTTGCCGGTTCCTGTGTAACCTGTGGAGACCATGTGGTGTACCAGAAACTCATGGAGAGGGAGCCTCTCCGGAAGATGGTGAAATTCTTCCGGGACAACAGCATGCCGTACTTCCTTCAGTCGGAAGAGAATATCTTTACCGACCCGTATTCCGCCGGAGAACTGCATGACGCCTTTATGGAGATTGGCCGTACGGAAGAAGACGTCAAGAAAATCCTCAACACGGTAACGGTTGTAGATGAACCAGAAGAACAGGATGGGGTGGAAAAAGCGCTGTACTACCGCTGTAAGATGCCGGTGGAAGAGGTCGACGCTGCTCTGGACCACAAATTTACCATTCAGGACTCGAGCTACAAGGTGACCCGGTTCTGCGACGGGGAAGTGACCTGCCGCGGTATTACCAAGGCTGCCGGGATGCAGCATTATCTGGACTATGTTGGAGTCCCACAGAAAGACTCTATTGGAATTGGGGACGGCCCAAACGACTTTGAAATGCTGGACTATGCCGGAATTGGTGTAGCTATGGGAAATGGTGTTCCCACTTTGAAAGAAAAAGCGGATTATGTCACGGATGAAGTAACCCATGATGGCATCTATAAGGCATTTCAGCATCTAAAACTGATTTGATTAAAAATCGAACAAACTGAGAAAAACCGTCCAACTTATGTTGGACGGCTGCTTTTTATGTATAAATGTTCACAATCTTGTGATATATTAATAATTCATACTTAAAAAATAACTTTAAACAGGAAAGGAAGTGTTCCCGGTGCCAGACAACGAGAAAGACCAGATTTACTCCAACGCGACACCTGCTATCGTCGAGCTGGCGGAACAGGCGAAAGAGTCGGATGTTATCGAGTCGGAACTGTACACCAAGTACAATGTTAAACGCGGCCTGCGCGACCTTCAGGGGCGCGGCGTACTGGCCGGCCTGACCCACATTTCCGAAGTACGGGCCACAAAAGTGGTAGATGGAAAGACCGTTCCGGATTATGGACAATTAGTATATCGCGGATATGACATCAAGGACCTGATTGCCGGCATTGCGAAACGACAGGCTTACGGCTTTGAGGAAATTACTTATCTGCTACTGTTCGGCAGCTTGCCAAACCGCCGTCAGCTGGAAGATTTCAGTGACCAGCTGGTTCAGTACCGCAATCTCCCCACCGGGTTTGTCCGGGACTGTATTATGAAAGCGCCGAGTAAGGACATCATGAACACCATTTCCCGAAGTGTCCTGACGCTGTACGCTTATGATGACAACGCCGACGATGTCTCCCTGCCGAATGTGGTACGGCAGTGCATGGAGCTCATCAGCCGGTTCCCGCTCCTAGCGGTTTACGGCTATTCCGTTTTGCGCCATTACCATAACGATGACAGTCTATATATTGTACCGCCGCTGGACCATGGCAGCTTTGCGGAGAATCTGCTCCACATTCTGCGCCCGGACGGTGAGTAAAGCCAGCTGGAGGCGCACGCCCTGGACGCGGCCCTCATTCTCCACATGGACCACGGCGGCGCCAACGGCAAAGAATGTCACAAGGATGCTGACCAAACAGACA
>CAYRKX010000005.1:33482-55033 GCA_964425185.1 uncultured Eubacteriales bacterium
CAACTCCACCTTTACCACGCATGTTGTGTCTTCCTCGATGACGGATACATACTCGGTTATGGCGGCGGCACTGGGCTCACTGAAAGGGCCGCGCCACGGCGGCGCCAACGGCAAAGTATCTCAGATGTTTGCTGACCTCAAAGAGCATGTCACAGACTGGAAAGACGAGGACCAGATTAATGCGTACCTCGACAGCCTGCTGAACAAAGAGGGCTTTGACCACAGCGGCCTTATCTACGGCGTCGGCCATGCGGTTTACTCCAAATCGGATCCTCGTGCGGAAATTCTCGAGGGCTTCACACGGGATCTTGCCGCCGCAAAAGGACGTACGGACGAGTTTGAACTGTACCACCGGGTTGCCCGCCTTGCGGTTCAGCAGATTGAGAAGAAGAGAAAAATGTACAAGGGAGTCTGCATTAACGTCGATTTCTATTCAGGATTCCTCTATGAAATGCTCGGTCTTCCGCCAGAACTCTACACCCCGCTGTTTGCCATGGCACGGATTGTCGGCTGGAGTGCCCACCGTATTGAAGAGCTCTCCAACAACAGCAAAATTATCCGACCGGGCTTCAAGGGCATTGAACCGGACCACAAGTATATTCCGATGGACGAGCGCTGAGCCCTGCGGTATAATTGAGTCACGAAATTAGATAGAAAGAGGATTCCATTATGGTAGATCCACGTTATGACACCCAGTGCCTCCTTGAGGGTGAGAACCTCGACGAGGACGAAATCAATGCCTACATCCGCAGCCATTTCAAGGGCGATGAACTCCTTGTTGTCGGCGACGACGAGCTTATTAAACTCCACTTCCATACCAACACACCGTGGAAGGTCCTCGAGTATATGGCATCTCTCGGCGAAATTTACGACATTGTCATTGAGGATATGGACAGACAGTCCAGAGGACTTCAGGGATGAACAGCTATCCGGTTGTCTTTGTCCACGGCTGCATCGGCTGGGGCGAAGAGGACGGCTTAAGCCATGTCCTCGGTTACTGGGGACAGGGTCCGAATAATATTCTGAAACATTTCTCTGCGCGGGATACTGAAGTACGCAAACAACCGGTGGGATACCGCAACGTATGAGATGGCCATTCCGTTTGCGCATGGCTTAAACGAGGGTCAGGTCACGAATGAGCACATCTATTACTTTGCTCACAGTGCGGACTGCTCAAAACCGCTTTGGGGAAATACATGTGCCCTTTTGAAACTCAAAATATTATAAAGACTGGTAAGCAGCTTCTGGGAGTCTCAGAGGCTGCTTTTTTGTGTGCGCGGGCCTGCCTTCCGGCAGAACAGCCTGCCACACTGGCCTTTCCCACTGTCAAGGATTGAGCCGGACGCCTGCGGCGTCCTTGACAGCGGGTCCCCGGCCAGCGCGGGCTTCAATGGGGGATGAATGGCTGAGATTGAGTGCTCAATGATAGAAAGTGCGACTGGAGGTTCAAGCGGGCGGCGGGAGAGGCTTCAATAGCACTTGGAAGGTCCTGACCACAGGCCAGACCTGAAGCCAAATGGGCCCTGAAACAAAAACCGGCCCGAGTCTGCAGCTTGCGCGGCAGGCCCGGGCCTGAATTATGCCTTCTAATTTAATTGTAATGAAGTGACTTGCTTTCCAGTACTCATAGTAAGCGCTCTGGCAAAGGGAAACTGAGGGACCTGACTGAGCACTCTGGCAAAGAACAACTGAGTGACTTAACTGAAACAGATTGTCTTTGACTTAAAAGAAAACTCTTACTGGAACAGGGTATCCTTAGCCTCATAGAGTTTGCGCGCGGCCTTGCAGGCGTCGCAGTCACAGTATTTGTGGTGACGAGCCTTACGAGCCTTCATGTAGTCTGCCTTTACTTTGGCTCCCTCTTCACCGAAGACCTTTTTACCTACATCAGACTCGCAGAGAGCAATAACTTCATCTACTGTGGAGATGTTCTCTTTTAATGCCGGAATAAGTTCCTTGGCTGCCTCTTCCTGACCTCTTCTGCCATAGTTGGCAAGAAAATTCTTGGCTTTTTCCTTGAGATCCGGATTGGTCATCGGGGCATCTATTAACTGTTTAATATACTCTAACATAGTTACAGCTCCTTCCTGAGAAAGCTATCAAAATAAAGTGCGAAGATTTAGTGAGTAAGTATTCACTCTCTATCCCCATTATAACAGCTGACAGGATGATTTCCACAATAAGTTTGGCCCAATTAAAAAACTTTTTGTACCAATTACACACGGAAAGGGCTTTACAGCCTCTCCTTCAGCCACTCCTCAAAATCCGGTCGTACATAGACCGGAATCTCAGAGCGGTACTGCCGCCCGGAATAACTCTCCTGCGGGAACGCAATAAATTTTGCGCGTGAAGCCAGGACTGGGGCGCCGTCGGCAGTTTTCCACTGAACCGGTCTGGTGCCGTCGGCCAGTGTGTCCGCCGCTCGGCGGGCGAGCATATCGCTCTCGTCCAGAATCCGCTCAAAAATAGGATCCGCAATTACCACATCAGCAGCGTTCATATACGCACGTATGTCATCCTCATCATAAGACATGATGTCCGTATCCCGAAGAATCCCAATCCCGTCTTCCAGCGGGCAGATAATCTTTACATTTCCGCCGCCGCAGTCGTTTTCAATGCATGTGCGAAGTGAAGTCGTCTGAACCGGCTCGCCAATCAGCAGGATTTTTCTGGCCTCCGGGGAATCTTCCGCCTGTCCCGAAGCCAGATACCGGTTCCCGCCGCTCTCTGCCGCGGCCCTCACGGCTCCGGCCAGCAGTTCCGATCCTGTCTTTCCAATCGGCACTCCCACAACATAGGGGGTGCCGTATTTTTCCTGCAGTGTTTTCGCCGCATCAATAGCTGTCGACGACACTACCATATTGACATCCGCATTCCCGGCCTGTTCCAACTGTTCCAATGTGTTCCCCATGGCCCAGCATGAGTTGACTTCAAACCCTGCGGATTGGCAGAACGAGTACAGCCCATCGACGTTGCCTACAACAGAAAAGTCCAGGGGAGTGACCCCCAGGAGATTGACGCGCAGAGAGCCGTCGGCGGTACGTTTCACCGATGGATCGCAGAAGCGGTCGGCAATGCTGTTAAACGCCTGCCGCGCTCCCTGCTGATAGGTATACATGCCCGACGTCTTAAACGCAAACGTCGGAATCCCCGTGCGCTCTTCAATGAGATGCGCCAGCCCCGGAAAGTCTGTGCCGCACATAAGCGCAATGGGCGAGCCGAAGATGGCAATAAATTTCGGGTGCTTTTCCTCAGCGCACTCGCATACGTCGTCCATGAGCTTCTGGTCGTTGCCAAGCACCATGTCATACTCCTCCAGTGCGGAGATGTAGATCATACTGTCCATGGTGTACCACCGAGGCTCGTCGTGAGTGGCGTACGTGGAGTTGCAGCCGGAGGCGTCGTGCATGACGATGAGCCCGCCGAGCTCATACAGGGCAGAGCATATGCCGAACAGGTCACAGGAGTAGTTCGCTGTGACGCGCTGTACCTGTTTCATCCGTGACACCCCCACGCTTTCACCTGAATAATTTCTTTTGCGTTCTGCTCCACCGCGCAGGCCTCTTCCATGAGACGGCAGAGCTCCTGAATGCCGGCATATCCCCACAGACCGCTCTGGTAAATGAGGTTGACGAAATGCTTCGTGCCGGTAAAATACGCCGCCTTCTGACCGATGGCAAGCAGCTTCCCGTCATCTTTCTCCGCTTCGTCGCGCGGGTTGACCCGGCCGCGGAAATTGACGATGGCCCGCAGTTTTAAGTCCGGGGCATGCTCCTTGAGCCAGTCCCGTGCTCCTGTCTCTTCGGGCGATACAGCGTCGGCATAGACCACCGAGACGTTGAAGTCATGACAGATCAGCAGTTTTGCAAGCTCCAGTGGTCTTGGCGTTGCAGCGGCGTCAATTTGAATTTCATAGTTACCAATTTTGTCATGCAGGGAGTCCAGACAGGCATCAGTGTCTGTACGCAGCTGTATGGTATCCGGAGTGTTGGTTCCGGTCACGTTGGCCACGTTATTCAGGGCGTTGTCAATGGAATCGTAGTCCCAACAGTATGGTGCATATACAGCAGTGGTACCCAGGCGGTCTGCCAAGGTATCTGCGGCAAGCTTGGCCAGTGGGTGGTTATAAATTTCGACTGCACTGGAGGACATCTTCTGATACTCTTTCCAGGTCTTTACCCGGTTTATATCCCGCACGGTGTAACCGAACGTATTCAGCATCTGAACCAGCTCGCTGTTCTGCTGGAGCGGGAAGTAGTTGCCAATAATATTGACGGAACGGTCATCAATGGGACATGGGTCCAGAGCCGCATACAGCTGCCGGTTACATGCCTCTTCATAGTTGACCTTTGACTTGCGCATGGTGCAGTCCATGCTGGATTCCACAAAATGCACAGACGGAAACCGCTTGCGCAGTTCCCGGTAGATATACTTCATATCTATGGCAAGCATCTTGTGAATGCAGGAGTTGTACAGAAAGACTGTGGTAGGAAGACTTTCCCGGTTGTTCAAAATGTCCGTAACACCATCAATGAACAGACTTTCCATGTTGTTGTCATAGAGGTTGTTCTCCTTGACCGTGACCATGGCAAACCGGTCCAGACCATCAAACTCTGCGGCAGACAGGACTACGCCGCGAAGACACCCGTCCGGACAGACAAAGATTTCCATGCTCCCGGGCACCAGCATAGGTGTGTGGGCAATGGTCCAGGTCCCGCGGGCAGGAGGAGTGTATTCCAGACCGGCCCGAAACGGGGTATCTGTGGTGAGGTCGCCAAAACGAACCTCGGATTTCCCGCGGTCCTCTGCCAGGCTCCGCTCTTCTACATGGGTGGCGTCCAGCATTTCATGTAAATTAATAAAACTCATGGTTATAGTTCCCTAATCAGATTGTCGGCGAGCTGCCGGTACATATCAGCAGCTTGGGAGTCCGGAAAAGCTTCCAGAACAGTCTTGTGCATTTCATCCGCATCCTGGACAGTCTGGGAAAATTCCAGTTGACCGACGACGTGAGTATTGGCATCTTCGCAGAACTGAGCAATTTTTTCCTGCTCATTCTTAACGTTCCGCTGGTTGACAATAACACCGCCCAGTGTGGCATAGCCGCGCTTTTGGAAAGTTTCCACCGCAATGGCTATGTTCATGGAGGCGTGAATGGCCATGGCCTCTCCGGAAGTCAGGACAAAAACCTTGTCCGCATATCCCTCCCGAATAGGCATGGAAAAGCCGCCGCATACGACGTCGCCGAGGACATCATAGAAGACGAAGTCCGGCTTGTAGACATCGTAAGCTTTCCGGTCATCGAGGGCCTCCATGGCAATGACAATGCCGCGTCCGGCACAGCCGAGACCCGGTGTCGGGCCTCCGGCCTCTACGCAGAGGACGCCGTTGTACCCTTTGGTAACCATCTCTTCTAAGGTTACGTCTTTATTTTTAGCCCGGATCAGGTCCAGGACTGTTTCTTTATGTTCATCCTGGTGGAGATTGATTGTGGAGTCCGCCTTCGGGTCACAGCCGATCTGCATGACGGTATAGCCTTTTTCCGCCAGTGCAGCTGAGAGGTTGGAGACCGTTGTGGATTTCCCAATTCCACCTTTCCCATATACAGCAATTTTTTTCATAGTATGCTCCCGTCAGCAGATTCTGGGGAGAAGCTCGCCGCTCGGTAGCGGCAGGAGCGTTTCGCTTCCAATTTCCGTGTGGACAATAACACGGCCCTTATTGGTGTCAGTTACTTCTCCAATAATGGCGGCGTTCTCGGAGTATTTACACTTCCGGAGCGCTGCAACCAGTTCTTCGGCATGCTCTTTAGGCGCCATGATGACCAGTCGTCCCTCACAGGCGAGGTACAGCGGGTTTAGGCCGAGCATATCGCAGACTCCTTTAACGGTCTTGTCAACAGGTATGGCGGTCTCATCCAGACGAATTCCTACATCTGCCTGTCCGGCAATTTCATAGAGAACAGTGCCGACACCGCCACGGGTTGCGTCGCGAATGACATGGATGTCTTTGGTCGTGTTCAGCATAGCTTCTACATTATTCCAGAGTGGAGCGTCGTCGCTGGTGACATCCGCTTTGATTTTAAACTCGTCGCGGGCCAGCAGTATGGCGCAGCCGTGACGTCCGATATCTCCGGAGACAATAATAGCGTCTCCCGGACGGGCCAGTGCTCCGCCGGTATTGACTTCGTCGTCAATGATTCCGACACCTGCCGTGGTAATGAACACGCCATCGACCTGCCCTTTGCCGGCCACTTTGGTATCTCCGGCAACCAGGGCTACTCCGACTTCCTTCGCCGTATCTGCCATGGACTTTGCCAGCAGATCGACCTTCTCCATGGGGTATCCCTCTTCAATAACCCAGGAACAGGTCAGATAGAGCGGCTTTGCTCCCATACAGGAGAGGTCATTGACTGTCCCGCAGACCGCAAGCCGTCCAATGTTTCCGCCGGGGAACTCGGAGGGGGAGACAATGAATCCGTCCGTGGACATGGCAATCCGTCCACCCGGGCGGGGCAGCACTGCAGCGTCATCTGCCGTCAGGAGCGGGTTGTCAAAATATTTGCTGAAAATGTTGTGGATGAGCTCATTTGTCTGTTTCCCGCCGGCGCCGTGCGCCAGGGTAATTGTATCGTTCATGGAATAACACACCAATCTTTAGAAGTTATATTTGTAGAATGCAGAGCAGGTTCCCTCGCTGGAAACCATGCAGGCTCCGACCGGATGCTCCGGGGTACAGGCCTTTCCGTATAACGGGCAGTCAATGGGGGAGCAGTCTCCGCGGAGAATGTCGCCGCAGCGGCATCCCGGGTTGGCGTGTCCCTCCATATGAGGAATGCCGAATTTCTTTCGGGCATCGAATTCTTCATATGCTTCGTTCAGTTCCAGTCCGGAATTGGGGATAACTCCAATTCCACGCCACTCGGAATCGACGGAATTCATGGTCTCCGCAATGATCTTTCGTCCGGAGACACTACCCTCGTCTGTGACAACCCGTGGGTAACAGTTCTTGAAAAACGGCTCTCCGCTCTCAATCCCACGGATGCAGAACGCCAGTGCCGTGAGGATTTCCGGACCGGTAAAACCGGTAACGACACCGCTGATTCCGAGGCTGTCCCGAAGGTTCTTGTAAATCTGTGTGCCCGTGAGAACACTGACGTGGCCCGGGTACAGAAACGCATCTGCAGAGTCTTTTAATGCAAGATACGCGTTGTCCATGTACTTATTGGCGGTCAGCTGAGCATAGTTGGTCAGCCCTAGCTCCTTTGCCTGGTGAACGGCAACACAGCTGGCCGGTGTTGTGGTCTCAAACCCGACTGACAGCCACACAACCTGTTCATCCGGGTGCTCTTTTGCGTAAGTTACCGAATCCAGCGGGGAGTAGACCATGACAATTCTGGCTCCCTTGGCTCTGGCCTGTGCCAAAGACAGCTTCGAGCCGGGAACCCGGACTAAATCGCCAAATGTGCAGATGGTACAGTCTTTATCGAGTGCGAGCGTTACGGCCTCGTCAATGTACCCGGTCGGGGTGACGCAGACGGGACATCCCGGCCCGGAAATGAGCCGGATATTGTCGGGCAGCATATTGCGGATGCCCAGGCGGAATATCTCGTGCGTGTGAGTGCCGCAGACCTCCATAATCCGCAGCGGCCTCCCGCTGTATCCCTGGACAATGGATGTCGCTTTCTGAACGGCAGTGGACATTTTTACATCAGCTCCTGCATGAGGGCGTCCGCCTCATCGTTGTCGTCATTGGTAATCTTGGCAATGGCCATGCCGGCGTGGACCATGACGAAGTCGCCGGGCTCCAGGCCGTCAATCATCTCAGCAGAGACTGTGCGCTCTGCGCCGGAAGCATCGATGACTGCCATGCCGTCTTCTACTTTGCGTACTTTTGCGGGTAATCCTACACACATATCTTATTCCTCCGAACTGGATAGTAAGTTCATTGCGTACAGCGCCTGTCCAAGTCCAATCCCGCCGTCGTTCGGCGCGGTCAGAGAGTGGAGCAGAACGTGAAAATTATGTTCTTCCAGCTGTTTCCTGCAGAGGTCTACAAGCAGAAGGTTCTGCATGCATCCGCCTGACAGAGCAGCTGTGTTAATTCCTGTTTTCTCCCGGCTGATTTCACAGCCCTTGACGATAATGTCTGCCAGCGTGGCATGAAATACGTTGGCCAGTACGCCCGGGTCTTCCCCGGCAATCCGCCTCTCAGCCAGCTCACGAATCAGCTGCTCGGTTGGAAAGCGGAACGTTCCGTCTTCTTCGTACGGCGTAAGCTGTACCGGCGATTGACCGGCCTTTTCTTCCGCCCGAAACTGCAGAACCATGGACGCCTCGCCTTCGCAGCTGTTGACTCGGCGGATGCCGAGCACGGCGCTTGCGGCGTCGAACAGCCGGCCGGCACTGGTGGAGGTCACACAGTTAATATTTCCATCAATCATGCTCTCCATAAAACTGAGCTCTGTATTATTGCAGAGTCCAAGCTTCCGAATGACTGCTTCCGCGTCTTCCCGGTTTTCATAGGCCTGCAGCAGAAGTGACACGGCATTCCGCCAGCCCTCTTTGGATGACAGGTCTCCGCCGGCCTGGGGGAACGGGGCAATGCTGCCGAGCCGTTCAAATCCGTCCAGGCGTGAGAGAAGAAATTCTCCTCCCCAGATGGTTCCGTCGGTTCCGTAACCGGTACCATCAAAGCTGACACCGATGACCGGGTCTAGATAATCATTCTCCGCCATGCAGGTCAGCACATGCGCGTAATGGTGCTGGACTTCCACGACAGGAATTCCGAGCTCATGCGCAAACGCCGTGGAGTTGTACCGCGGGTGCATGTCGCAGGCCACGATCTCCGGTCTGGTTTCCAGCAGCTCTTCCATACGATCCGTCGCCTGGCGAAGAGCTTCAACGGAACGTAAATCTGCTAAATCGCCAATATAGGGGGACGGATAGAAGAGGTCATCTTTGGCAAGGCAGAACGTGTTCTTCAGCTCACCGCCAATGCCGAGCGCGTTCCCGTGAAATTTGCGGGAGAGCATGAACGGCAGCGGGGCGTAGCCGCGGGAGCGGCGAATCATATACGGTTTGCCGTCGTACCAGGACATGACCGAGTCGTCCGCACGCAGGCGGATTTTGCGGTTGTTGCTCAAAATGATGTCACACATGGGCGACAGCGTCGGTACAGCTTCCTCGTCGTTGTGACAGATGGGTGCGCCGCGCGGGTTGCCGCTTGTCATGACAAAGCAGTCTGTCATAGGCTTGTCGTCCGGGTAGTCGAACAGCAGCATCTGGACCGGGGCATATGGGAGCATGACTCCTATGTTTGGATTGTCCGGGGCGATGGACGGGCACATTTTTCCACCGGACTTCTTTTTCAGCAGCAAGATGGGCTTCTGCGGTCCGTCCAGAATGTCTTCCATACCGGACTCTACTTCACATTCCCGCTTGACGACGTCCAGGCTCTTCAACATAACCGCGAACGGCTTGAACGGACGGTTCTTTAAATGGCGAAGCCGGCTGACCGCCTCCTCATTGGTGGCGTCACAGCACAGATGAAACCCGCCGATGCCTTTGACCGCGGCAATGCCGCCGTTTCGAATGACCTCACGGGTCTTGAGCAGCGCGTCGGTCCCACGAATGTCTGTGCCGGGAATGTAGAGCTCCGGACCGCAGTCGTTGCAGCACACAGGCTGCGCATGATACCGACGCGTCTCCGGATGTGTGTACTCGTATTCGCACTCCGGGCACATGGGAAACTCACCCATACTGGTGCGGACGCGGTCATACGGCATAGAGTCGAGAATGGTCAGACGCGGGCCGCAGGCCGTGCAGTTGATAAACGGATGCAGGTAACGGCGGTTTGTCGGATCGAACAGCTCTTTCTTACACTTTGGACAGGTGGCAATGTCCGGGCTGACGAAAATTTGCCCCTTGACCTTCTCGCTGGTAATAATGCGAAAGTCGGTCTCACCCTGCGGATCCTGGTCCCAGGTCTCTACTTTCAAGATAGAGGACCGCTCCGGCGTCTCAGTCTTCAGCAGTGTCAGAAACTGGGCCACCTGGTCCGGTGTTCCCTCTGCAAAAATTTCCACATAGGGTCCTTTGTTGCAGACGCTTCCGCCGATTTCTGCGCGGTGGGCAATCCGGTCTACGAATGGACGGAACCCGACGCCCTGGACAATGCCGTAGACGTGGATGAGTTTTCGGATGGTCATGGGAGAAGCTCCTCCTCGCGGGCAGTCTGTCCAATTTCCCCGGAGACTGCAAAGTGCGGCAGGGTAATGATGGTGCCGTCGTAGTGCTTCATGGCCCGCTGATATACGGGGTCGCACAGGATAGTATCGTACTTCGGAATGGCCTCCAGAAGATCTTTCTCACTGTGGAGCGGAAAGTCATTCTCCCGTTTCAGGCTGTCCTCCATCATGAAGTAAGTTCCGACATCAATCTGCGATGCACCGGTTTCCCCGGCTTCCATCGCCTCACGCAGGGAATTTCCGAGAATCTGCTGATGCAGAATCAGTGTCCGGCCTTCTGCCCGGGCAAAAGGACTGGTCTTTGAGACCGGCTCAAAACAGAACCCGATCTCGTAGGGAATGCCAAACGTTTTCTGTAAATATCTGGCGGGCTTCAGACCGGATGGAGAGACCACATAGTTCTTCTTCACTGAGGTCATCTTTCCAATACCGGGAAGGCCGTCCTGCATACCAAAACAGGTGACATGCGCGTGCTCTTTGTCTTCAATACGCCGGCACAGGCAGTCTGCACTGTCATCTGCCAGGAGGTCCAGCGGAGTGGCACCGAGGATACCAATTTCTCCGGTGCCGTCCGTTGTGGGAAACTTCTTTGCCCGGAGCAGTCCGAGCAGCAGAAGGTAGGCTTTTTCCTGTCCGACGTCGTAATCTTTCATTCCTGTGGTATCCAGTGCAAAGGACGGGATTCCACAGCGGTGTTCTACCATGCGTCCCATGGCTTTTAAGTCGGTTCCCACAACGGACGGAACCGGTGTGCCGATGAGTGCAATGAAGTTTGCCTTTATAGTCTGCGCCGCATCCTGAATTTTCCTGACCGTGCGGTCATCACGTCCCAGGATGGCGTCGAGGTCTCGAATTCCGGCGGAGTAGATGGCGGCCGGGTTCGTAAACCAGCGCGGCTCGTCAAAGCCGCAGATATTTCCGGCACATCCGCCGGCATCCAGGATGACAATCATGCCGCCGAGTCCATACAGAACAGAGGATGCTCCGGACTGGTCCGAGGCAAACGGGCTCAAATAACGGTATAACCCTTTCATGAGAGTGCCTCCTCCAGCTCGTTGATAAGGCCTGTAAACCCGTGGAACCCAAAAGGCTGTTTCTCAGAGTTCCATTCCACAACAGGAACAGACGGAACATACTGACCCGCATCTTTACCGATGGCAATGTCTACGCCGTTCACTTCTCTGTAGTGGACCATGCTCGGGTCAATTCCCGTGTACACTTTCGTGTCCGGACTGAGCTTGGCCAGACGCCGGACATACGGAAAGTCGTACTCGGTCAGGTTAGAAAAGATGTACGGAACTTCCATGCCCATCTGAATGAGGGTGCAGGCGAGTTCATAAGGATTCGCATTGCACATCTCACCTATGGCAAAGCGGGTACCGCTGTGTTTCGTTGAAAAGTGGTCACGGACCGTGCAGGCTTTTTCATAAAAGGCTGAATCGCCAAATGTGACGCCGATGGCGGAGGCAAACAGGCGGTACTGTCTGTGGATGCGCTCCGGGTCGTACAGGCGAGTGAGCTCTACGAAGGGCATGCCCGTGCGGCGGTACAGCTGCTCGGCGGCGTAGTTGGACTCCGGGTGGAGCACAATGTTGAAGTTCGCCGCACCGAGCTCATAATATTCGTCTAAGGTTTTGCACCTGCTGACCTGGTTGACGGTTTTAATTCCTGCTCCGTGGAGCAGCGTGAAGAGCTCGCTTTCCGGGTCAAGCGGGGAGAAGAAGCCCATAAGGTTGACCATGCTGGGCTGTACTGGTTTGCGCTCCAGCAGGGAATAGATGGTGTCGCGGATGGCGACCATGGGAGGTTTTTTACCTTCACGGGTCAGGGCGTACATGTAACTTGGTACGACCAGAACTCCGGTCTCTTTCTGCGCTTTTCGACATACACGCTCGAGGTCGGTTCCCAGCAGGGCGTCTACACAGGTAATACAGATGACGACAGCCTTGGGCTTCGGCTCACAGATGTCCACAATTTCGCGGATAGCCTCCGGAATTTTGGTGAGATGCCGGCCGGTGACGAGGTCGGTCTCGTCCATACATAGATAAAACATCCGGTCTGCATACCCTTCCTCCGAACTTAAGATGGAGGAGTTGCGCCCGCAGGCGCTCGGGGAGATGAGCAGCATGACGGACTCCGGAATGACCAGTCCGGCGCGCTTGACACCGAATCCGACGGCTCCTGGGGAGTTGTACGCCAGAGTGGCAGGGGAACTGTAGATGAGATGACATGCCGGAATAAACTGCTCCGGGATGTTCTCCGGTCCCCGCTCCGCGAGTTCTGCGGTCGTAATGTTAAAAGCTTCCGAGATCATATTCGTCTACTGCGTCCTCTTTATTGTCTTTCCAGAGCAGGTTCGCCAGGTCCACAAACTTCTGACTGATGGGCAGTGAGATGTCGCCCTCGACAACGGTCTTACCCTGCTCTTCATAACGGTTAATATCGTCGCTCCGGGGAATGTCGGCCACAATGTCCAGCCCGTTCTCCTCGGCGAATCGTCTGACTTTTAACTCCTCATCCGGTACGTTCCGGCGATTCAGGATGATGCCCCGCACAGTCGCATAGCTGCGGTCGCGAAAATTCCGGACAGCGGTGTTGATATTGTTCGCCGCATACAGGGCCATCTTTTCGCCGCTGGTGACGATGAGTACCTCGTCGGCATACCCCTCCCGGATGGGAGCGGCAAAGCCGCCGCAGACCACGTCACCTAAGACGTCAAACAGTACGACGTCCGGCTGCTCTTTTTCAAAGAGCTTCAGGTCTTTGAGAATGTTAAAGGTGGTAATAATCCCACGGCCGGCGCACCCGAGCCCCGGGGTTGGGCCTCCGGTCTCGATACATAGAACCCCGCCGTATCCGACTTTGACGAGCTCGTCCAGTCCGGGTTCCCGGTCGTAGTCCCGCATGTAGTTGAGTGCGGGCTCGGGAACTTCGCCGCCGAGCAGGTTAAAAGTGGAGTCGGCCTTGGGGTCGCATCCAATCTGGATGACTTTCTTTCCTATAGAGGCGAAGGCGGCGGAAAGCGTGCTTGTCATGGTGGACTTTCCGATCCCGCCTTTGCCGTAAACTGCAATTTTCAGCATGATTTCTTCTTCTCTAACATGGACTTGACGGTGACTCCCGGAATGCGGCCCAGACGTCCCGTGAGAGCGCTGACCTCGTCATTGGTTCCGTCGACGACCAGAGAGATGACACTGACGCCTCGCTCACGGTAGGGGATGCCCATTCGGGCAACCACCAGGTTCGCCGAGTTGTGGATGGCCTCATTGATTTTTTCGCTCTGTTCGAGGTCTTCAATCATAATGCCAATGAATCCGATTCTGGAGTTTTCTGACATGTCGATATCCTTTCTGGTAGTTAACGGTCCAGCTCCTGCAGGATAGAGGGAAACGGCCGTAACGCGCGCCGCAGAATTCCGTGGAACTCGGCAATGGCCACGCCGTAGTTGGTAATGGGAACTCCTGCTTTTTTGGCCACTTCCAGGCGATGGTGCATGTTCTTCTCGGCCCAGACGTCCCGTGAGAGCGCTGACCTCGTCATTGGTTCCGTCGACGACCAGAGAGATGACACTGACGCCTCGCTCACGGTAGGGGATGCCCATTCGGGCAACCACCAGGTTCGCCGAGTTGTGGATGGCCTCATTGATTTTTTCGCTCTGTTCGAGGTCTTCAATCATAATGCCAATGAATCCGATTCTGGAGTTTTCTGACATGTCGATATCCTTTCTGGTAGTTAACGGTCCAGCTCCTGCAGGATAGAGGGAAACGGCCGTAACGCGCGCCGCAGAATTCCGTGGAACTCGGCAATGGCCACGCCGTAGTTGGTAATGGGAACTCCTGCTTTTTTGGCCACTTCCAGGCGATGGTGCATGTTCTTCTCATTCAGCATGCAGCCGCCGCAGTGGACTATGAGGGAGTACCTGGAGGGATCGTCCGGGAATTCGCCTCCGGAGGTCCACTCGAATTTGGGTTTCTGTCCGCAGTAGGTTTCAATCCATCCTGGAATTTTGACGGTTCCGATGTCCATGCACTGTCTGTGGTGGGTGCATCCTTCGGAGATGAGAACCGTGTCGTCGGATGTGAGCTTTTTCATCTGCGCAGCGCCCTGGACCTGCTGCAGAAGGTTTCCCTTGTAACGGGAAAACAGGATGGAGAACGAGGTCATAGGGATGCGGTCCGGCGTATCTTTCATGACACTCTTAAAGGCCTGGCTGTCGGTGATGACCAGAGCCGGGTCTTCTTTCAAACCGTCAAGCGTTTTCTTCAGGTCTGATGCCTGAGATACTGCGGCAATGCACCGTGTGTCTAGCAGCTCACGCAGCACTTCCTGCTGCGGCAGAATAATACGCCCTTTTGGGGCGGAAGAGTCGACCGGAATGACCATGACTACTGTATCGCCAGGGGAGACTAATCCGTCGAGAATTTTTTTCTCCACTTTGGCGCCTTTGGCGAGGTGGCCGATCTTCTCTTTTAACTCGTTGATGTGATACTTTGTCTCGGCGCTGACGTAAATACTGCTGTCGTCCGGCGCCGCGGGACATGACGGGAGCAGATCCGCCTTGTTGTAGGCAATGATGTATGGAATGTTTCGCTCTTTGAACAGCTGAATGAGCTGCCTGTCCGCTTCCTGCAGGCCGACGGTAATGTCTGCTACAAGAACAGCAATATCTGTCTTACCAAGGGTCTGTTTTGTGCGCTCGACGCGCATCTGCCCGAGAGTTCCGCTGTCGTCAATGCCGGGGGTGTCAATAATGACAACCGGGCCGAGAGGCAGAAGCTCCATGGCTTTCTGGACTGGGTCGGTAGTCGTGCCTTTGACGTCGGAGACAAGGGCGAGTTTCTGTCCGGTGACGGCGTTGACCACGGACGATTTACCGGCGTTTCGGATGCCGAAAAATCCGATGTGAATGCGTTCGCCGGAGACGACATCATTTAGTGTACTCATGTTTATTCCTCCTGATATCCCCTCTGTCACTGACGATAGTGTATCCAATCTTGTCCATCCGCAGGTCAAGGCAGACCCGGCACTGCGCGGACTCCTCTCCGGTGCAGATCTTGTTGTCGTAGAGCATGTATTTCTTGCGCACCGTTACGGGGGAGAGGTTCGGCATAATGACGTTGGCACCGCACTGAATTCCCTTTTCACGTCCGAGCGGGCTGATGGTTCCCAGGGCGGTGGTCGCCGGAAGCAGGACGTCCGGTACAATGAGGCGGATAATGGAGAGATAGTAACAGGTATCTTCCAGCGTTCCTGCGGGCATGTCCTGGAATGGTGTATTATGTGCCGGAATGAACGGGCCGATGCCGCACATCTCCGGCTGGAATGTCTCAATAAATTTAAAGTCTTCGGCCAGACAGCGGGGCGTCTGGTAGGGAGAGCCTACCATCATGCCGATGCCGACATCGTAACCGATATCCCGCAGCTCCTGGACGCACTTCATGCGGTGGTCAAAAGACATGCTGCTCGGATGCAACTTCTCATAGTGTGCCTTATCGGCGGTCTCGTGGCGGAGCAGGTAGCGCTCAGCGCCCGCGTCGAAGAGTCTTTGGTAGCTGTCCCGACTCCGTTCACCGAGGGACAGTGTGATGGCACAGTCCGGATATTCAGTTTTGATGCTTTGGACGATATGACATAGTCTGTCGTCCGTATAGTAACCATCTTCGCCGCTCTGGAGTACAAAAGTACGGAACCCCAGATCATATCCCTGCTCACAACAGGATAGGATCTGAGATTCCGTTAATCTGTATCGTTCAAAATGCGGATTGCTCTTCCGGATTCCGCAATAGAGACAGTCGTTTTTGCAGATGTTACTGAACTCAATCAGACCTCGTACAAAAACGTCTCTGCCGTAGATGGAATCCCGGACGGCTGAGGCCTTGCGGGCCAGAAGCATTGCACCCTCAACAGATCGGTGGGAAACCAGATACTCATAGTCCTCAAGGGGAGCAGAGTGTTGATTCTCCAGCGAATCGATGATTGAAAACAATTTTTCATCCATGATTCTGTATTCCTTTTTTTACTGCAGCTGGCTGGAGGGAACACAAGAGGCCTCGTCTTCTACTCTGTCCGGCAGAAGTGCTGAAAAGCTGCCTTGTGGGTTAACTGCTCCTAACTAGTTGCAGACCTGAAACATCGTTTCGCCTATAGCTAATTGTACATAATTTTCAGTATGGATACAACAATTGTTATGAATTTGGCACAGATGGTCAGCAGGAAACGGAATATTGTATTTCTACTGCTTATCTTTTAGAATGAGTTTGTAGAAAAGTGCACCAATGGGCGGGAAAACCGTAAATTGCCCACAGGGTAAGGAGGCTACTATGAACGACAAAACCATGCATAAACTGACTTATGGCCTGTTCGTCCTGACTGCGTCGGAGAACGAAAAAAACAACGGATGTATTATTAACACTGCCATTCAGGCGGCATCGGATCCGCTGACCATTACTGTCTGTGTCAACAAGTCCAATTACACCCACGACATGATTATGAACACCAAAAAGTTCAATATTTCTATTCTCAGTGAAGCCGCAAGCTTTGACACGTTTAAGCGATTCGGTTTCCAGTCGGGTCGCGACACTGACAAATTTGACGGCTTCTTCGGCTACAAGATGGGAACAAATGGGGTGCCGATTATTACAGAAGGGACCAACGCGTATATCAGCGGCTGGGTTATTGATACAGTGGACCTCGGCAGTCACACCATGTTTATTGCGCGCGTTGCTGACATGGATGTGCTCAGCGACGAGCCATCGACCACGTACGTCTACTATCTGAACAACATTAAACCGAAACCTAAGAAGGACGACGCCCCGAAGGGCAAAACCGTGTGGCGCTGTACTATCTGCGGGTATATTTACGATGGTGACCCAATTCCGGACGATTTCATCTGTCCGATCTGCAAGCATCCGGCGTCAGACTTCGAGCGAGTGGTCGGGTAAGAGCGCGGAACTTATGTGAATATGCGAACTGCATTGCTTCGGCGATGCAGTTTTTTGCTTTTGTGGGTGTGCCTGGGGGTGGGGTACAAGGTTTCAAAGATTTTTTGTGCCACAAAGGCCTGTTTTGGTCTGGTGTAGTACACGCCATTTTTGAAGATGTACTACAAAGTGCTTCAGAGCAGTGGTGTAGTACAATGCCCATGAAATCGTAAAACCGACCGATGGGTCTAAATGCCCCACGCCCATCCGCACCTGCACGCAGTGGGCATCTGCCTTTTTCGGACAAGTTTAAGGAAAATTTCAACCTACTTTCTATAATAAGTATACTAGAATATTGGTGTGTTAATGGTTCTCACAGCTAGCTGGAGGCTCATCACAGGAAATGGTCGCCACAGGTAGCTGTGGCCAGACAGGTGTTCCGTGCCCAGCCGGTCTCACCAGCTCAGCACAGCCAGCTGGCCTTACCAGGGTCAGCACAGCCAGTCGGCGCCCAGCCGGTACCCAGCTCGGCCCAGCCGACCCACCAGCCCGACTTCGCCAGCACCACTACACACCACTCGGGGGAAAGGTCAGGATAACCATGAAGAAATGGAAAAAGGCGGCGGCCCTGCTGCTTGCGGTCGTCATGCTCTTTGCGCTTGCATCGTGCGGCGCTTCCAGCGGAGCAGGATCCAATAATAATAACAACCGAACCATCACCATAGCGGTCCCATTTGTCTACGACAGTCTGGATACCCACAAGGATTTCCAGGGCTGGTATACCTCTATTTACGGAGTCACAGAGTCCCTCTTCAAAATGGATGACGAGGGTAGAGTGGAACCCTGCCTGGCCAAGTCTGCCAAACAGGACGGAAAAACCTGGACTATCAAACTCAACAAAAAAGCCAAGTTTTCCAACGGAAACCCGGTCACATCTTCCATGGCTGCCAGAAACCTGCAGCGGGCAGGAAGAGTCAACAACCGCTACAAGTTCCTGAATACCTATAAATATGACACATCGAAAAAACGCGTCCTGACCATTACTACCCCAACTCCCAACCCAACCCTGAAAAACACTCTGTCCAGCCCCTGTCTTGGAATCCTGGATCTTGACGCAACGAAGGACCCTGACACCAATATTATTGCCACCGGCCCGTTCACCATCCTGCAGTTTACCCCGCACGGCAACGTCTCTGTAGTCCGTAACAATAACTACTGGAATGGCAAAGTTCATTTGGCAGCAGCGAACTTTTATTATGCCAAGCAGGATGCTCCGAAACTTCTCGGCATGCGCCTTGGAAACCTGGATGCCGTCACCAACGTCACTTCTGACGCCCTGACCAGTTACCGACAGGACCCGCACAATTACACAATTACCAGTGTGCCCGGCAGCCGGCTGCTCTACTTCTACCTGAACCATAAGACCCTGGACGCAAATGTCAGAAAAGCCATTAACGGGTATCTCAACAAATCCTATGTGGAGAATTTCCTGCATGGAGCCATTACCAGGACAACTGGCCCGTTCAAAGACGACCTTCCGTACGGGAAAGCCAAAGCCCCGGCCAAGCTGAACGCTGACCAGTGCAAGGCGCTGATCCAGAAGTCCGGCTACACCTTAAACCCGGACGGAATATTTGAAAAAAACGGCAGTCCGCTCAAAATCCGAATCTCGACTTACGGCAGCTACTCGTTAGATGCCCTGGCAAAACTCATGCAGAAACAGCTGAAGGCTATTGGCATTGACAGCAAAATAACCGTAGCTGAATCGCCCGACGCTAGTTATATGAAGACAGGGGACTTTGATGTTGCATTTTACTCCCTCATCCCCGACAAGGAGAATGACCCGTACGACTTTCTCGAAAAGACCATGGGTAAAGATGGAAAGCGAAACCCCTGCGGTTATGGAACCAAAAAGACGGAGAGTCTGCTGAATGAGCTGAAGCACACCGATGGCGCAGCACAGCGCGCCAGACTCGCCAATCAGTTGGTCCAGATGGCTATTGATTCCGGAGACTTCGGCTATATTGGCCTCGTCAACAAGATTACCGTTCTGCGCAAGGGCGTCAGCGGCATTTCCGAGACCAGTCCGTATGATTTCTATTGCCTTAATGCGGACTCAACGGTAAAATAACGGGTGATTGAATTTTTTGGAGGTACAAGGAATGCAAGTTTACGCAGATAATGCGGCAACCACCCGCATGAAGCCCGCGGCCATCCAGGAAATGACCGAGGCCATGAAGGAGACTTACGGAAATCCGTCCGGTGTCTACTCCATCGGGCGTGAGGCCAAAGAAGCTCTGGAATCGTCCCGCTATATGATTGCCCAGAACATCGGGGCAAAGACCAATGAAATTTTCTTTACTTCCGGTGGAAGTGAGTCCAATACCCAGGCCATTCTGTCCGCAGCCGCCATTGGCGCGGGAGAGCAGAAGACCCACGTCATTACCACTACCATAGAGCACGACTCTGTGCTTAACACCATGAGACAGCTCCAGGTTATGCGCTTTGATGTCACCATCCTGGACGTCGACGAGAACGGCTACATTGACCCCGTTAAAGTACACGAGGCTATCCGCCCCAACACGGCTCTGGTCTCGGTCATGATGGCCAATAATGAGATTGGAACCATTCAGAATATCAGCCAGATTGGTGCCATCTGTGCCATTGAAGGCGTTTTGTTCCATACCGATGCAGTTCAGGCCGCCGGTCACCTGCCAATTGACGTCAAGGACATGAACATAGATCTTCTCTCCATGTCTGCGCATAAGTTTGGTGGTCCTAAAGGCGTCGGTGCCCTGTATGCCGGCTCTACAGTAAATCTGTCCCCGCTTATTCTTGGCGGTCCACAGGAGCGCGGCAAACGCGCCGGTACTGAAAATGTCCCTGGTGCCGTCGGTATGGCCGCTGCACTGGATGATGCCTGCGAGAACATGGAGGCCAACAACGCCAAAGTGACCAAACTGCGTGACAAGCTTATGGAGGGACTGCTCGCCATTCCAGGCACTAAACTCAACGGCGGCAAAGAGCCGCGCCTGCCAGGCAACGTCAATGTCTGCTTCGACGGTGTAGAGTCCGAGTCTCTTCTGGTCATGCTCGATGAGGCTGGAATCTGTGCCTCTGCTGGCAGCGCGTGTCAGGCCGGTTCCCTTGATCCGAGCCATGTCCTTCTCGCCATTGGCCGAACAGAGCAGGAGGCCATGCATTCCCTGCGCCTGACACTGAATGAGGAAAACACCGAAGAAGAAGTAGATTATCTCATTGAGAAAATTACGGAGAGTGTTAACAAGCTCCGCAAGTAAACATTAAAGTTCCAAGTCGAATTGCCCATATCCCGGGCGATTCGGCTTTTTTTGTTCCCGTTCACTGGCCGCAGTTGTAAGGGGCAGTGGACTGAAAAAACAGAAATTCTATAATTCCTACGAAAAAAGTAGAAAATAAGGGTTGACATCTTTCAGCAGGGTGAGTATTATATAGACACAAGCTATTCCATAGCTTTTACATATATACACTAGGAAATACATGAAAGGAGAGATTGACATGACAAACGGAATCTATAGAAAGGACAACATGATGATGTGTTGCTGTATGTGCATGTGCCATATGGTTCACGCGTCGTGTCGAATGCGCTTCTGAATTCTATAGATAATATCTTCTAACCCATAGTTTAATCCCATAGTAGATCCCTTATGAATACAGAGAGCAGCAGTTGATAGGACTGCTGCTCTTTTTCAGTATTCTGTATAAAGTAATAGGAGAAATGAAAGTAATAGGAGAAATTACATTGGCCAATATACATAAACCTATTGCTGAACTTGTAAGCAATACCCCATATAACAGGGAGGCCGTAAACGAATGAGCATCCGCTTTGCCAAAAAGTTACCATTTAAGAGAAACACCGACGAGGACTATCTGAACGCGGCGCGTCAGATCGTCACCTATCTCAAGACCAACGAAGTCGTCACCCCACAGGGAAAATACTGGACAGTCAGCCCGGAGCCGGGAAACGAGTACAAAGGCGACCTCATTATTACCCCGAAGAGCATTTACGCGGGCTCCGCGGGTATCGGTCAGTTCTTCCTGCAGTTCTATGAAGTAACAGGGGAAGAGCAGTATCTCCAGGAGGCAAAGGATGCAGCGGAATACATTTTAAACACCTATGAAGGACCGAAGTTCTTCCAAAATATATTACACGGCGAAGGCGGCGGGGTGTGGCCCGTCAAGGGCTGGGGAACCAGCGTGTACACGGGACCTGCCGGCGAGGCCGTTTTCCTGGAACAGCTCTATGCGCATGTTCCAGACGATAGATACCATCAGTTTTTAACCACAGCTGCCGACGACGCCATTACGGCGGCGACCGAAGATGAGACCGGGCTCCACTGGAC
>CAYRKX010000006.1:0-51009 GCA_964425185.1 uncultured Eubacteriales bacterium
GGACTCGTTGGAAGCAGCCTTCATAGCAGCGTTGATGCCTTCAACGGTAACATCCTTGCCCTTTACGGTAGCAACAAGGATAGTGGTGGAACCTGACGGAACCGGTACACGCTGAGCGGAACCGATGAGCTTACCATTGAGCTCAGGGATTACAAGGCCAACAGCCTTAGCAGCGCCGGTAGCAGCCGGGATGATGTTAACAGCAGCAGCACGTGCACGGCGAAGGTTGCCTTTGCGGTGCGGGCCGTCAAGAAGCATCTGGTCACCAGTATAAGCATGAACTGTGGTCATGATGCCGGACTCGATAGGAGCATAGTCATTAAGAGCTTTAGCCATAGGAGCGAGGCAGTTAGTGGTGCAGGATGCAGCGGAGATGATCTTATCTTCCGGAGTAAGGGTATCGTTGTTGGTATTGAAAACGATGGTCTTAAGATCGTTGCCTGCAGGAGCAGAAATAACAACTTTCTTAGCGCCAGCGTCGATATGAGCCTGAGCTTTAGCCTTGGAAGTATAGAAGCCAGTGCACTCAAGAACTACGTCTACGCCAAGCTCGCCCCAAGGAAGATCCTTTGCGTCTTTCTCAGCATAGATTTTGATTTCCTCACCGTCAACGACGATGGAGTCGTCTTTTGCTTCAACCTTGTCCCAGAGAGCATATCTGCCCTGAGTGGAGTCATACTTCAGAAGCTGAGCAAGCATCTTCGGGCTGGTAAGATCGTTGATAGCAACGATGTCATAGCCTTCTGCTCTGAACATCTGTCTGAATGCGAGACGTCCGATGCGGCCGAAACCATTAATAGCAACTTTAACCACAGTGAAAACCTCCATTACTTTGATTCACTTTTATGTGCATTGAGATTTTCTGTCTTGCTGACAAAAAAATATCAATTCGTAACAATATTATACAACGGCTTAACAGTTTTTCAAGATTTTTTCACGGAATCCTTTTGCCGTACTGCCCGGACCTTTCCAATCCGTCTGTCATCGACGTCCATGACCTTCCAGAAATATCCTCCAAAGGTGGTCTCCGCTTCGGTTCCGTCCTCAGGAATGAACCCGAGCAGCGAGATCAGGAAGCCACCGATGGTGTCATAGTCATCATCTTCCGGAATATGAATGTTGAGCTTTTCCCCGACATCCTCAATGTCGGCGGCGCCGTCGATAAGATAGCTGCCGTCTCCGGTCTTCTGGATTTCCTCTTCTTCCTCATCGTCGTACTCATCCTGAATACTGCCGAAGATGGACTCAATAAGGTCCTCCATGGTAATAATGCCTGCGGTCCCGCCGTACTCATCCACGGCGATGGCCATCTGAACATGCTTTTCATTCATCTGCTTGAACAGCTTGTCGCACCGCATGGTCTCCGGCACATACAGAGCCTCGTGCATAATTTCTCCGACGGTAATGCGTTCCGTCATTGCTTTGCCCACATATGGGAGCAAATCCTTAATATACGCAACACCGACGATATTGTCTATTTCGTCCTCGTATACCGGAATTCTCGAGTACCCCTCTTCTGTGGCGATTCGGTTGAGCTCCGCCAGACTGGCTTTTTTCTCTACCGCAGTGACCTCAGTTCTGTGGGTCATAAGGTCAGAGACGTACACATCGTCGAATTCGAAAATGTTCTTGATGTATTCACTCTGATCGTTTTCAATGGTACCGGTCTCCTCTCCGGCGTCGACCATGGACAGAATTTCCGCTTCTGTCACATTGTCCTCTTCCTTCAGCCGGTTCAATCCGGTCATCTTCATGAGAAGGACACTGATTCCATTGGCGATCTTAACAGCCGGAATATTGAAGGTGTACAGAACCAGCGCCGGGGATGCAAACCGCTTCAGGACGGAGACCGGTCTGGTCCGGCCGATTTTGCGGGGGATAATTCCGGCAATGGACATCAGAAGAAGCGCACTGACAAGGCAGACAATAAAGCCGCTGAGTACTTCCGCGCCTGTATGATTTATTCCCGAGAAAGCCCGTGTCAGGCGGGTTCCAAACGAGAGCCATGCTATCGTGGCAAAAATCAGGGTCAGGAAGATGCTGCCAAACGACATGGACAGGAAGACGGCGTTCTTGTGCGAAATGAGTCGTTTTACAGACTTCTTTTCGGTTTGGGTCATCTCCTCAGCCCGTGCATCGGGTAGAGCGAGCAGTGCCGCGCGGCACATGTAGATAAACTCCTCAATCGCGATAATGATGACGAGGCAGACAATGCAGATAATAAGGCTTGCAGGCCCGGGATCGTCCATAAACCTGGTTCTCCTTTCAAGGTTCTTTTTCAATGATTTTTATCATTATAAACTATGAAAAAAAACACTGTCAATTCCCGCTCCAGCGCCATCTCTCCCCTTATACATTTATAATTGATTTATGAATAACCCCGTGCTAGAATATTACAGGCAAAGTGTCAAGAGGGTCTTTGCGCAAGTTCTGCGCAAGGGCCCTGTAAGCCTATCAAGATCGCAAATTCATTCTTTGGAGGCATAGTTTATGAGTAGAAAACTGAAAACTATGGACGGTAACACTGCTGCCGCAACCGTTTCCTATGCGTTTACGGAAGTAGCTGCCATCTACCCGATCACCCCATCCTCCCCAATGGCTGAGGTTACCGACCAGATGGCTGCCAAAGGCGTCAAGAACCTCTTTGGTCAGACCGTCAAAGTTCAGGAAATGGAATCTGAGGGCGGCGCCGCAGGTGCAGTTCATGGTTCTCTTTCCGCTGGTGCATTAACCACCACCTACACCGCTTCTCAGGGACTTCTTCTGATGATCCCGAACATGTACAAGATTGCCGGTGAGCTTCTCCCAGGTGTCATGCATGTATCCGCCCGCTGTCTTGCCAGCCATTCTCTTAACATCTTTGGCGATCATTCAGATGTTATGGCATGTCGACAGACCGGATTTGCAATGCTCTGTTCCAACTCCGTTCAGGAAGTTATGGACCTCGGCGCCGTTGCTCATCTCGCAGCTATCAAAGGCCGTGTTCCGTTCCTTCACTTCTTCGACGGTTTCCGTACCTCCCATGAGGTATCCAAAGTTGAAGTCTGGGATTACAAGGATCTCGGCGAAATGCTCGACTGGGACGCAGTAAACGACTTCCGCCGCCGCTCCCTCAACCCGGAGCATCCGGTACAGCGCGGTTCTGCACAGAACCCGGACCTCTTCTTCCAGGCTCGTGAGGCATGTAATCCTTATTACGACAACATCGTAGGTATTACCGAAGATTACATGAACGAAGTTAACAAGCGTATCGGTACAGATTACAAACTCTTCAACTACTATGGCGCTGAGGACGCTGAGTCCATCATCGTTGCCATGGGTTCCATCTGTGGAACAATTGAAGAGACCATCGACTATCTGAATGCTCACGGCGCAAAGGTTGGTCTGGTTAAGGTTCATCTCTACAGACCGTTCTCCGCTAAGCATCTTATCAGTGTTATCCCAAGCACCGTTAAGAAGATCACTGTTCTCGACCGTACCAAGGAACCTGGTTCCCTCGGCGAGCCGCTCTATCTCGACGTTGTTGCTGCTCTTAAGGGATCTCAGTTCGATTCCTGTCCTGTCTATGCCGGCCGCTTCGGTCTCGGTTCCAAGGACACCACTCCGAGCCACATCATTCCTGTCTATGAGAACATGGACAAGGCTGAGCCGCATGACCACTTCACTCTGGCCATCGACGATGATGTCACTCACACCAACCTTCCGGTATCCGACATCAAGGACACCGCTCCAGAAGGTACTTACTCCTGTAAGTTCTGGGGTCTTGGTTCTGATGGTACTGTTGGTGCCAACAAGAACTCCATCAAGATCATCGGCGATAACACCGACATGAACGTACAGGGCTACTTCTCCTATGATTCCAAGAAGTCCGGCGGTATTACCGTATCCCATCTTCGTTTTGGTAAGAACCCAATCAAGTCCGCATACCTTATTAACAGTGCAGACTTCGTTGCGTGCCACAACCAGTCCTACATCGACAAGTATGAGATGGTTCAGGACCTGAAAGACGGCGGCACCTTCCTTCTCAACTGCGAGTGGGACAACCTCGAAGATCTCGATAAGAACCTGCCGAACTCCATGAAGAGATATCTGGCACAGCACCACATCAAGTTCTACGTCATCGACGCTTCCAAGATTGCCCGCGGCGTTGGACTTGGCAACCGTGTATCGACCATTCTTCAGTCCGCATTCTTCAAACTCACCCAGATCATTCCGGGCGACCAGGCTCTTCAGCTCATGAAAGACGCGGCAACCCGCTCCTTCTCCAGAAAGGGCGACGACATTGTCCGCATGAACCATGAGGGTATTGAACAGGGCTTCAATGCGGTTCATGAAATTGAAGTTCCGGCATCCTGGGCTGACCTTCCGGACGACCCGCCAAAGGCGAAGTTCGACGTCAAGGATCCTGGCCTCAAGAGCTTCTACGAGAACATTCTTCTCCCGGCCAATGCTCAGAAGGGAGACAACGTTCCGACTTCCGCATTCACCGGCATCGAGGATGGTACTTCTCCTCTCGGTTCCGCAGCACTCGAGAAACGCGGCGTTGCTCCATTTGTTCCGACCTGGGATCCGAATAAATGTATCCAGTGTAACCAGTGCTCTTATGTCTGCCCGCACAGCGTCATCCGTCCGTTCGCTCTGACCGAGGAAGAGGCCGCTGCTGCTCCGGAGACCATGAAGATCACCGATCTCCGCGGACTCAAGGGTTACAAATTTGCCATCGCAGTTTCTGCTTATGACTGTACCGGATGCGGCTCCTGCGTCAACGTATGCCCGACCGGTAAGAAAGATCCTGCCAAAGCAGCTCTCACCATGGAGCCGTTCGAGGATCACAAAGACGAGCAGGCTTCCTACGATTACGGCATGAAGCTTCCAAACAAGCAGGAAGTCTTCAACAAGTTCAAGATTACTACCGTTAAGGGTTCTCAGTTCCATCATCCGTATTTCGAGTTCTCCGGTGCATGCGCCGGCTGCGGTGAGACTCCTTACGCTAAACTTGTTACTCAGCTGTACGGCGACAAGATGTACATCGCCAACGCAACCGGATGCTCCTCCATCTGGGGCAACTCCGCACCGTCCACTCCTTACTGCAAGGATGCCGAGGGCAAAGGTCCGGCATGGTCCAACTCCCTCTTCGAGGATAACGCAGAGTTCGGTTTTGGTATGTTCATTGCCAACCGTCAGATCCGTGAGCGTCTTCTTGAAGATGTCCACAAGGTTTCTCAGGCAGACGATGCCTCTGACGAGCTCAAATCTGCAGCTGAGGACTGGATGAACACCTACAACGATGCTACCGAGAATGCAGAGCCGGCTGAGAAGCTCGCTGCTCTCCTCTCCAACGCTAAATTTGCTGATGCAGATGTAGCTGCTGCAGCAAAAGATGCACTTAACGATTCCGACTATCTTGCCAAGAAGTCCCAGTGGATCTTCGGCGGCGACGGATGGGCCTATGATATCGGCTTCGGCGGACTCGACCATGTACTGGCTCAGAACCAGGATGTCAACGTTCTCGTCTTCGATACTGAGGTTTACTCCAACACCGGCGGACAGGCTTCCAAGTCCACCCCGACCGGTGCAATTGCCCAGTTCGCAGCTTCCGGTAAGACCGTTAAGAAGAAAGACCTCGGCCAGATCGCAATGAGCTACGGTTACGTTTACGTTGCTCAGGTAGCTATGGGTGCTGACTACAGCCAGACCTTAAAGGCTATCCATGAGGCTGAGAGCTACAAGGGTCCATCGCTCATCATCGCTTATGCTCCCTGCATTAACCACGGTATCCGCGGCGGCATGGGCATCTCCATGACTGAGGAAAAGAGAGCCGTTGCAGCTGGTTATTGGAACCTGTATCGCTACAACCCGGCACTCATTGCTGAAGGCAAGAACCCGTTCTCCCTCGACAGCAAAGAGCCGACTGCAAGCTATAAAGACTTCATCCTTAACGAAGTTCGTTACAGCTCCCTCAAGCGTGCATTCCCGGATAGAGCTGACGCTCTCTATGATAAATCCGAGGAAGATGCTAAGAATAAGCTGACCCACCTCGAAAGACTGAAAGCTCTCTATGCTCCAGAAGAGGACTAATTGTACGAAACGGCTACAATAGACCTTGCCAAATATTCATATTTGGTATAAACTGACAATAGAAGTGGCGCTGAGTTCACGCTCAGCGCCTTTTGTTTTCGAGTCAATAAACAAATTCCATAAAATCATTGGAATTATGTGGGAAATTATATAAGAATTCAGAAGGAGGAATCTTCCAATGGCAAAATATGTTATGGCTCTTGACCAGGGAACCACCAGCTCCAGAGCAATCGTATTTGACAAGGATGGCAAGATTGTAACCAAGTCGCAGAGAGAGTACGAGCAGATCTATCCACAGGCTGGATGGGTTGAGCATAACCCGATGGATATTCTCTACAGTGAATATCAGTCCGTTGCCACAATCCTTGGCGAGGGCTCCATCGACCCGAGAGACATTGCCTGCCTCGGCGTTACCAACCAGCGTGAGACCACAATTCTCTGGGATAAGACCACAGGTCGTCCGGTATACAATGCCATCGTATGGCAGTGTCGTCGTACCGCAGATTTCTGCGAAGAGCTCAAGAAAAAGCCGGGCTTCGTAGACTATGTCTATGAGCACACCGGACTCGTAGTAGACGCTTACTTCTCCGCCTCCAAGATCAGATGGATCCTGGACAATGTTCCGGAGGCCAATGAAGTTCTTGAAGCCGGCAACCTTCTCTTCGGCACCGTTGAGACCTGGCTTATCTGGAACCTCACCGGCGGTTCTATCCATCCGGAAACCGCTGTTCATGTAACCGACTACTCCAACGCCTGCAGAACCATGCTCTTTGATATCAACACCCTCACCTGGGATGAGCACCTCTGCGACGAGCTCGGCATCCCCATGGAAATTCTTCCGAAACCTGTTACCAACAGTGAAGTTTACGGCCTTGTTGCTCCTGGCATCCAGGGTCTTGAAGGACTGGAAGGCACTCCAATCTCCGGCGCTATCGGCGACCAGCCGGCAGCTCTCTTCGGTCAGAACTGCTACAAGCCCGGCATGTGCAAGTGCACCTATGGTACCGGTGTATTCCTTCTTATGAATACCGGCAACAAGCTCGTTCATTCTAAGAACAACCTCGTAACCAACGTTGCCTGGGCTATCGGCGATGATGTTACTTATGACCTCGAGGGTTCTGCATTCAATGCAGGTGCCGTTATCCAGTGGCTCCGTGATGAGCTCAAGATCATCGACAAGGCTCCTCGCTGCGACGAACTCGCTGAGTCCGTTGAAGACGCTAACGGCATTTATCTTGTACCGGCGTTCACCGGTCTCGGTGCTCCGTACTGGGATATGTATGCCCGCGGCTGCATTGTCGGCCTGACCCGCGGCGTAAACAACGCTCACTTCTGCCGTGCCGTTCTCGAGTGTATCTGCTACCAGGTAGTTGACCTTCTTCTTGCCATGCAGAGCGACTCCGGCATTGACATCGACTCCATCCGTGCTGATGGCGGTGCTTCCGTTTCCGACATCATGATGCAGATTCAGGCGAACTTCATCAACGCTGAAGTTAACAGACCGAAGGTTGTTGAGACCACCGGCCTCGGCAGTGCTTACTGCGCAGGACTTGCCGTTGGCTTCTGGAAGGATCTCGACGAGATTTCCCAGAACCGTGAAGTTTCCAAGGTCTACTATCCGGACATGGACGACGAGAAGAGACAGTCCCTCTACAAGGGCTGGAAGAAAGCCGTCACCCGTGCTATGGACTGGGTCGATCACGAGGAATAAATTCTACAATTTTGAGGACCGTTCACAAGAACGGTCCTCTTTTTTCGTACATTTTTCGTGGAATTAACCAAAAGTTGCATCAAAACTCAGTTTACAGAATACAGATTGATTGCTATAATATTCCCAATAATGTAAAAATCAAACTTTACAGGGAGGAATAAGGGTAATGAATTCAGAACGTTATTCCAAACAATCTGTCATTCCTGAGATCGGTGATGAGGGTCAGGATATTCTGAGCGACTCCAGTGTTCTTGTCATCGGTGCCGGCGGACTCGGCACCACTCTCCTCTACAATCTCGCTTCAGCCGGCGTGGGAACCATCGGCATTGCGGACCACGAGATTGTCAGAGTTCCCAATTTAAATAACCAGTTCATCCATTTTGAGGATGATATTGGAAGTCTCAAGGTTGCTTCCGCAGCCAAAAAGCTTCGGGCTTATAACAGCATGGTCAACATCATTCCCCATGCTACTGCCATTAACAGGGACAATGCCATTGAAGTCATCAGCCAGTATGACATCGTCGCGGTTGCCATTGAGGACACCCAGGCGAAAATGATTGTCAACGAGGCTTGTGTTGAACTCGACAAGCCTTTCGTAGAGGGAGGCATCAACGGCTTTGCCGGCTCTCTCTTCTTTGTAAAGCCGCATGAGACCCCGTGCCTCAGCTGTCTTTATGGTACTGACTTCCCGCCTGAGGAAAACAATGGTGCTCTGGGATCCGTCATCTCCACCATCTCTTCCATGGAAGCCACCTGTGTTATTGAGTATCTTCTCGGCATGGATGTTCCTGCCGCCGGTAATCTCATTTACTACGACGCCAAGAACGCTACTATTGAGAAGACCCCTATTGACCGCGCAGCACACTGCCCAATCTGCGGTCCGGACCATGAAGACCGTCTGTAAACCGAACTCTCTTCAGAGGTGTTAAAAAGTTTGAAAGACCATGCTGCATCTGCAGCATGGTCTTTTCTTTCTGTCTCTGTTCTGTTTTACTTGTCTCGATGTGCGGTAAACACATACAGTAAAGCAGCTAAAATAGAGAAGCCCGCAATACCCATCATCAAGAAATCCGCAACGCGGCGGGTCTTTGGGGTCTGCATGGGATCCTTCTGCTTTGTCGTCTCCGAAGCGGAAGGATTAATTTTGGAAATAAATACGTGCTTCGGCGGCTCCGTCTCGCTTAAAATAACGGTAGTCTCTTCCCGGGTCGCTTTTGCCCGGGCCGCCTTCGCTCTGCCCTTCTTAGGACTTTCTGCTTTTGGGTTGTGCTTCCTGGGGGAAGCATATTTCTTAGGCGAAGAATATCTTCTGCCGGATGACCGCCGTCTGACCGGCGAGTGACGCTGCACGGGCCTGGCCCGGGTTGCTCCCGGCACATAGGGCTCCGCGGCAGAAGGTTTTCCGACGTCAAACCCGTGTCTCTGCTGCTGTTCCGGCTGAGTACCGGTAATATTGGAGAATCCGCGGGCACCGGCGGTTATGGGAAAGACGGTCAGCACAAGAACCAGTAACAATGCCATTCCCAGAACGCGGGTCGAAATTTTCATGCGCTCTTCCTTTCTGCAATTTGCTTTCATACACTGTTTACTGTACCGCCTTTTCCGGGATCTTGTCAACGCCTTTCCCGTTTGACTTTTCCAATACGACTGTTTACACTTGTGGTATATATGGTTAAAAAGGAGATTACGCCAATGAAAGCTTCCGAATCCAGCGAGCGCTATGTCGGCAGAGTTCGTGAATCCTGCAACTACGCTGTCCGCTCTGCAAAATCATTTGCTGACGGCGAGGACAATCAGACGCGTCAGCCCGGTGGTTCCGGCGAGACCGCTCTCCGTAACACACTACATAAAGATCTGATCTCGTTCTCCGACGAAATCGATGAGAACCTGTTTCATGTTAAGCCAAAAGCCCACGGTACAGCCAATGTCTGGTCTCTCGTCTTAATGATTATTGCCGCTGCCCTGGCCATTGTGTCTACCCTGCTTACTGCAAAACTGGCAGCTGTTTTTGCTCTTGCAGCCGCAGTTGTTTCCGTTCTGACTCTGCTCTCCTCTTTCAATCTCTTTGGGGGTGCCTCAAAAAGTGTAGAAGAGTACAATGTCTACGCCAGACGCAAACCGGAGAAAGAGGTTCAGCACCGTGTCATCCTCCAGGCCAATCTGGATGCTCCATTTAAGCGCAGTATCACCCGTAAAACCGAGAGCGTTCTGAAGACGTTCCAGTTTATCGGAGTTATTCTCTACCTGGTCTACGACATCCTTCTTCTGCTGCAGTTCACCGCCGCACTGAATCTTCCAGATTGGTTCGGATATATTTCCTATCCACTCATTCTGTTCGCCATTTTCCCCGGCATTCTCATCAGCACCGTGAAAACCGGCAGTTCTTTCCCGGGAGTATCTGATAATCTGAGCGGATGCTACACCGCTGCCGGTGCGCTCCGTTACCTCTCTCAGGAAAAGGTACGCCTGCAGAACACCGAATTCGATGTTCTTCTGACCGGCGGAAAATCCTGCAAAAATGAAGGTGCGAAAGCCTTCCTCAAGAACTACGCTGAAGACCTCAAAAATACAGATACCACGGTCATCTGCCTGGACTCTCTGTACAGCATGGACACCCTCAACACAAATGCCCGCGGCCGGAAACTGAACCGCGGCCTCGCCCAGGCTGTAGAAAATGCAGACATTACCCTTACGGATTATGCCCCGAAATACAATGTCACGGAAGCAGGGCTGTTCCGCAAAGCTGGGCTCGCCACTATCCGGATTTCTTCTCTGCCGGATGACGAGCCGGAGTTCTACCGCTCTGCCGAGGACGACGACGCCCATCTGGATGTCCGTGCCACCGAGGCAGCCATTAAAATTGCTCTGGAGACCGCTTTTCTGAAAGACGACCCCGAGAGCGACTTCTAAATCGCATACTATTTTGTTGGGACTAAGTCAGACTACTGTCAGTCTGGCCTGGTCCTTTTTTCCATCCGCCGGGACATGGTACAATAGAGCAAATCGCCGGGAGGAGGTTATGTCATGGAGAACCGGGACACGGAGGCCAAAGCGCTGGCGCAGGCCGTCCTGCAGGAATGTCGAAACACCCTGCTGGTTCATCTGCCCTACCTGAGCCACGCCGTGGCGCAGCTCCCCTGCGTTTCCAATGACAAGATGACTCTCGGCACAGACGGACAGGTTCTGTACTATCAGCCCTACTCTATTCTGCTGCAGTATCAGATTGACCCGAGGTCCGTCACTCGGGACTACCTCCATTGTCTGCTCCACTGTGTTTTCCTCCATCCTTTCGTCGGAGAGACTGTCAAGCCAGAGGCCTGGAGCCTTGCGTGCGATGCAGCGGTGGAATACCTCATTAACGATCTTAACCTTCCAGCGGTGCAGTCGAAGCGGGGAGCCAAACAGGCGGCCTTCCAGCGGGATCTCAAGCGGGACTTCGGCACCGTAACCGCCGAGCGGCTGTATCATTTCATCTGTGAACAGCATATGACAGTGGAAGATATCCATGAACTGCGTACCCTGTTTAACGGCGACGAGCACGGTCTATGGTTTGGCAGATACGACCCCGACAATGCAGAGCAGATGCAGGCGGACCAGGAGAAGGTCTGGAAGGATATCTCCCGCAGAATCCGCACCCAGACTGAGACCGTGGCCAAAGATCAAAACGGTAGTTCTTCCATGGCCCAGGCCCTTCTGGAGCTCCACCGACCGAAAGTCAGCTACGAGACGTTTCTCCGCAAGTTTGGAACCATTGGCGAAAGCCTCCACACATCAACAGAAGAATTTGACAACGCCTATTACCTTTACGGTATGGAACGCTATGGTAATATGCCACTGGTGGAATACCTGGAATACTCCGAACAGAAAAAAATCCGCGACTTCGTCATAGCAATTGACACCTCCGGGTCCGTCCGCGGCGACACGGTACAGTCGTTTGTCCAGAAGACGTTTGAAATTCTGCAGCAGGAGAAGAGGATCTTCTTAAGGAGCTCCACGGACTGCTTCTCCAAGCCGGAAAGGGTACGTCACTGGATACGCTTATGGAAGAAGTCCGTGACACAATCCGTACGGGGAAAGCCAAACACTCGCTTTCGTCGGAGCAGCTGCTCCGCGAAGAAGGTGTTCTGTCATTTTTAAACCAGGAAAAAGGCAAAGGTGCTGATTACCCCATGGTCAAAGAGGATTTTGCTTCCCGAGTCAAAACTCTGCAGCAGAGCGCAGAGATCGCCAATGCCTCTCTCACCAACGCCATGGCTTTTGCGAATCAAGTCTGGCCCGGCGGACAGGAGCTTCTCGTTCTGGTTACGGAGATTGCCCGAAATGCCTGGACCGTGCGTCTCATTGGCCGCTATGGTAACAAGACATTCCGAAAATACAGCAGCCGCCTGATGCTGAAGGAGCGTGACACAGACCTGGAACGGCGCATAGAGCAGCTGAATCTGACGCTGAAAGACAGCGATGAGACATAAGAAAAGCGATGCAGTGATAACCACTGCATCGCCTTTTTATTTCGTATTAGTCGTTACTCTGAATGACCAGGAGCTTCCCGCTCCGCAGCGAGATTTCTGCCCGGTCTCCCAGGATTTCGTTGCTGACGCCCAGTGTTGTGTCGTCCGGCAGGGTATAGTCGTTCAGCGGATACTTGACGTTTCGGACGGTAAGACCTTCAACCGGGCCGCCGTAAGCTATCAGCCCGAGGTAGTGGAAGCGCCCCCGTTCAACGGAAAACCTGCCAGGGCCCTGCATAAACATCCGGTTCTGGCCGTCCTGAAACTCGAGCCAGTCGACGGAATGCAGCGTTTTTGCTAAAAGCCCAACATTACCCATTGTGTGGTCAAAACGGCCGCCAAGGCCGCCGAGGACCACAATGTTGCGGTATTTGCGGGAAACTGCTAGATCAATAGCGGCCTCACTGTCTGTCATATCTTTTTCTCGGGGCAGAACAATCAGGTGTTCCGCTTCCGGGCGCTCTGTGGAGTCAAAGTCTCCAATAATCTGCGTCGGGGTAATTCCAAGCTTATCCGCCTGGACCAGCCCGCCATCCGCAGCTATGACCGCGTCAAACTCTGCGGGGTCAATCTTCAGGTCTTCCGGCCGTTCCAGATGGGCCGTGAGAATGAGGCAGCGCTTCATTATTTCTTCTTTCCCCTGCTCTTTTTCTTTCTGCCGAGCTTTTTGATTTTTGCCGGCACCAGTTCCTGGGGAACAGTCCAGGCAAGCTTCTGTCCGGCCGGAAGGGCAATGTTCATAAGCTCATCCGGAAGTCCGAGCAGGCACAGTTTCAGAGCATCGGTTACTTCTCCTCCGTTGAGCCAGAGTACCAGAGCGTCTATCTTGTCCTCAGAGATGGCACCGCGGCTGCTCAGGCAGAAGCGGTTGAACGGGGTATAGAGAATTTCGGTAAACAGGAGCTCTCTCTTCAGAGGATCTTTCTGTCTCTTCAGCAGTTTATTCAGAACCCTGACCAGTCTGGCCCCCTTCTCCGTCTCCTGGACATCGGCCAGGCAGGAATCTCTGGTAACTCTCTTTGAGCTGGAGACAAAGTCTTCCAGATGATACCCGAGAACGAAGTCGAACTCCTCGTCATCTACTGCGGCAACGTTTCCAGAGAAATAGTCCGGCGTGCGGGCGCGGTAGTCGTAATCTCCAAACGCGTCATTCTTCATGGTGACATGACCCATGAGACGAATATCATCACTGGCAGAGCCGATGTAAATATCATACTCACCAGGCTCAATCTGCCAGGCCTGATGGTTGCTGCTGTAGTACTCAAACGCCGTATGGTCCAGAGTCAGGGTCGCCGTCTGGGTCTCGTTCGAGTCCAGGAATACCTTGGAAAACGCAACCAGTTCTTTGACCGGACGGTAGATGTAGGACTCCTCAATGTCACGGTAGCCTACATAGACCTGTGGAACTTCGGCAGCCGGCATACCATGGTTGGTAATTTCAAAAGTCAGAGTGAGCGTATCGTCTGGGGTCAGCTCTTCCTTGTCCAGTATCAGGTTATTATAGGAGAATTCCGAGTAGCTGAGTCCATAGCCGAACGGGAACAGCACCTCTTTGTGCGCTTTCTCATAGTAGCGGTAACCGACGTAGATGCTCTCCTTATAGAGCACATCATAGTGCTCATCCGGCTGCAGGTTCTTGTAACCAGGAACATCTTCTACATGGACCGGATAACTCTCTGCCAGTTTGCCGCTGGGAGAGACGTAACCGAGCAGAATCCGGCTGACAGCTTCGCCGACGCCTTCACCCAGAAGATACGTCTGAAGAATAGCCGCAGGTTTAGATACCCATGGCAGTTCAACGGCACTTCCGGTTGTGAGGACAACTGCAACGTTCATGCTGACAGACGTTACAGCGTCAACCAGAGCGTTCATGGCCTCGGGAAGTTTCAGGGACTGGCGGTCCATGCCTTCGGTAACATCCCGTTCATTGCAGCTGACGAAGACGAGAACCTTGTCTGCACTCTTTGCCGCGTCCTTTGCATTCTTGAGCAGAACGTCACTTACCACGTCCAGATTGTCCAGGTCATAACCTGGAGTGTAAGTCAGGTACTTGCACTCCTTCTGCAGGCATTCATAAGGGCTGACAACATGATGTGCTTTTACACCGGAACTTCCACCGCCCTGGTAGAGCGGCTCCTTAGCCCGCGCACCAATAACTGCTACACGGTCCCGCTTTGGGTTCACCGGAAGCATGTGGTGGTCATTTTTCAGAAGGACCGGGCAGCCTTCCGCCAGATGAGCGGCAACATCATGGTCCGCGTCCATATTATCCTCTGGCGGGAGTTCGTACTGGTTTTCCTCTGCCTTATGAATAAGTTCAAAAATGCGTGATGTACTGGTCTGTATATCCTCCAGCGTCAGTTCGTCCTTACGGTACGCTTTCAGGAGAGTCTGCGGCGTATAGTTGCCAGTTCCCGGCATATCGAGGTCCAGACCGGCCTTCAAGGCGGCGGCACGGTTGTTCACTGCATTCCAGTCGCTGATGACTGCGCCGTCGAAGCCCCACTCCTTCCGAAGCACGTCGCTCAGGAGCCAGCTGTTCTCGGTGGAATATTTTCCGTTAATTTTGTTGTAGGAGGCCATGACGGTCCACGGCTTGGCCTTTTCTACTGCCAGCTGGAACGGCTTGAGGTAAATTTCCCGCAGTGCGCGGTCGTCAACAATGGAGTCCGCTTTCATGCGGGCCGTCTCCGTATTGTTGCAGGCGAAATGTTTCAGTGAGGTCCCCACGTTCTGCGATTGAACTCCGGTAATAACCGCCGAAGCCATTTCTCCTGACACGAGCGGATCTTCCGAGAAGTACTCGAAATTCCGTCCGCACAGAGGAGAGCGTTTAATATTCGCCCCGGGCCCGAGAAGGACGTCAATTCTTCTGGCACGGCACTCTCTTCCAAGAGTCTCACCGAGTGTCCGGGCACTCTCGGTGTCCCAGGAACTGGCCATAGCGGCCTCGGTCGGGAAGCATACAGATTCGGCCGGGTCTCTCCCGAGTCCTCTGGCGGGAGTCCGAAGACCGGTCGGGCCGTCACTCACATGGATTCCCGGAATGCCGACACGCTCTGAGCTTGCGGTGTGCCAGGCGTCGGATCCTGTGAGGAACCCGCACTGCTCCCGCAAAGAGAGCTGATCAAACCATGCTGCAAATTTCATACATGAGACCTCCTGCGATAATTTACTTTTATTATACCTGTTAACTTAGGGTTCGGCTATGATAAAATAAATTCAAGTTTTGGAGGGAGCGTGACCTGTATGGGTAAAAAAATAACCGCTGTAATTCTGTGTCTGGTATTCTGTGTTCTGTGCCTCGCCTCGTGTGGAAAAGGAGACCAGGATTTTGTCCTGCCCATTTCCGATATAGCCACCAGCTGCGACCCGCAGATCGCCAGCAATGACGGGCTTCAGAGTATTGCCAACAATGCCTTCGAGGGACTGGTTCGCCTGGATAAAGACGGCCGGGTTATCCCCGGTGCCGCCACGAGCTGGACTATCTCGAACGGCGGACTCACCTATACTTTTCATCTGAAGCAGGGGCTGAAATGGCATCTGACTGACGGTATGGATGACACCCTCGGCAAGGGTTACAAGAAAACTTTTTACAACGAAGTCACAGCAGACGACTTTGTCTTCGGTCTGCAGCGCGCTGTGGCAAAGAGTACACAGTGCCCGCTCGCCTTCACTCTTTACAGCATTCAGAACGCTGAGGCCATTAACAAAGGTTCCATGAGTGCCTCCAGCCTTGGTGTTCGCGCAGTCGGTCCCTACACCCTGCAGATTCAGCTGGCCCGCCCGGATGCCAGCCTGCTGGAAATCCTGACCACTGCTCCCTGTATGCCCTGCAACCGGCATTTCTTCAATGCCACCAACGGCCAGTACTGCTTAAGCGGTGATCTCAGCCTCTGCAACGGACCGTACTATATTTCCCAGATTAACACGGTTGCCGCCACCGTTCTTCTCAAGAAGAATCCGGACTACCAGGGAAAATACGAAGCCCTCGGCAGTTCGTTGAAGTTTGTATATGCTCAGGACCTCGGCGGTGAGGGCGACAGCGGCGAGGACGGCGCAGGGTCCCGTGCCTCCAGCGACACCCAGGCCACTCCCATTGATATCATTAACTCCATCAAAACAGAGAGCGGTATTTCCGCCGGCGTCGTTGCCAAAGACGAGACCTCCACTCTGCCGAAGAAGTTCCGGGTTACTCCTTATGAAAACCAGACCAAAGCATTCTGCTTTAATCAGAAGAGCAAGGAAGGTAAGAATGCACGTCTTCGTATGGCTATTGCCTATGCAACGGACACCTCTGTCATCAATGAAATTGACAGTAAACCGGCATCCGGGCTCATTCCCGCCTGCCTCGAGACCAGTTCAGGAAA
Organism: uncultured Eubacteriales bacterium; assembly: GCA_964425185.1. Lineage (GTDB taxonomy): Bacteria > Bacillota > Clostridia > Oscillospirales > Acutalibacteraceae > RUG420. The sequence continues at coordinate 16,668 of CAYRKX010000006.1, forward strand.
GAACTACCGTGCTCAGGCCGGACGAGTTGTCCTCGGAAAGCCCAATTTGAAGAAGGCACGGCAGTACGCCAGCGGCGTAGTCAAATCTTCAGACGACAGCAACAGCCTTGACAGTGAAGACCAGGCGCTCTCCCTGAATATTATCTGTTTGGATGATGACCGCGGCAATGTTCAGGCCATGGCTCAAAACTGGCAGAAAGTATTCGGCACTGGCTTCTCTATCCTCATCAAGTCTTATCCCAACCAGATGAAATTAGACGAGGCCCTGAAAGATGGAAAGTACGACCTGGCCTATACCTCAATTCTCGCTCACGATTTTCTGGCAGAAGACTTTCTCAACCAGTTTGTCGGTGCCACAGATGATAATTTCATTTCCCTGAACGACACTGCGTTTCACGGGTATGTCGGCAGTGCAGAGGCTGCAACCTCTAACGCGGGAATCACCAAAGCCTGCAAGGCCGCTGAGCAGTACTTACTGTCCAAAGGCATCATCATTCCTGTCCGCCAGGAAACCAACTGTCTCGTCACGCTAAAGAGTTCTGAGGACATCTTTACCACGCCGTCAGGTTCTGTATTCTCTGCCTTCACTATCCCCGAGGACTAATTATCCCGGCGATTTCATTTTGATTTCCAATCAGCAGCAATTTCAATACAACAGCGAAGGGGTCATGCCTTGCGGCATGGCCCCTTCTTTCAAATTCATTCCGATAATCTTGGAGGATTATTCCGGTATTGTGCTGTAATTAAAATACGGACTTGTTGACCGACTTCTTGACATAAGTGGTGTGGAGAAGCTGATGCGCTTTCTCGGAGCCAGGCTCGCCAAGATAGGTGGCATAGATTTCCTTAATAGCCGGGTTCTCATGCGACTTCCGAATTGGGTTGTCGCGGTCCAGCTGATAGAGAACTTTGGCACGCTCTGCGCGGATATCGGTAAAGTTTCGAACACTTGCGTGTACCTGCGGCTGACCGCCGCCGTTGACGCATCCGCCCGGGCAGCCCATGATCTCAATGAAATCATATTCTTTCTCGCCGCTTTTGACCATGTCAAGAAGCTTGCGGGCATTTCCGGTACCAGAGGCAACCGCTACACGAATAGTCAGGCCGGCAACTTCATATGTCGCCTCTTTAATACCCTGAACACCGCGGACCTCTGTGAAGTCTACATTCGGCAGTTCTTCGCCGGTAAGAGTTTCAACTGCAGTACGAAGGGCAGCTTCCATAACACCGCCGGTTGCACCAAAGATAACTCCCGCTCCGGAGCCAAGACCCAGAGGAAGGTCGAACTCTTCTTCCGGAAGGCTGTCCCAGTCGATGCCCGCTGCGCGGATCATGCGGCCGAGCTCACGGGTGGTGAGAACATAGTCGACATCCGGATACCCGGCGCCGTTCTCATCAGCACGTTCTATTTCGCCCTTCTTAGCTGTACACGGCATAACTGAGACAGAGACGATATTGGCAGGATCAATGCCCATCTTCTCTGCATAGTAGCTCTTCGCTACTGCGCCGAACATCTGCTGCGGGCTCTTACAGGTGGAGAGGTTATCTGTGAACTCCGGATAATAGTGCTCACAGTAGTTAATCCATCCCGGAGAGCAGGATGTCATGAGAGGCAGCTTGCCGTTGTTTTTAACGCGGTCAATAAACTCGTTGGCCTCTTCCATAATAGTGAGGTCAGCAGAAAATACAGTGTCAAATACCTTGTCGAATTTCAGACGGCGAAGGGCTGCTGCAAGTTTACCTTGTGCGTCGGTACCAATCGGTTTACCAAAGCACTCTGCAAGTGCTGCGCGGACTGCAGGAGCAGCCTGGACAATGACAAACTTATCGGGATCGTTAATCGCCTGGGTAACTTCTGCAATGCTGCTCTTTTCATAGAGAGCGCCAGTTGGGCATGCGGTGATGCACTGGCCGCAGTAAATGCAGGACGTGTCACCCAGCGGAAGATCGAATGCGCAGGTGACTTCCGAGCGGAATCCACGGTTGGACGGTCCAATGACGCCGATTCCCTGAACATTCGTACATGCGGCAATGCAGCGACGGCAGAGAATGCACTTGGAGTTGTCGCGTACCATATGGGGAGCTGAAGTATCTACATGTCCCCAGTTCTTTGCACCGTCATAATAGCTGTCGTCGGTTACGCCATAGTCCCGGCACATCTCCTGGAGCTCGCAGTCTCCGGAACGTCCACAGGAGAGGCAGTCTCTTCTATGGTTGGAGAGCAGAAGTTGGAGATTCATTCTCCGGTTCTTGGCAAGGGTTTCATTATTGGTTACGACATCCATACCGTCAGCAGCGGGATATACGCAGGCTGCCGCCAGTTTCGGGGAGCCGTTGACCTGGACCAGACACATACGGCAGGCGCCGATGCCGTTATCCACGTCTTTTAAGTAACAGAGTGTCGGAATTTTAATGCCTGCGAGGTGGGCCGCCTCAAGAATGGTCGAGCCCTTGGGAGCAGTTACTTCGACACCATCGATTTTTAAGGTAATGGTTTCTTTTTCAGCCATGAATCTGTTCCTCCTTCTCAGGCCTTGGATACCGCGTCAAACTTGCAGACAGTCTGACAGGTTCCGCACTTCACGCAGGCGCTCGCGTCGATTGTAAGACTCGGGCGTTTGTGACCCGGAGCCACATAGTCTGTAACGGAGATGGCATCAGCCGGGCATTTGCGTTTACACATGGTACAGCCCATGCACTTATCCTTGTCAATAGTAAAGGTCAGGAGATCGGTGCAGACACCGGCTGCGCAGTGTTTATTCTGAATGTGGTCAATATACTCGTCGCGGAAATAGCGAAGAGTGGAGAGAACGGGGTTCGGAGCTGTCTGTCCGAGACCACACAGGGAGTTTGTCTTAACGAAGTAAGCAAGCTCTTCCAGTTTGTCGAGATCTTCCATGGTGCCGTCGCCGCTGGTAATCTTTTCGAGGATTTCCAGCATACGTCTGGTACCCACACGACATGGGGTACATTTACCGCAGGACTCGTCAACTGTGAACTTCAGGAAGAACTTCGCAATATCTACCATGCAGTTATCTTCGTCCATGACAATGAGTCCGCCGGATCCCATGATGGAACCGATTTCTGCGAGGTGCTCATAGTCCATCTGAACATCGAAGTACTTGGCCGGAATACATCCACCGGAAGGTCCGCCGGTCTGTGCCGCCTTGAACTTCTTGCCGTTTGGAATACCACCGCCGACATCTTCAACAACTTCACGGAGAGTAGTTCCCATAGGAACCTCAACCAGTCCGGTGTGCTTAATCTTACCGCCAAGGGCGAATACTTTGGTGCCCTTGGATTTTTCCGTACCCATAGAAGCAAACCACTCTGAACCGTTGTTGATAATCTGAGGAATGTTGGCCCAGGTCTCAACGTTGTTCAGGATGGAGGGCTGCTGGAACAGTCCCTTACTTGCCGGGAACGGAGGACGTGGACGCGGCTCGCCGCGTTTGCCCTCAATGGAAGTCATGAGTGCTGTCTCTTCGCCGCATACAAATGCTCCGGCGCCGAGACGGATATCGATATCAAAGTCGAATCCGGTTCCCATGATATTCTTGCCGATCAGGCCGTAGTCTTTGGCCTGTTTCAGTGCGATCTCAAGACGGCTGACTGCGATGGGATACTCTGCACGGACATAGATGTAGCCCTGATGAGAGCCGATCGTATAGCCTGCAATAGCCATGGCTTCAAGAACAGAATGTGGATCGCCCTCGAGAACAGAACGGTCCATGAACGCGCCGGGGTCACCCTCGTCCGCGTTGCAGCAGACATACTTGACATCGCTGACAGACTGTTTTGCGAATTTCCATTTGAGTCCCGTGGGGAATCCTGCGCCGCCGCGTCCACGGAGGCCGGAATCCAGAAGTGTCTGGATGACGTCGTCCGGAGACATTTCCGTCAGGACTTTGTACAGTGCGGTGTAACCGTCTGTTGCCAGATACTCATCAATATTTTCGGGGTCAATAACGCCGCAGTTTCTAAGGGCGACACGCTTCTGAATCTTATAGAAGCTGGTATCGTCGAGGGAAGTAACCTTCTCGTGGGTAACCTCGTCCTTGTGGACCAGGCGCTCTACAACACGACCTTTTAAGAGGTGTTCCTCTACAATTTCAGGGATGTCATCTACGGTTACGTGGCTGTAGAACACATCACCGGGATAAATAACCATGATGGGACCGAGTTCGCAGAGACCGAAACATCCGGTCTGTACAATTTTGATCTCATCCTGGAGACCTTTCTTCTTTAATTCCTCTGCGAGGGCTTCCTGAATTTTCTTGGAGCCGCTTGCTGTACATCCGGTACCGCCGCAGATCATAACATGAGTTCTATACATTCTAACCTCCGTTATACGTTCGAGTACCCGATGGTGTACTCCTTGACGACGTTACCTTTCTCGAGATGTTCTGCGACGACACGTTTTGCCTTGTCCGCCGTCATCTTGACGTAGGTAGTTTTCTGATCGCCGTCAAAAACTTCAACGACAGGTTCATACTGGCAGATTCCAATACATCCGGTCTGCTCTACGCTGACTTTGCCCTCGAGGCCTTCCTTGTTGACTTCCTCTACGAAAGCGTTCAGAACAGGACGGGCACCGGCGGCAATTCCACATGTCGCCATACCCACAACGACCCGGATTGCTCCAGATTTTTCCCGGAGAGCCATCTTCGCTTTTGTCTGTTCGCGAATAGCGGCAAGCTCCTGCAAACTTTTCATACCTTAATCCTCCTTAAGTGCTTGATACTGTTCTTCCAAATATTCCTTAATCCATGCAAGCACGGCGGGTTCATTCACTGGAACATCGGGCCCCAGCTGCTCTCGGACCTCTCCCAAATCAAGGTCCACGCTCTTACCATCCTTGCCATGATGATAGATAAACCTGATATCCGGACTCCCCTGAATAAGGGTCATCAGAGTGGAAACCATATCTCCCAGCGGCACACAGTCAATATGATCTGTGTGAAACTCTGCTGTCACGGTTGTTCCGTGATTTTCCTCCGGTGCCGGAACAGAATGGATTTTCAGATTTCCGCCAGTCATGGATGCCGCCATCTGAAACAGAGGGACGCCCATTCCCACCTTTCTTGTCGTTCGGGTGGTATAAAACGGATCTGATAACCGCTTGACGGTCGCCTCGTCCATCCCTTTTCCGTTGTCCTGAATAGTTACAGTCATCAGAGAACCGGTCTCTTCAATGTCGATGCGGATAGTATCAGCACCGGCCCGGACTCCATTCTCCGTAATATCTAAAATATACAGTGATAATTCCTGCACTGCAGTGTCCTCTTAGCGTTTCTTTTCAGGAATTCATCTGTTCCTGCAGCCGGCGAAACACAGCTTCTGCCGGTGTTCCCTCGTCTCCAGCGTCGAGATAAAATTCCGCCTGTTCCGGAACGGCATCCGGCCGGTGAGAATCCGAGCCGTACACTACCATGAGCCCCTGTAAATTAGGGTACTGTTCCGGATAAGTTTTCGCGTTTTCCGGATCTCGGAACTCAGCAATTTTAAACGGCGGTTCCGGCGGGAAGGTTCCGAGCATGGCAATAATCCCGTTTGCCTGCCGGTCCACATGGGCGGGATAACACACACCGCCATACTCCCGTACCAGTTGATACGCCGCGCTCAGTCCGAGTCTGGTCGCGTTGGGAAGAAGGTTCTCCTCTTCTCCAATTATTTCGTCGTCCGCATTCATGAGAATCTGCCGTCCAAAGTACTGGGGTTTGTTCCGGATATACACCCGGTTCTCCCAAACCTTGTCCTCAAATGCCTTCGCCTCTTTATAGGTCAGGAACAGGCAGATCATATGAACTTCTTCTGCCGTTGTCAGTTCCATGCCAATCAGAGGGCTCACCCCATAGGCATTGCAGGCTTCAATAAACGCCGGACCATTTCGTACTGTATTATGGTCAGTCAGTGCAGCGACTTCCACGCCTGCCAGTTTGGACAGCCCGGCCACTGTAGCCGGAGTCATGTCATCTTCCCCGCACGGGGACAGACAGGAATGCAGGTGGAGGTCGCAGGCAAAGCGCCTCATAACAGACCTGCTATCTCTGCAGACAGAGTAAATACATTTTTCTCCGAAGAGAGCAGGTTGACGTCTTTCGATTCCGCCAGCTTAATTACTTCCTCCGGAACTTCGCTCCCCTCTGCTACGACTATGCAGGCCATATCCAGTAAAACAGCGACCGCAATAATGTTGCGGTTATTCATAATTGTGAGCCACGCGCAGCCCTGATCTGCATTGCCCATAACCCAGCTCGGCATGTCTCCGGCATATCCGGATTCCACTTTCCGGTCAGGGTCTGGCATGGTCAGTGCGTGCAGATGAAGTTTCTCGGTCATTTCCGATACAGTCATTCCTCATCCTCCTTACGCAGTTCATCCATCGATTTTCTCATTTTGACGATACAATCGTCTTCTTGTACATACCCTCGCACCACATCTTCCGCAAATGCGCGGCAGGTCGGCGCTCCGCAGTAACCGCAGTCCAGAGCGGGGAGCCGGTCCAGAATCGTCTGAATTTCTATACGTTTCTGGAATGCCTTTTTCATGTCGGGGTCCAGCGGCGCCGGTGGTGAATACGTCAGTTCCTCGTCTGTAAAGTACCCGTCGGGTACCTCGACAGAATCATCGTCCTCGTCGAAGTCCCAGTTGACCGCGAGGGGCAGCCCTTTTTCCAGGTGGAGCAGCTGCGCCTTGGCGATGTACGGGTTCTGCATGGTCATGACTCCTCCAACACAGCCTCCATTGCATGCGTCAAGCTCAATAAAGTCCAGTTCCGGGAGTGCATTATTGTCTATGTTTTCCAGTACATCGATGACGTTTTCAATTCCGTCTGCCGCCAGGAAACGGTGTTTGGAGAGCGCTCTTGCCTCTCCGCCCGCACCGGCCCAGCGAATGCCAATTCGTCCGGTTCTCGACAGAAGCGGGGGAATGTCCTTGCCATTCATTTTTGTGACAATTTTCAGATAGAGCTCACTCATACTGAGCACTCCATCCACGGTCTTGTGACCGTTTTCCGCCTCATTCTGGAGGTAACTTACCTTGGCTGGACATGGGGAAATAAAGAATATTCCAATTTCATCGTCTTTCAGCTCCGGATGCTTCCTGTGGGCCTCACGTCTCGCCATCTTGGCGGCGATGTCAACGGGTGGAAGCATGGGTATGACATTGTCGATCAGATCTGGAAAACGGATGCTGATGAGCCGGGATATAACCGGACATGCCGAGCTGATTACCGGTTTGGATACATCTTTCTGCCGGATATACCGCTTGGAATACCCGGAGACGATCTCCGCCGCCCTGGCCACTTCAAAGACATCATCGAAACCGATGTCCAGCAGTGCTTTTAATATGTAATTGATGTTGCTGAGATGATCAAACTGTCCATAGAACGCTGGTGCCGGCAGTGCAACTTTGTATTTGAAGTTTTCGGTTATTGACAACGGGTCACTAACCGCTTTCTTTGCCCGGTACGGGCAGATTCGAATACATTCGCCGCAGTCAACACAGGTGGCTGAATTAATTTCCGCGTGGCCGTTCCGGATTCGAATGGCCTCAGTCGGACATCGTTTCAGACAGTTGGTACACCCTTTGCATTTATCTAATGCCAGTGTGACAGAATGTTTGTAATTACCCATGATTTAATATTTTCATTCTAACTGTGGTGCCCTCACCTACTGTAGATTCAATCTTAAATTCATCGGAATTTTTCTTCATGTTTGGCAGACCCATTCCGGCTCCAAACCCGATCTCCCGGACTTCCTCCGGGGCGGTTGAGTACCCCTCTTTCATTGCCAGGGGAATATCTGGAATTCCCGGTCCGTGATCCACAAGAGAAATATCAATGTATTCCGGCGAGATCCGCACAACGGCCTGGCCTCCGCCCGCATGAATGACCATATTTATTTCTCCCTCATACATTGCGATAGAAGCGCGCCGTATGACGTCTCTTGGAAAAGCAAGAGCACGAAGTTCCTTTTTCAGCTTCATGGAGGCGTCTCCCGCCGCCGCAAAGTTGCTGCCGTCTACATCGTAGACGAGTTCAATAGGTTCAGACATATTTGTGTCCTGTAGGGTTTAATCCGTTTACGTACAGAATTCCACTGCATTCATACATTGTGAGATCGGTGAGCATAATAACCACATCGTTGTCCTCGGCCATGGACACCATCTCCGGTGTCGGCTGTTTTCCGCGGACCATGATGACACAGTACATGTTCATCATTGCGGCTGTCCGAATAATCTGTTCGTTGACCAGCCCGGTCATCAGGATTCCCTGATCCTGCACATATGCAAGAACTTCGCTCATCATGTCACTTCCAAATGCTGACTGGACTTCCTCATCCAGCAGATCCTGACATGTTGCCACTTTGGCATGCAGAAGCTCTTGTACCTCTCGTAATGTCACAGTGTTTCACCTTTCCCATATCCCATTCGGGTGACTTAATACTTTTTCAGGATGCCCTCTACCTGGTCTGGTGTCAGACGACCATAGACTTCGTCGTTAATCATCATGACCGGGGCAAGTCCGCAGGCACCGACGCAGCGGCAGGACTCCAGTGAAAATTTTCTGTCCGCCGTGCATTCGCCCTCATCAATTCCCAGCAGTTCGGAAACCTTGTCGTAAATAGCCTGAGAGCCCTTTACATAACATGCAGTTCCAAGACATACGGAAATCTGGTTGTCCCCTTTCGGACTCAGTGCAAACTGCGCATAGAACGTAGAGATTCCGTAAATTTTCTCCAACGGTTCTCCTGTCGCATCGGAAATCATGGTCTGTACCTCAATGGGCAGATACCCGTAGATTTCCTGCGCTTTCTGCAGGATAGGCATGAGTGCGCCGGGAGTATCTTTGTTTTCCCGGATGAAGTCCAGAAGCTCTTTCTCCTGCTCCTTCGTTCCAGTAAACGCAACTTTGGTTGCCATAGATGTTACCTCCATTCTCAAAAAATACCGTGCTTTGACCCACAGTCCGATTCTAGTATACAACAAATTTTGTTCAATTTACATATTTTTGATGACACCTATATGGATATTTTGTAGATTGTTTACATGTCACTTATCAAACTATTTTAGCATGGTAAAGTGCCAAATTGGCATTACGTCATAAATATGTCAAGTTTTAGTGTGAGTTTCCGCTCGCTCCGTTGAAAATAGCACACTTGCCACATAGTTGCCGCTATTTAGCCTTTGCTAACCTGGTTAGACCTGACAGAAAATAAATAATTTCGCGGTATCAACCTTTTATTGATTGTCTCGACAAATTGCAATTTTGCAATGGCGGATTTTACAGGTGTCTTCTCTTGTCCTGCTGAAAGTGTCTTAAGTTGCAACTTGGAGACCAGCATTTTTCATTCTTGACCTTTTCTATTTCCGTATCTATTTTGTCTGAAATACGTCATTTTATAAAAAAAGACCGTACCACCGATGTGGTACGGTCTAAATTACTTGTATTGATTTAAACGAGTTCGATAATGCACATCTCTGCTGCATCGCCGCGACGCGGGCCAGTCTTGATAATGCGGGTATAACCGCCGTTGACGTCAGCGTACTTCGGTGCAATCTCATCGAAGAGTTTCTTGACTACGTCCTCTTTGGTAACGTAAGCCATAACCTGTCTCTTCGAGGCAAGGTCGTTCTTCTTAGCGATGGTGATCATCTTCTCAGCCATAGCGCGAACTTCCTTAGCGCGGGTAACAGTCGTTTCGATTCTGCCATTTTCGAACAGGTAAGTAACCATGGCGCGAAGCATAGCTTTGCGGTGATCACTGGCTCTGCCCAGTTTTCTGCTGCCTGGCATGAATATTCACTCCTTTACTTATTCGTCATCTTTACGGAGAGAGAATCCGAGAGAATCCAGTTTAGCAACGACTTCGTCAAGAGACTTCTTGCCGAGGTTGCGGACTTTCATCATGTCGTCTTCCGATTTAGTGGTCAAATCCTCTACTGTATTGATGCCTGCTCTCTTTAAGCAGTTAAAGGAACGAACAGACAGATCAAGCTCTTCAATGGTCATCTCCAGAGCTTTCTCACGAGAATCGTCGTCTTTCTCTACGAGAACGTCCGTCGTGTACTCATTATCCGACAAGTCAATAAATAACTTGAGGTGATCGTTGAGGATCTTGGCGGCAAGCGATACAGCTTCCTTGGCGGAGATTGTACCGTTTGTCCACACTTCCAGGGTCAGTTTATCATAGTCGATCCGCTGGCCAACACGTGTGTTCTCTACAGTAAAGTTTACCTTGTTTACAGGTGAATAAATGGAATCAATTGCAATGACACCGATTGGAGGTTCGAGCTCCTGCTTGTTTCTCTCGGAGGAAACATAGCCGCGGCCATTGTCAACCGTCATTTCCATGCTGAGCTTGGCATCTTTGTCCAAAGTAGCGATGTGCAGCTCAGGGTTGAAAATTTCAATCTCGGAGTCACCTTTAATGTCACCGGCTGTAACTTCGCCTTCCCCGGATGCATCAATGTAGACCGTCTTCGGGCCGTCACCATTGATCTTAATGATGACACTCTTAAGGTTCAGAACGATCTCTGTAACGTCTTCCTTGACGCCTGGGATCGTGGAGAATTCATGAAGAACTCCGTCAATCTTAACGGACTTGATGGCATAACCCGGAAGAGAAGAGAGCAGTACGCGGCGCATGCTGTTGCCAAGTGTTGTACCAAAACCTCTCTCCAGAGGTTCCAGGGTAAACTTGCCGTACGCACTGTCATCATCCTGGGTGAATACTTCAATATTGGGCTTCTCAATACCGATCATTCAAAACCCTCCTTAAAGTTTAATATGTCGGGGTTAAGTGGCATTATTTCGAGTAATACTCGACGATGAGGTGTTCCGCAACGTCAAAGTCAACATCATCACGGGTTGGGAGTCTCAGGACTTTGCCCTTGAGCGCATTCTTATCTCTCTCAAGCCATTCCGGAATATTGACAACCGGAGCATCCTCGCCGGTAAGGCGGGTGAAGATTGGAGAAGAAAGGCTCTTCTCTTTTACTGCGATTTCCATGCCGGGTTTTACCTGGAAGGAAGGAATGTTAACTTTCTTACCGTCAACAGTGAAGTGGCTGTGAGTAACAAGCTGACGAGCCTGACGACGGGTAGAAGCAAAACCAAGATGATAAACGACGTTGTCAAGACGACGCTCGCAGTGGATAAGGAGGTTTTCACCGGTCTTACCCTCTTCTTTAACAGCTTTCTTGTAGTAAGAAAGGAACTGTTTCTCCTGGATGCCGTATACAAATTTAACTTTCTGCTTTTCATTGAGCTGAAGAGCATACTCAGACTGTTTTCTTCTCATGCCACCTTTAGGATTGCGGTGGGTCTCTTTCTTGTTATAGCCGAGAACTGCAGGAGAAACATTGAGTGCCTTTGCGCGTTTAGCGACAGGCTGATTATTCTTTGCCATATCTGATAATCCTCCTTAAAGGTTAGACACGTCTTCTCTTAGGCGGACGGCAGCCGTTGTGAGGAATAGGAGTTACATCTTTGATGGAAGTAACTTCGAGACCTGCGGTCTGCAGTGCACGGATGGCAGATTCGCGTCCGGCACCTGGGCCTTTAACGTATACTTCAATGGTCTTCATACCATGCTCGAGAGCGACCTTAGCAGCGGTCTCCGCAGCAGTCTGTGCAGCGAACGGAGTGGACTTCTTGGATCCTCTGAAGCCAAGTTCACCAGCGGATGCCCAGGAAACAGCGTTGCCCTGTGTATCGGTGATAGTGACGATGGTATTGTTGAAGGTGGACTGGATATGAGCAGCACCGCGTTCTACCGTTTTACGGTCACGACGTCTGCGTGTAGCTGCGGTTTTCTTGGAACCTTGTTTAGCCAAAATTATCCCCCCTGATTACTTCTTCTTGTTAGCGATCGTTTTCTTCGGGCCCTTGCGGGTACGGGCGTTGTTCTTAGAATTCTGGCCTCTTACTGGAAGACCTTTTCTATGACGGGTACCGCGGTAGGATCCGATTTCGATAAGTCTCTTAATGTCGAATGCAGTCTCACGGCGGAGATCACCTTCAACCTTTACGTTTTTGTCGATATAGTCACGGAGCTTCGATACATCTTCCTCGGTCAGGTCTCTGACGCGGGTGTCCGGATTAACACCGGTAGCGGTGATGATATCATCAGCAGTTTTCTTGCCGATACCATAGATATAAGTGAGCGCGATTTCGATTCTCTTATCTCTTGGCAGATCGACGCCGGAAATACGGGCCATGTCTATTGCACCTCCAAATTATTTGGGTCATTCAGGACGATTAGCCCTGGCGCTGTTTGTGCTTGGGATTCTCACAGATAACCATGACTTTTCCCTTGCGCTTAATAATTTTGCATTTATCGCACATCTTTTTGACAGAAGGTCTGACTTTCATTGTGTTTACCCTCCCAGTGGATTAAAAACCTGTTATTGTTGTGCTTTTATTTGGATCGCCATGTAATACGCCCGCGGCTAAGGTCATACGGCGACATCTCTACAGTGACCTTATCGCCCGGAAGGATTCGAATGAAGTTCATCCGAAGCTTACCGGAAATATGGGCTAAAATCTGATGTCCATTTTCAAGCTCTACTTTGAACATGGTGTTCGGAAGAGCCTCAACAACGGTACCCTCGACTTCGATCATATCTTCTTTCGACATGCTTTACACTCCTTATAAAGTTTTACCGTCTTTGCCCCAGGTCAGAATTTCGGGGCCGTTGTCTGTGATGGCAATACTGTTCTCATAGTGAGCGGACATCTTGCCGTCGGCCGTTTTGACAGTCCATCCGTTTGGCATAGTCTTGATCTTCGGAGAACCCTGGCTGACCATGGGTTCAATGGCGATCGTCATGCCTGGGAGTAAGCGGATGCCTCTTCCGGCCCTGCCGTAGTTCGGAATCCCCGGATCTTCATGCAGTTTGGTTCCGATACCGTGTCCCTCGTATTCACGAATGATACCGTATCCTCTGCTCTCGCAGTATTCCTGAACCGCATGGCCGATGTCTCCGACACGGTTTCCGGCGACTGCCGCTTCAATTCCTACGAAGACCGATTCCCGTGTGGTGTCGCACAGCCGCTGCACTTCGGGATCTACGTCTCCGACATAGAATGTATACGCGTTGTCTCCGTTGTATCCGTCGATTTTCGCACCGAGATCGACCGTGACGATGTCGCCGTCTTTCAAAATGTGCTTCTTGTCGGGGATACCATGAATGATCTCATCGTTGACGGATATGCATGCTGTAGCCGGGAAACCATACAAGCCGAGGAAGTTGGGTTCTGCTCCCTGCTTGATAATGTAGTTATAGGCGACCTGGTCGAGTTCCCATGTGGAAACACCGGGTTTAACCGCCTCACCGACTGCCCTCAGTGCATCAGCTGAGATTTGGTTTGCAACTCTCATTTTTTCCAGTTCTTCACTGGTCTTCAGCACGATCATGCTTACGCCTCCAGAGCGGTTTTAACACGCTCTGCAATCTCAGATACGCTTCCCACACCGTCAACAACGGCAAGTGTTCCGCGTTTATTGTAAAAGTCTTTCAGCGGTTCAGTCTGCTCATGATAAACAGAGAGTCTGTCCGCTACAGTCTCAGGAGCGTCATCCTTGCGCTGTACGAGCTCAGCTCCGCAGCGATCGCAGATGCCCTCTTTCTGAGGCTTCTTGGTAACCAGATGATAGGTGGAACCGCATTTCGGGCAGACACGACGTCCGCTCATGCGCTCTTTAATTGCCTCATCCGGCACTTCAATGTCGATAACTTTGTCAATCTTTACACCCATATCCTCGAGGGCCTCGGCCTGTGGGATGGTCCGCGGGAATCCATCAAGGATGAATCCGGCTTTGCAGTCATCTTTGGCAAGACGCTCCTGGATGATGCCGATAACGACGTCATCCGGAACCAGTTTGCCTGCCTCGATATAGGTCTTGGCTTTGATGCCCATCTCGGTGCCGTTGGAAAGTGCCTCGCGAATGATATTACCAGTGGAGACGGTCGGAATGCTCAGAGCATCCGCAACCTTTTCTGCCTGAGTGCCTTTACCGGCGCCCGGAGCTCCAAGGAAGATAATGTTCATACTCACACATTTCCTTTCTAGATCAATCAAGGAAGCCCTTATAGTGGCGTACCATCAGCTGAGATTCCAGCTGTCTGACCGTTTCAAGAGCTACACCTACAACGATGATTACCGATGTACCGGCAAGTGCGATATTCATAATGCTGCCGGTAGCTCTCGTAATCTGAGTGAAGATAATCGGGAGAATAGCGACGACACTGATGAACAACGAGCCGATGAAAGTAATTCTCGAAAGTTCTTTCTGAATGTAGTCCGAAGTTGGTTTACCAGGACGGATGCCCGGGATAGAACCATTGTTTCTTCTCAGGGTGTTGGCCATCTCAATCGGATTATACTGAATGGTACTGTAGAAATATCCGAAGAACATGATCAACAGGAAGTACAGGATTCCGTAGAACCAGCTCTGGGAATCAAATAAATTAAAGAATGTTTTTGCACCCTTACCCGGATTCTTGATGAACATCTCAATTGTCGGAGGAAGGGAAAGAATGGAGCTGGCGAAGATGATAGCCATAACGCCGGAGATGTTAACCTTAATTGGAAGGTTAGTGCTCTGGCCGCCATACATTTTACGTCCAACTACACGTTTTGCATAGACAACCGGAATACGTCTCTCGGAATTGTCAAGCCATACGATGAATACGATCATGGCTGCCATGAGAACGTAAGCGATTGGAACGTATGCGTAGTAAAGTCCGCCTCTCTTGAAGCTCTCGTGATAACGGATGACGTCTCTCGGGAAGCGGGATACGATACCGGCGAAAAGAAGAATGGAAATACCATTGCCGATACCTTTCTGGTTGATTTCTTCACCCATCCACATAAGAAGGGTGGAACCAGCAGTAAGTGAGAGAATAATGACTAAAGCCTGAAGGACTGCGGAGAAACCAGTAAACATGGCTCCGTTGGCGTCCATAGTGATGTAGCCATAGCTTCTCAGATATACATAGTACGCTGAAGACTGAAGAAGCGCCAGGACTATTGCCACAACTCGTGTGATTACCTGAAGTTTCTTACGCCCCGCGTCTCCTTCCTTAGTCAGTCGTTCCAGTCCCGGTATAGCGACCGTCAACAGCTGAATGATGATGGAAGAGTTGATGTACGGGGTGATGGACATTGCAAACAGAGTACCGTATTCAAATGCGTCACCAGTCATCATGTTCAGGTAATTCATGAAGTTGCTTGCCGATGTAGTATCCTGAATGATACCCATGGAAGCGTCCGTAAATGGAACACTGATGGCAGCGCCGATCCGGAACAGAAGAATGATGAATGCTGTGAACAGCATTTTCTTCCGGATTTCCGGGGTCTTAAACGCATTTGCGAGCGTCTGCAGCATTTATACCACCTCTGCCTTTCCGCCGGCAGCTTCGATCTTCTCCTTCGCTGCCTTTGAGTAAGCATTAGCCTTAACGTTAAGTTTTTTAGTGAGGTCGCCGTTGCCAAGAACCTTGACACCGTCTTTCACTTTTTTGATCAGGCCGGCATTGATGAGTGCTGCTGCATCGACATCTGCGCCGTCCTCAAACTTTGCCTCGAGGTCGGATACGTTAACGGTAACGATCTCCTTGGCAAAAATATTATTGAAGCCTCTCTTCGGGAGTCTTCTCTGAAGGGGCATCTGGCCGCCTTCAAAACCAAAGCGTCTGCTGTAACCGGATCTGGCTTTCTGACCTTTCTGACCCTTGCCGGCGGTTTTACCCTGTCCGGAGGCCGGTCCTCTACCGATACGCTTTACGCTGCGCTTGGAACCTTCACTCGGTTTAAGCTCATTGAGTTTCATTCGTTCGCACCTCCTACCGTTACGCGTCAACAACCTCTACGAGGTGGCTGATCTTGTTGATCTTTCCCTGGGTAGCAGGGATATTCGGCTGTGTGGAAACATCACCGATTTTGAAGAGACCCAGTGCATGAGCGGTTGCGATCTGGTCTTTCTTACTTCCGATCAGGCTCTTGACGAGCTTAACCTGTACTGTTGAATTAGCCATTATAAACCGCTCCCCCTTAACCTAAGATTTCCTTGGCAGTCTTACCACGGATCTCTGCAACCTCGTCAACGTTGCGAAGCTGAGACAGACCATTGATGGTCGCTCTGACGACATTGCACGGATTGTTGGAACGAAGAGCCTTGGAACGGATGTCCTTAATGCCTACCGTCTCAACCACGGCACGAACCGGGCCGCCGGCGATAACTCCGGTACCTGGTGCAGCAGGTTTCAGAAGAACAACGCCTGCGCCGTATTTACCAATTACCTCATGAGGAATGGTGTCCCCTTTAAGGGCAACCTTAATTACATTTTTCTTTGCGTCTTCAATGCCTTTGCGGATTGCATCTGGAACTTCGCCGGATTTACCGAGACCGAAGCCGACCAGACCTTTTCCGTCACCGACTACGACAAGAGCAGCGAATTTGTAGATACGGCCGCCTTTTACTGTCTTAGATACACGATTGATTGTGATGACACGCTCTTCGAGCTCTAAGTTAGATACATCAATCTTAGCCAAAAGTACTCCTCCTCTGCTTAGAATACGAGGCCGCCTTCACGGGCACCCTCTGCGAGTTCGGCGACACGGCCCTGGTATACATAACCGCCGCGGTCGAAAACGACTTCTTTAATATCTTTCTCTGCGGCACGCTCTGCAATCAGTTTGCCAACTGCGCGTGCAGCCTCTTTGTTTCCGCCATACTCGGTAAAGCTCTTCTCGTTGGAAGAAGCAGATACGAGAGTCTTGCCTGCAACATCATCAATGATCTGAGCATAGATGTTGTTGAGGGAGCGGTAAACGCTGAGACGCGGACGGCTTGCAGTGCCAGTGATTTTTCCGCGAACTCTCTTATGACGTCTAAGACGAGCTTTGTTGCTGTCTGGCTTACTAACCATTCGAATTCACTCCTTCTATTATTTACCGCCTTTACCGGCTTTACCTTCCTTGCGGCGGATATGTTCATCAGCATATTTAATGCCTTTGCCCTTATACGGCTCCGGCGGACGTTTCTCGCGGACTTCTGCTGCGAACTGTCCTACCTGCTGTTTGTCGGGGCCGGAGACAACGATGGTGTTGTTGTCCGGAACATCGATGGTGATACCCTCTGGAGTCTTCATGTTGACAAGATGGGAATAACCAATGGTGAGTTCGAGATCGTTGCCCTTCTTTACGGCACGATAACCAACACCGTTGATCTTCAGAGTCTTGCTGAAGCCATTGGTAACGCCCTCTACCATGTTGGCAATCAGAGAACGGGTCAGGCCATGGAGTGCTCTGTTCTGTTTATCGTCGTTCGGGCGAGTGACTTTGATTTCATTGCCCTCTACAGCGACGGTCATGTTCGGATGTACGTTCTGAGTAAGGGAACCCTTCGGGCCTTTCACAGTAACCGTCTGACCGTCAACTTTAACCTCAACGCCTGCCGGAATTTCGACGGGCTTTTTGCCGATACGTGACATGTACTGTTCCTCCTTACCAAACGAATGCGAGAACTTCGCCGCCTACATTGGCTTTGCGAGCCTCTTTATCGGTCATAACACCCTTAGGGGTGGAGAGGATTGCAATGCCGAGGCCCTTCATGACCTGAGGCATATCCTCGCAGCTCGTGTAAATCCGGAGACCCGGCTTGGAAACTCTTCTAAGACCGGTAATAACCTGAGATTTGTTCGGGCCGTATTTCAGAGTGATGGTGATAACACCCTGTTTTCCGTCTTCTTTAACGGAGTAATCTTTAATATATCCCTCGTCGACAAGAATCTGAGCAATGGCTTTCTTCATGTTAGATGCGGGGATCTCTACTGTATCGTGTTTCGCTGAATTTGCATTCCGAATTCTGGTAAGCATATCTGCTACGGAATCAGTAATCTGCATTTTCTTACCCTCCCTTGCTATTGCTCAAATTTACCAACTTGCTTTCTTAACACCCGGGATCTGACCCTTGTGCGCAAGCTCTCTGAAGCAAACACGGCAAACTCCATATTTCCGGAGATATGCATGTGGTCTGCCGCAGATCTGGCATCTGTTGTGCTGTCTGGTAGAATACTTGGCTGGTCTTGCAGCCTTAACTTTCATGGATTTCTTAGCCACAGTTCATTCCTCCTTATTTCGCGAATGGAGCGCCCATAAGGGTAAGCAGCTCTTTTGCTTCTTCATCGGTGTTTGCGGTGGTAATGAACGAGATGTCCATGCCACGAACAGCATCAACCTTGTCGAAGTCGATCTCCGGGAAGATCAGCTGCTCTTTAACGCCCATGGAATAATTTCCTCTGCCGTCAAAAGAGTTCGGGTTGATTCCGCGGAAGTCTCTTACTCTCGGAAGAGCAAGGTTGAAGAAGCGGTCCAGGAACTCATACATTCTGTCGCCGCGAAGAGTAACTTTAGCGCCGATAACCTGGCCCTCACGAACCTTAAAGTTCGCTACAGATTTCTTCGCTTTGCACTGTACAGGTCTCTGACCGGTAATAGTAGCAAGGTCATTCATGACAGAGTCAATAACCTTGGAATTGTCTTTTGCTTCACCGCAGCCGCAGTTGACAACGATCTTGTCAAGCTTCGGGATCTGCATAACACTCTTATAGTTGAATTTCTTCATAAGAGCAGGAGCGACTTCGTCATTGTAGTATGTTTTTAATCTAGCTGGCATAATTAACGGTCCCTCCTTTATTCAAACTGTGCGCCGCATTTCTTGCAAACGCGGACTTTTTTGCCGTCCTTGTCGAAGCTGTGTCCGACTCTGGTGGCCTCGTGGCACTTCGGGCAAACAAGCTGAACCTTGTCAGCATAGAGAGCGGATTCAGCCTTTACCAGGCCTCCAACCTCGCCCATTCTGCGCGGTTTAACGTGTTTGGTAATAATGTTGATGCCCTCAACAATTACTTTTCCCTCGGAAGGAGAAACGTCAAGAACTTTTCCCTTCTGTCCGCGATATTTACCGTTGATGACGATAACTTCATCGCCAGTCTTTACGTGAACTTTACTCATTCTCTAACGCACCTCCCATTAAAGTACTTCCGGAGCAAGGGAGAGGATCTTAGTATACCCAGCTCCTCTGAGCTCTCTTGCTACAGGCCCGAAAATACGGGTGCCCTGCGGGCTCTTATCATCTTTAACAAGAACTGCTGCGTTCTCGTCGAAACGAATGTAAGTACCGTCGTCACGGCGAATTCCCTTAACGGTTCTTACTACAACTGCTTTTACTACATCGCCTTTTTTTACAGCCCCGCCGGGTGTTGCTTTTTTGACAGAAGCAACGATGACGTCGCCGATATTGGCATATCTCCTGCCGGTTCCGCCCAGTACACGGATGCACATAATTTCTTTTGCACCAGAGTTGTCGGCAACCTTGAGGAGTGTCTGCTGCTGAATCACAGTGATTCCCTCCTTATTACTGAGCCTTCTCGATAATCTTTACAACGCGCCATCTCTTGTCTTTGGAGAGTGGGCGAGTTTCCATCAGAAGAACCTTATCGCCTACATTGCACTCATTGTTTTCATCATGTGCTTTGTATTTGACGGTGCGGTTAACAATCTTCTTATAAAGCGGGTGTTTAACTCTGTCCCGTACTTCTACAACAACGGTCTTGTCCATCTTATTGCTGGAAACGACGCCGACCTGTGTTTTTCTAAGATTTCTTTCACTCATGCTTTAAACCTCCTTAGGCGTCCTGGCCGTTGAGTTCAACGTCGCGCTGGATGGTTTTGATTCTCGCGATGTCTTTCTTTACGGCTTTGATGCGTGTCGGGTTTTCAAGCTGGTTTACTGCCTGCTGAAAACGAAGTTTAAAAAGTTCATCCTTGAGTTCAAGGAGCTTGGCGTCAAGTTCAGCGGCGGACAGTTCTCTAAGTTCCTGAGCTTTCATTACTGTTCAGCCTCCTGTTCGTTCTTCGAAACAAACTTAGCCTTAATTGGGAGTTTGTTGGCAGCAAGACGCATTGCTTCACGGGCAAGGTCTTCCGGTACACCGCCGATCTCAAAGAGAACGCGGCCTGGTTTAACAACGGATACCCAGTACTCAGGAGCACCTTTACCTTTACCCATTCGAGTCTCAAGAGGTTTTCTGGTAACTGGCTTATCCGGGAAGATTTTAATCCATACCTGACCGCCACGTTTAATGTAACGGGTCATGGCGACACGGGCTGCCTCAATCTCGTTGGCAGTGATTCTGCCGGGCTCGAGAGCCTGAAGACCATAATCGCCGTAAGTAACTTTCGTACCGCGGGAGGCTTTGCCTTTCATACGGCCCTTCTGGACTTTTCTATGTTTAACACGTTTTGGCATTAACATTATTCAGCTCCCCCTTCCCTTCTGGAATTCCGGTTGCTGTTGCGGCTGTTGCGGCCGTTCCGGTTTCCGTTTCTGCGGTCATTTCTGCGGCCGCCGTTTCTTCTGTCTCTGTTATTTCTGCGGTCTCTGCGATCGTTGGTGTTGTTGTCGGCAGAAGCGTTCTTACCCTGAAGAACTTCACCTTTGTAGATCCATACTTTTACACCAATGCGGCCGTAAGTAGTAGCAGCCTCGGTGAAACCGTAGTCAATGTCAGCACGGATGGTCTGAAGAGGAATAGTACCCTCATGATAGCTCTCTTTACGGGCAATCTCTGCACCGCCGAGACGACCGGAGACCATGATTTTGATACCCTTTGCGCCAAGTCTCATTGTGTTGCCAATGGCACGTTTCAAAGCACGTCTGTAGGAGACACGTCTCTCAAGCTGGCCGGCGATATTCTCAGCAACGAGCTGTGCGTCGAGATCCGGCTGTTTGATTTCAATGATGTTGAGGTAAACAGGCTTACCGGTCTTCTTCTCAAGAACGGCTTTCAGCTTGTCGATCTCAGAACCGCCGCGGCCGATAACAATGCCCGGCTTTGCGCAGTAGATGTTAATGCGGATGCGCTTTGCATCACGCTCAATTTCAACCTTCGGTACTCCGGCAGGTTTGAGAGTGTCGAGAAGGAACTTTCTGAGCTGATAGTCTTCAAGGAGGTTTTTGGAGAAGTCCTTGTCATTGGCATACCAGCGGGATTCCCAGTCTTTGATGACACCGATTCGGAGTCCGGTTGGGTTAACTTTCTGTCCCATGTTCTTGTTCCCTCCTTATTCTGCTTCTGCGACTTTGATGTAGATATGAGATGTTTTCTTCTTGATGCCGTAAGCGCGGCCCTGTGCTCTCGGACGAATCCGTTTAAGAGTTGGACCCTGGCTTACGCTGCACTCTTTAACGTACAGGTTTGAAGTATCCATATCTTTCTGCTCAGCGTTGGCAATAGCAGACTTAAGAAGTTTTTCCAGAGGTTCCGTAGCAGCCTTAGGAGTGTGCTTCAGAATACCCATGGCCTTGTCGACAGGCTGATTGCGGATCAGGTCGAGAACGATCTGAACTTTCCGCGGTGCAATTCTAACGAATGTTGCCTTAGCGGTAGCTTCCATGTTTTACACTCCTTCCTTAGTTAGTAGTCTTGGAACCGGAATGGCCCCGGAATGTTCTGGTTGGTGCGAATTCGCCAAGTTTATGTCCGACCATATCCTCGGTAACATATACCGGAACATGTTTGCGGCCATCGTGAACTGCGAAGGTATGACCAACGAAATCAGGGAAGATTGTGGAAGAGCGGCTCCAGGTCTTGATGACGGTCTTTTCGCCGCGCTCATTCATCTGCTGAACTCTTTCGAGCAGTTTGGGCTGCACATAAGGGCCCTTTTTAGTACTTCTACTCATGATGCATAACTCCTTTCACGATTATTTGCCGTTGCGACGTCTTACGATCATCTTATCGGACTTCTTGTTGTGCTTTCTGGTCTTATAACCAAGAGCCGGTTTACCCCAAGGAGTAACAGGTCCTGGACGACCAACAGGTGCCTTACCTTCACCACCGCCGTGCGGATGGTCATTCGGGTTCATTACAGAACCACGGACGGTAGGACGAATACCCATATGACGGGTACGGCCGGCTTTACCAACTTTAACATTGGCATGGTCGCCGTTTCCAACGATACCGACAGTTGCGATGCAGTCAACGGATACGTTGCGGAGCTCGCCAGACGGAAGACGGAGAAGAGCAAGGCCGTTCTCTTTAGCCATCAGCTGAGCGGCAATTCCTGCAGCTCTTGCAAACTGTCCGCCGCGGCCAGGATACAGCTCTACGTTATGAACGAAAGTACCAACAGGGATGTTGGCAAGTGGAAGAGCATTGCCCGGTTTGATATCTGCGTTCGGACCAGCCTCAACGGTGTCGCCTACTTTCAGGCCAACCGGTGCGAGGATGTAAGTCTTAACACCATCCTCATACTGGAGAAGCGCGATGTTTGCGGAACGGTTCGGATCGTATTCCAGTGTCAGGACTTTGGCCGGAACATCAAATTTGTCCCGCTTAAAGTCGATGATACGATATTTAACTCGGTTTCCACCGCCGCGATGACGGACAGTGATGCGGCCATAGTTGTTACGGCCGGAACGTTTATTCTTGGGCTCAAGGAGGCTTCTTTCCGGAGCGACCTTAGAGAGCTCAGAATAATCGATAACGGAAGTATTTCTTGTGCCGTTGGTAGTCGGCTTAATAACTCTGATCGACATTCTTTTTTTCACTCCTATAGACGGCTTAGCGGAGATGTCGAAATCTCCATACATTACCGTATAGTCTCAGATTGGGTAGCTTACATCATATCGTCGAAGAATTCGATGGTCTTGGAGTCTTCGGTCAGGGTGACGATGGCTTTCTTCCAGGAAGGAGTGTAGCCCTCGAAACGGCCCTGGCGGCGCTTATGACCGCGAACGTTCATGGTGTTGACTTTGGCAACTTCTACATCGAAAAGTTCCTCAACCGCACGCTTGATCTCAATCTTATTGGCGTCTTTTGCAACTTTGAAGGTGTACTTCTTCAGTGCGGTATTGCCCATGCTCTCTTCTGTGATAATCGGACGGAGGATGATGTCCTGTGCAGTCTTACTCATGCATATACCTCCTCGATCTTAGCAACGGCATCTTTAAGGATTACTACCTTGTCAGCATTTACGATGTCATAGACAGAAATGGAATTGACAGGAGAAACCTTAACGCCTGCAATGTTTCTTGCGCTCTTGTAGATAACGTCATTCTTTTCCGGAGTGACAACAAGAACTTTCTTTTCGCTTCCCAGAGCGTTGAGAACCTTTACGGCCTCTTTGGTCTTGATCTCGGTGAGACCGAAGTCGTCGAGAACCTGGAAAGCATTGTTGGCAACCTTGTCAGAAAGTACAGACTTCATAGCCAGTTTCTTAACTTTCTTGTTGACAGAGAACCCATATTTGCGGGGCTTCGGGCCGAGTGCGATTCCGCCGTGTCTCCACTGTGGTGCACGGATGGAGCCCTGTCTTGCATGACCGGTTCCTTTCTGTCTCCATGGCTTTCTTCCGCCGCCGGCTACCTCAGAGCGTGTAAGAGTGGACTGAGTACCCTGACGCTGGTTTGCCAGATAATTGACAACAACAGTATGGACTGCGTCCGTGTTCGGCTCAATGCCGAAGATGCTGTCGTTGAGCTCCAGTGTTCCGTTTTCGGCACCGGATGCACTGTATACTTTTACGCTAGGCATGTCTTACTCCTCCTTACGCTTTTTTTACGGTATCTCTGATGAGGACAACGGAGCCTCTGATACCGGGAACTGCGCCCTTGATGGCAATGAGATTGTTCTCAGGGTCAACCTTGACAACGTCAAGGTTCTGAACGGTTACGCGCACGTTTCCGTAGTGACCGGCAAGTTTCTTGCCTTTGAATACACGGGACGGATCGGAGCACATACCGAGGGAACCTGCATGTCTGGCGTTAGGACCAGTACCATGGGATTCCTTAAGACGATGGAAGTTCCAGCGCTTGATGGCACCTGCGGTACCGTGACCTTTGCTGGTTCCGATAACGTCAACCTTCTCGCCGGCAGTGAAAACGTCTGCCTTGAGAACGTCACCGACATTAACGGTGGAGCAGTCATCAAGTCTGAATTCTCTCAGAACTTTCTTCGGAGCGACATTTGCCTTGTCGAATGTGCCTTTCATTGGCTTGGTGACCTTGTGTGCCTTGACATCGCCAAAACCGAGCTGTACAGCTTCATAGCCGTCGTTCTCGGCTGTCTTCTTAGCAACGACAGCGCAAGGGCCTGCTTCAATAACGGTGACCGGGATTACTGTGCCGGTCTCGTCAAAGAGCTGTGTCATACCGACTTTTTTACCGATAAGACCTTTCTGCATATTAACCTTTCCTCCTTTGGTTATTGGTTGGCTCATCACCAACATGACCTTTCGGTGTGATATCTGTTCTGATTAATTAGAGCTTAATCTCGATATCTACACCGGCGGGAAGCTCAAGACCCGTCAGAGCTTCAACAGTTTTGTTGGAAGGTCTGAGGACGTCGATGAGTCTTTTGTGTGTTCTCTGCTCAAACTGCTCACGGCTGTCCTTGTACTTATGAACGGCACGAAGGATAGTAACTACTTCCTTCTCCGTCGGAAGCGGAACAGGACCGGAAACCTTGGCACCGGTGCGCTTTGCAGTCTCAACGATCTTCTCAGCGGCGGTATCAACCAGGTTGGCATCATAGCCTTTCAGTCTGATTCTGATTTTTTCTTTTACTGCCATTTTGACTCCTCCTAAGAGTTGGGATTATGGCGGGCTCTGCTGTTTTTCTTACACCTACCCGGGTGTTTCTTCTTTACCGTTTAGAAAAACCTGGAAACGGCCGTTGCAGGCAGCGCGTCTCCGGGTGGCAAAAACAGCATAGTGCGCAGTATTCCCTGATGGAAGCCTGGCACTCAAAATATTGTTTCGCCCGGTTTAAAATCGGACATACTCCGCGGAAATTCCCCGTCTCGGTGGACGGCCACCTCCCGCATCATCGAATATCTCTTCGTGTAAAGGGCATACTTATCCCTTTTCACGTGCTTTGATATGGTAGCATACAAGGACTGGTAATGCAAGAAAAAATTCTGCATTTCTGACAAACTTTTTTTGTAAATTTCGTCGCTTTTCACAAGCCCATATATAATGTATATAATATGGATAAGATATACATATATAGAAGGTGATTTCACATGTCCACCCCACTTGCGGACCGTATCCGCCCTCAGAGTCTGGACGAAATGATCGGCCAGCAGCATCTCATCGGCAATGGCAAGGCACTCCGGAACATCATTGAGTCCGGCGACATCCCGAATCTTATTTTCTACGGCCCGTCCGGCGTAGGGAAAACCACACTGGCGCGAATCATCGCCAAGCAGACCAATAAGGCCCTGTATCGCCTGAACGCAACGACAGCGTCACTACAGGACATCAAGAATATTGTTGCGGACGTCGGGACTCTGGCGGCGCCGAACGGCATCCTGCTCTACCTCGACGAAATCCAGTATTTTAATAAGAAGCAGCAGCAGTCCCTGCTCGAATATCTCGAGAATGGCGCCATCACCATGATTGCCTCCACAACAGAGAACCCGTACTTCTATGTGTACAATGCAGTCATTTCGCGCTGCACAGTGTTTGAGTTCAAGAGCGTGCCGGAGCCGGAAATTGAGAAGGCGGTCACGCGGGCATTCAGCATCCTGTCGGAAGAGAACGGCGTGGAGTATCATCTCACGGGTGATACACTCTATATCATCGCCTCCTCCTGCGGAGGCGACGTCCGCAAAGCTATTAACACAGTGGAGCTCTGCGTCCTCGCAAGCCCTGCGGGCACCAGCTCGGACCACGTGGACATTACCGAGGATCTGGTCACCCAGGTCACCCAGAAGAGTGCCATGCGGTACGACAGGGCCGGAGATGACCACTATGATATTGTCTCGGCGTATCAGAAATCCATGCGGGGTTCAGACCCCAACGCTGCGCTGCACTATCTGGCACGGCTTCTGGAAGCCGGCGACCTGCCCTCGGCCATTCGGCGGCTGCTGGTCTGCGCCTGTGAGGATGTCGGAGTGGCCTACCCGCAGATTATTCCTATCGTAAAAAACGCCTGTGACATTGCCCAGGAAGTCGGGCTGCCGGAAGCACGTATTCCGCTTGCGGATGCAGTTGTCCTGGTTGCCACGGCTCCGAAGTCTAACAGTGCATACAACGGTATAAATGCAGCCATGGCAGATGTTAAGGCCGGCAACTATGGTGCCATTCCCCGCCAGCTCCAGAACAAGCACTACGACGGTGCCGACAATAACAACCCCGGCCAGTTCTACAAATACCCTCATGACTACCCGAACCATTGGACTGAACAGCAGTATTTACCGGATGTAATTAAAGACCGCGTCTACTATGAATTCGGGGAAGATAAGATCGAACAGACCGCCAAGAAATACTGGGACCTTGTAAAGGGAAAAAGTTAACACTTGTCCGGGAACAGAGTCCTGAAAGCGATGAAAAATTGGTGCATTTCAGCGTTAAACCACGAAAATCACGTTCCTATGCGGAAAACTTGTGTCAAGCCTTTTTTTTTGAACAAGTCAGGCCAAATATTACGTTCTGTATAATTTCCCCGGGGTAAAATGTTCAAAACTGTGTGGATAAGTTGAAAGTTAAAAATATTTTTTGGCGTGTTTGCGTGGTTTTTCTGGAATTTACACCACATTGCGGAAAAAATTCTGCTTGACAAGCTTCTCATTACGAAATGTTAATTTCGCTTTACAATTCCGTAAAAAAATAGCAATTTGCCTATTTTTTTCACGCATGGTTTGGTAGACAAATTGCCGGGATTTTTCATTTTTATTTCATCGAGCGGGGGAAGTGTTCGCCGGCCACAACAACTCAGAGTTCCAGTAAGTCGGACAGTTTGTGGATTACCTTCCAGGGGTGCGGGACAAACCCCAGCCCGTAGTCCGCAAAGACAAATGGAACATCTGCCACCTGGCAAGCCTCAAAGTCCCCCATCGTGTCTCCCACGTAAACAGGGGACTCCAGCTGATACTGCTCCATAATAATCCGGATGTTCTCTGCTTTCAGCCGGTTGGTGTCGCCCGGGCAGAGATGGTCTACAAAATACCGTCCCAGACCGGTCGTCTGCAGGAAAGCCTCTATGTATCCCGCCTGACAGTTACTGACAATAAACAGCTGATAGTGCTCTGCGAGTGTCCGGATAGTTTCCTGCAGGTCCGGGAATAAAACCGGACAGACTGCTATTAGATCCTTCAGCTCATTTTCCGTGCACAAGTCCATAATCCGCTTCCGGGAATCCTCAGGTTCATCTGGAAACAGGTCCTCAAAAATAACCGGGACAGGTTTGCCCAGTTCGGGCACAAGCCTCTCCCGGTCAATTACTATAGTCTGATTAGTCACATCATGGATGGTCTTGTTCCATGATCGCGCAATATCTCCGGTGGCGTCCCAGAGAGTACCGTCAACATCAAAGATTATACTGTCCATGCATGCTCCTTCATATAACTCACTACGTCGTACAGGGAGTCCGCCACATAGTCCGCGGCATCTTCCATTGCCGGGGTTGCCGGGGTCTCATCCGGAATCACAATCAAATGACACCCGGCGCGTTTTGCGGCCTCCGCCCCATTCGGGCTGTCCTCTAACACTATACACTCTTCCGGTGGAGTTTGCACCAGTTTCGCCGCAGTCAGGAACATCTCCGGGTCCGGTTTTGTATGAACAACTTCATCGCCGCACAGCGTGGCGTCCAGATACTCGAGCACTTTTGTCTTTGCCCAATAGCCGCTTGCCGCCTCTCGTGCCGTTCCGGTAGCCAGGCAGGTTTTCAGTCCGCTCTCCTTAAAATACTCCAGCATCTCATATAATCCGGGCTTCAGCGGAACCCCATGCCGGGCGATCCAGTCCTCGACATATTCTGTCCGCACCTGTCTTACCGCCCAGTACGGCGCGTCCGGTCCGAACCATCTGCGAAAGAGTTCGCAGTTGGCGTCCCTCCCGCGCCCGCGGAAACTCCAGATCTGTTCTTTGGTCATGGGGTATCCCATCTGCCGTCCAGCTTTCAGCCATCCCTGGGTCGACAGATGTTCTGTATCAAACAGGGTACCATCCATGTCCATTAATACCGCTCGGATCATTGTTCCGTGTCCTCCTTCAGGAAATGGCAAAGGCGTCTCCCTCTTGCGAGGAAAGACGCCTTGCACATAAAGCTGATGAAAAATTATCTAAGAAACTAGTTTTAGAAAATTTTTAGAATTTAAGGCAATAATCTGATCAGGATTATCTCTGTGCCTGTACGAGCTGCTGAGCACCATCGATAGCGTTCCATACCTGGCCGCCAGTAGTGGTGTTGCCGTTGTAAAGAAGCTGACCAACAGCCTGGCCGTTGGAGTTGGTGTCAGTTACGAATCTCTGGCAAGTGGACTTGTCGAGTTTCAGCTGATGTGTGCCGTTCGGGATACCGCAAACGTCTACATCGCCCCAAGTCTGCTCATTGATGTAGGACATATGAGCGCTGTGCGGGCCGTTGAGCTCTGGATGAGCAAGTACGTTGGTGATACCGTTTCCGCTGTAGCCGCCGTCACGAGTTACGGTGCCGGTGGAAGCCATTGCGAGACCCATGCCCTCGAAGGTGTTCTTGGTGAAGTTCTCAACAAGGTTACCGGAAAGGTAAGTTACATAGTCGTTCTTGTCGCAGAGTCTGTAAAGGGTTCCTTCATAACCACTCTGGCCCTTAACGCAAGGAGAGCCGAAGGTTACGGTGTAAAGGATGTTGTAATCCTCTTTAAGAGTAGGATCGGAGCAAACCTGCTGAGCTACCATTCCGCCGAGGGAGTGACCGGTGAGTATGAGGTTGGATCCCTTCGGGATGTTCTCCTCAATGATTCTCTTGATTTCTCTCTCATACTGGTTCGGAAGATTGAAGCCAGTCATAAGGTCTGCGTCAGTGTTGTTGGCATGGCCGCCGATTACCTCGGTACCAGCGATGCAAACAAGGTATACCGGAACTTCCGGATTGTCGAGATCTTCGGAACCGGAAAGTCTGTCGGTGTACTGACGGTAAGGCATATGCTGTCCACCAAGGAGATAGTCCTCATTATAGTTATCATTGCTATAGAAGAGGGTACCCTGGGTGATGGAGATAGAGCCAGATTTAGCCTGATCATAGTTCTTAAAGAGATATGCACACAGCTGAGGTGCATTGGTAAGTGTAGTGTACTTGCCGTCAACCTTAGCTCTTGCGGAAGCGCTTACACAAGCAGTGAAAGCAAGGGCGAGAGCGAAGACCATGGCAAGGACTCTTGAAATCTTTTTCACAATAAATCCTCCCATTCTCGCGATAATTTTATTTATCAGCTTGGTACTCATTATAAACAATATATGAACGTAAGTCAAAGAGTCTTTGTCTATTTTGCACATATCAAGATATTGATCAGACTGCTAACCAGTGGCACCATATGTTGTATTTTTACAAACAATTTAAAGATTTCAACCCCAAATACGGCTTATTTTCTTAAACAATTCTAGAAAATTGGTGGAATAAAAGAGAACCGTGTCGATAGTTCGACACGGTTCTACATTTTTTGTTCTGTTTTGTCGGATTTTCCTGCCAGTTTACTTCAAGCCAGCTGCCTTTGCCCCATATTCAGCCTGAGATTTCGAGAAGCCCTGGAATTCCAGCGCCTCGATCATTTCCTTTTTCGTGTACTTGTCATACTTGAGGTATTCTTTGGCCATTCTGGCAGCCTGTTCATTCCAGTTGGCACCGCAGTGTTTTGCCGCATAGATGGCATCCTCTTCGGAGTAGCCGTTCATTTTCAAAGTAGCAGCAAGTTTATAACGGGAATACGGTCCCTTTTTCAAATATTTTTTTGCAGTATTGATCGCATTCTTCTGGCCCTTGGTCTCTGCGTAAGCGGGAACGGCCCGTACCGCAAAAGAGGCAGACGCCATAAAAATCATCAGCAGTGCAGCCAGTACTGCCAGCACTTTTCTTGAACGAACTTCCTGTGTGGTTCCCATAAATAAGATCTCCCTCAACATCTTAAAATCAGGATAAGAAAAAGCGCCCACCCTCTTGGATGGACGCCCCTACTTGGTGACCCGTACGGGATTTGAACCCGTGTTACCGCCGTGAAAGGGCGGTGTCTTAACCACTTGACCAACGAGTCATAAAAAAAGTGGGATATCAATGGATGGTATCCCACCATGGTAGCGGCGATGAGACTTGAACTTATGACCTACCGGGTATGAACCGGTTGCTCTAGCCAACTGAGCTACGCCGCCATATCAAGTGACATTAATTATACTAACTGCCGCCCGACTTGTCAACCGCTTTTTGCTTAAACATCTTCCAGGTAAAAGCTTTTCCAACGTTCCACTCTCTCCGGAGTTATGGCATACTGCCGCTTCAGATATTCCTTAAGACTGCCATATCGCGCGAGAATGGAAGTCTTGGCAATCATCATCAGCTCTTCATGGGTGGACTCGCAGTACTGGATGTCGTCGACATACTCCGCGGGATAGCCAAGGTGGACCATATAGTCCCGGCGCTTTGCCGGCTGATATTTATTGGAGAGCAGATACTGCTCCATAATTTCATCTTCACTGCGGCCGAAGGCCAGTTCAATCAGCGCAGCGGCTATTCCGGTACGGTCATTGCCTTTGGTACAGTGGAACGCAATGGTTTTCCCTTCGTCCATAGCTTGAAAGAGTGCGTTGTACCCGGAAGAGAAGGGCATTTCGCGGTAGGACTCCCGCTTTTCCTGCATGAGCCGGCTCTGGTGTTTCTCCGTCCAGAGCATGGCTACCCGGAATTTGGAATGGCGGGACAAAGTAATATATTTGTATTTACCCTCCTCCAGAACCGGGGAAGCAATATAGTCACAGTGCTCCGGAATGCGGTCCGGTTTGTCCTTGACCTCTTCAGGGTCCCGGAAGTCAATAATGACGTCGAGAGTGCAGTCTTCCAGAAAGTTCCAGTCTGCCTGGTTCTGCGGCGCAATGTTCGGGGCACGGTACAGCTTCCAGCGGCGGATCTTTTTTCCGTCCGGACATAGCAGACCGCCCATATCCCGGAAATTACGAAACGTTACTTGGTTGTTCATGACTCTCCTCCGTTATAGAGGTCATCCCACAGAGTGCTGTACTGCTCAAATAGTTTGAGCGCCGCATCGTCGTCCTGAGTCTGGATGGCCTCCAGCATTCCGTCAAAAAACGGCTGATATTTTTCCGTCCCCACAACGTGGAACAGAGCTTCGTACGATTTGGTAATTAATTCTTCCGCATCAGCCAGTGCAAGCGGATACACGACGTTCCCGCAGGCAATGGCCATTTCGTGATGAAACGTATAGGCCACCTCTCCCGCGCGATTCGCCTCTCGTACCTTGCGAAACGTCTCTGACGCATCACGCAGATTCTGCAGGTCGGTTTCCGTGCGGTTTTTACAGGCGTCACGAATTATGACAGGCTCCACACTTTTTCGAATGTTTGAGAGCGGCTCATAGTACTCCGGCGAAAAGAAACTGCCGGAAAAACTCATAATAGCATTGAGAGTGTGGACATTTCCCTCACGGACATAGTCTGCAACATAGACGCCTTTCCGCGGTTTGATCTTCAGAAATCCATAGTCTGCCAGCTTATTGATACCGCCATTCACGACAGCAAGGCTGACCCTCATTTTCTGGGCAAGCTGCCGCTCCGTGGGAAGACGCTCTCCGGCCTTCAGCTCCCCGGACAGAATCATGTGCTCCATCTGCTTGACGAACAGATCTGTAAGCGACGGGGCAACCAGTTCAGTAAATGGCATAGGGTATTCCTCCAATAATGAAAATGAGCGGCCTGAAACCGGACTTCCGCCGCCCGGGTAAGTTTTCTCCGGACAAAGTGAGTGACACAAAATTGCAGATAGTTCTACTTTAAACCTTAATACACAACGCAATAAAAGAATGAAACCTCATCCGGGGAATAAGCTGTTACAGATAACAAAATAACTAAATTCCCGCTCCCTTCGTCCGGACGGAAAGCCTGTCAGAGCTTAATTTCCATAGCCTCTGTCATATTAATCCTGTCGAGGGCCAGCTGGGCCCGAGACAGTTCGTCAGAGACAATCTGAAAATCTTTTCGCGCTTCTTCCGGGTCATAGTTGGCAATTGTGTACTCAATAAAATTATTTGAGCTGTACCCGTCATTATACCGCTCCCGCGGGAGACGTTCCTGCATGGCCTGCAGCTTTTCCGCTCTGGCCTTGAGCTGGGGAATATAGACCAGCATTTCATCAATAGTGAGGTCAAAGCCCGGGACAGTATGTGTCGTATTAAATATGTTTATGGCATGCTTCACGGTGCGGATTTTCGCCTCCACGTCGAGAAGCCGACCCTGCATTTCCGTGTAATTGTAGTCCGGACGAATTCGGTTTTCGTCCTCTTCCAGGGCAGCTACAAACGTTGCCGTCTTAGTCTCCTGGGCAAGCAGACTGTTTCGCTCCTGATTCAGTTTCCGAAGCAGTTTTGCGGCTTCCGCCGAAGTATATTCTGCCATTAGCGGTTCCTCCTGGTTCTGCTGGTGGCCTCATCCAGATAATCAAGGATCTGGCTCGTCAGGGTGATAACATTGTTCCAGTCAATGTTGGAAAAATCAAGCTGGGAGAAGTCCATCTGCGAGAAGTCCAGACCAATCTTCTGGAAGAACTCGTGAACCCGGGTTTTGGCATTCACTACAGTATCCTGAGCAAACTGTCTTGCTGCGGCGAGCGGCCGCTTCGCCGCTCCGGTAATCTTATGAGACCGGAAAGCTGAAAGCTCAAACGGAATTCTCTTATACCGGACCACCGCCTTGACAAAAATATTAAAAGCAGTGTTCTCATCCAGGCCGATTTTTTCGAGTATTTCATCGAACTGTTTCCGGAGATCATCATCCAGCTCTACTTCTACAAATGCATTCATACTTGTCCTCCAAGTTCTGTAAACTTTACAATATCGCCCGGGACATGGGCAAGGAAATCTGCGCCGGCCTTTTGCAGCTCTTCTTCCGAGCCAAAGCCGTACATAACGCCGACAGCGGTTACACCAGCACGCTTCGCACCTTCTATGTCATAGAAGCGGTCACCGACCATGATGACACCCCGCTCCACACCCATCTGTTTCAGCGCCTGACGAATCAGAAATGATTTGTCAGCATTTTTGTTTTTTAGTTCCGGGCCGACGACGGTCGTAAAATAAGACTCAATGTTCAGGTGCGGGACCGCCATGTCCAGGAAGTGTTTCGGTTTAGAAGAGACAACACCGAGCTGCAATCCGTCCTGTTTCAGGGCTTCAAGCATATCCTGAACTCCTGGGTAGAGCTCACACTCATAGACGCCGCTCTTTCCATAATATACACGGTACAGCCGGACCAGTTCTTCTGACAGTTCTGCATCTGCCCCATAGACATGGGAAAACCCGTCATAGAGCGGCGGCCCGATAAAGTAGTTCAGCCGGGATTCGTCCCCGACCGGTATGTTTTTTTCGCCAAGTGCGTACCGGATACTGTTCTTAATTCCCCGGCTCGTATTGGCAAGCGTTCCGTCAAAATCAAACAGAACCGCACTGTATTTCGGCATCGTACCACTCCTTGCGTAATATTATGACATTTTTCCTGCTCTTTTGCTATAATGTGCTGTAATAGTTTACACAGGAAGTGAATCGCCATGACGAAAAAGGAACGGGCATACGCTGCAGTGGAAACGCTGAAGAAGGAATACCCCGACGCGCTGTGTTCTCTCAACTACGAAGACCCCTACCAGCTGCTGGTTTCTGTACGGCTGTCGGCGCAGTGCACGGACGCCAGAGTCAACAAGGTAACGCCGGCATTGTTTGCAAAGTATCCCGATGCGGAGTCCATGGCGAAAGCAGACGTCGGCGATGTAGAGGAATTAATCCGCTCCACCGGTTTTTACCGCGCAAAGGCACGGGACCTTGTGCTCGAGGCGAATCAGATTGTCAATGACTATGACGGCAAAGTGCCGAGCAGCATTGACGAGCTCGTGAAACTCGCAGGAGTGGGCCGAAAGACAGCTAACCTGATTGCCGGAGACGTCTTTCATACCCCTGGCGTTTTTGTTGCGGACACCCATGCCATCCGGCTATGTAACCGCATGGGGTTTGTCGACACGAAAGATCCGAAAAAGGTGGAATTTGCCATGCGGCCGCTGCTCCCTCCGGAGGAGTCCAACAATTTCTGCCACCGGCTGGTTCTGCATGGACGGGCGGTATGTACGGCAAGAGTTCCGCACTGTGAGAACTGCGTGCTGGCCGATGGCATCTGCAAAAAAATCATTGAGAAGAAGAAAAAATAATTGTATAATAATTCGAGCGAGGGCCTGTAGCTCAGTTGGGAGAGCGTTCGGTTCGCATCCGAGAGGTCGAGGGTTCGAATCC
>CAYRKX010000007.1:0-45667 GCA_964425185.1 uncultured Eubacteriales bacterium
CATGATAATATTATTTATCATCTATAATTTTTTATAGGAAATCTGAGGGGGACCCTGGAATGAGTTTTGAAATGGCAGCGGATTTTGAGAGCGTTGTGCAAATTAAGGTCATCGGCGTCGGTGGAGGCGGCGGAAATGCCGTCAACCGTATGATTCGCTCTGATGTTAAAGGAGTCGAATTTGTCGCTGTCAATACTGATAAACACGTTCTCATCCATTCACAGGCCACCCATAAAATACAAATTGGGGAAAAAGTTACCAAGGGACAGGGCGCAGGAGCCCGTCCGGAAATCGGCAAACGTGCTGCCGAGGAGAGCAAGGAAGTTCTGTCTGACGCTCTGAAAGGCACGGATATGGTATTTATTACTGCAGGAATGGGCGGCGGCACCGGTACCGGCGCAGCACCTGTTATTGCGGCACTTGCCAAAGACATGGGTATTTTAACGGTTGGTATTGTTACGAAACCGTTCTCTTTTGAAGGAAAACACAGAATGGAACAGGCTGAGGCCGGTATTGAAGAGCTGGCACAGCATGTTGACAGTCTTGTGGTTATTCCCAATGAACGTCTGAAATATTTCTCGGAAGAAAAAATTACTCTTGCCAACGCATTTGATGCGGCGGATGATGTCCTCCGTCAGGGCGTTAAGAGCATCTCCGAGCTCATCAAAGTTCCTGGGTTTATCAACCTTGACTTTGCAGATGTCAGCGCCATTATGAGAGATGCCGGACATGCACACATGGGTGTCGGTCGTGCCAGCGGCAAAGACAAGGCAGAAGCTGCTGCAAAGGCTGCAGTTTCCAGCCCTCTTCTGGAGACCAGTATCGAGGGTGCTCACGGCGTTATCATCAGTATTACCTCTTCTCCGGACATCGGGCTGGACGAGGTAGAACAGGCTTCCTCTCTCATCTCGGAAGCTGCTGCTCCGGACGCAAACATCATCTGGGGTGTTGCTTTTGATGATACTCTCCAGGATGAAATGGTTATCACCGTTATTGCCACAGGCTTTGGTGACGATGACGAGGAAGAAGAGAAGGAAGACGACAACGACGATCTCGACATCGATCTTCCGAGCTTTGATCTCGACGTTCCGACCCGCAACACCAATGCGGCTCCGTCCAATGCGCCGAAGGCGAAGATTGATGACAACATCTTTACCTATGCGGATGAGGATAGTGGAAAGAAGTCAAAGAAGAAAAAGGAAAACACATCATCTGGACGGTTCGGATTTGACTCCGACGACGATGATTATTTCGACTCTATCGACGACATCTTCTCCAACAGAAAATAGTCTTTACGAATTCAGGCCGTGTCACGAGTTTGTGGCACGGTCTTTTTTTATTTTCATCTCAATTTGCGAATCGCCTGGTCACATTTAGGTCGCAAAGCAGACGTATGCTACTCTCAACATAAAGGGAGGAAGCACTCGATGAAGTATACCGATTCTCATTTTAATCTTGACAGGTACATGACCGGCGGGGTCCGTCATGTCGTAGAAGCGCTGACGGCATCAACGTTTTTTAATAAGAAAGAACGCAGCTACATGCTGAAGTTTGCGAAGGCCAGCCGGAGTGCCTCCAAAGTCCGCGCAGAATCTGACAAAAACGGGGAACACATTCCGCCTTTTCTCATTTGTAGCATTACCACCAGCTGTAATCTGCACTGTGCTGGATGTTATGCCAGAAAAAATGATATCTGCAATGACGAAGTTCCGGCAGATCAGCTCACGGCAGAGGAGTGGCAGAGAGTATTTCTTGAGGCTGAAGACATGGGAGTCAGCTTCATCCTTCTCGCCGGCGGAGAGCCGATGGTCCGTCAGGATGTTCTGAATGTGGCCGGTAATGTGCCGGATATTCTGTTCCCGGTCTTTACCAACGGTACCTTGATTAATGAGAAGACCATTGATCTCTTCGATGACCACCGCAATATTGTGCCGATTATCAGCATTGAGGGCGAGCAGGCTCTAACTGACACTAGACGCGGGGCTGGTGTTTATCATAAAATTGTGAATGGAATGCAGCACATTCAGGACCGCGGACTGATTTTTGGTGCCTCCATTACCGTGACGAAGCAGAATCTCAAGCAGGTTACTTCCGATGAGTTCATCGAGGACCTGGAGGAGAGAGGATGCAAGGGAGTTATCTTTGTTGAGTATGTCCCTGTCACAGAGGACACGAAGAATCTGGCACCGGAAGACCCGGAGCGGGAGTACCTGCACAAGCGGATCCGCCAGCTGAAACTCTCCAAGAATATGGTCTTCATCTCCTTCCCGGGCGATGAGAAGACATCCGGTGGATGTCTTGCGGCGGGACGCGGATTCTTCCACATTAACCCGCACGGCGGAGCAGAGCCATGCCCGTTCTCTCCGTACTCCGACATCAATATTCGGAACCACACTCTGCGGGAGGCGCTCCACTCTCATCTCTTTGAGACTCTTCAGACAGATGACCTCCTGAAAGAAGACCACGAGGGCGGCTGTGTGCTGTATGAACGCCGAAATCAGGTGGAATCTATAGCCAACTCGCAAAGGAGCGAACCTCATGTTCTCAATTTTAGTCGTTGAAGATGATGCCGTACTCAACAAGATGATCTGTGCCAAGCTCAAGGCCCAGGACTATACCGTCTACCAGGCCTACGACGGCGAGGAAGCGCTCGAACTCCTCGACAAGGATTACGTCGATCTGATCATCAGTGACATCATGATGCCGAAGATGGACGGAATTACGCTCATCAAGGAGCTCCGGGAAGCGGACTACAACATGCCGGTCC
Source organism: uncultured Eubacteriales bacterium (assembly GCA_964425185.1). GTDB lineage: Bacteria > Bacillota > Clostridia > Oscillospirales > Acutalibacteraceae > RUG420. The sequence goes on from CAYRKX010000007.1 coordinate 2,768, forward strand.
TCATCATTACAGCAAAAGACCAGATGGAGGACATGGAAGAGGGGTTCAACGCCGGGAGCGACGACTACATGGTAAAGCCCATCAACTTAAAAGAGATGGTGCTCCGGGTACAGGCACTCCTGCGCCGGTCGCAGCTCGCCAACGAGAAGAAGCTGACCGTAGGAACCAGCGTGCTTGACTACGACGCGCTGACTGTGACCACCGACGGAGAGGAAATTCAGCTCCCGCCGAAGGAGTTCTACCTGCTCTACAAGCTCCTGAGCAACCCGAACAAGATTTTTACGCGCCTGGAGCTGCTGGATGAAATCTGGGGCATGGACACCGACTCCGATGAGCGGAATGTCGACGCCCATGTCAAAAAATTGAGAAAGAAATTTGACGGGAACCCGAATTTTGAGATTATCACCGTCCGGGGTCTCGGGTACAAAGGAAAAGTAAAATGACCGATCTTGTCAAAAAAATAGAACAGTCGCTGGGAAAAGCTCTGAAGCAGCAAATCTCTATACCGATGCGGCTGTATTTCCCTGTGGTCTCCACAGGAGTACTGTGCACAGCGTGCTGTCTCGCGGGCGGAGCGACCCTTGCCGGACTGAAAGTATTCCATAAAGGACCAATTTCCCAGAAGACCATCCTGGGCGCGGTAGGTGCAGTCTGCACCGTTACCATGGGATTAGGCGGCATCATTCTGTATCTCCACGGCGATTCATTTGCTGAGCCAATCCATGAGGTTTCGAATGCCGCACAGAAAGTGGCTGACGGAGACTTTACAGTCCAGATTCCGGAGTCGTCTGACCTGGTAACGGTCTCGGAGTATGAAGATCTGCAGAAAAACTTCAACAAAATGACCGAACAGCTGAATGGGATGAACTACATGAGGAAAGATTTCATGAGCAATGTCTCTCATGAGTTTAAGACCCCGATTGCGGCCATTTCCGGGTTCTGTGAACTGCTGGAGGATGACAATGTCTCACCGGAAGAGCAGAAGGAGTATCTCGGGATTATTAAAGAAGAGTCGGAACGTCTGTCGCACCTCTGCGGCAATATGCTGCGGATGTCCCGTCTGGACAACACGACTATTCTGACCCGGAAAGAACCCGTACAGGTGGATGAACAGCTGCGCAGAGCGGTAATTCTTCTGGATGAAAAATACCCGGATCGTGCGGAAGACATAGAGGTGGAGCTTGAGCCGATGACGCTCGAGACCGACCCAGATCTTCTCGAACAGATCTGGATTAACCTGCTGGACAACGCAGTTAAATACTCCAGTCCGGGTGATGCCATTCGGGTTACCTCAAAACATGAGGGTCCGATTCTGGTTATTTCCATTGCCGACAACGGTGCGGGGATTTCTCCGGAAAAGCAGGAACACATTTTCGACAAGTTTTACCAGGGCGACGCGTCCCACAAGAAAGAGGGAAACGGCCTGGGGCTGTCCATTGTAAAAAGAATTGTGGAACTTCTCAACGGCTCCATTACGTGTGAGAGCGAAGAGGGGAAGGGGACCACATTTACCGTACGCATATAAATATCGAGACACTGACTGTGGAAAGGAACGAATACCATGAAAGTTGCAGTAAGATACTATTCTCAGACAGGAAACACTGAAAAACTTGCCAAAGCCGTTGCCGATGCTGTCGGTGTAGAGGCGCTGACTATTGATCACCCACTGACTGAGGATGTTGATGTCCTCTTCCTGTGTAACTCCGTTTATTATGCGGGTGCTAAAGGCAAGGTTAAGGACTTTGTCAAGAACATTAATGTCAAGGTCGGCAAGGTAGTTAACATCAGTAGCGCAGCACTTCTGGAGTCCACTTACAACCAGATGAAGGGTGTTGTTGAGGCTGCAGGCCTGAAGATGGCCGACGAAGAGTGGCACTGCAAAGGGCAGTGGGCGAAGAAGTTCCATCAGGGTCGCCCGAACGCAGACGATCTGAAGTCTGTCGCCGAATTTGCGCAGAAAGTTGTTGCTGAGTAAATTTCCTTATTGCATTTCGTATACCACTTTGTTATAATTCTTGGGTAACGAAAGGGATATGTCATCCCCGGAAAAGCTGAAAGAGGTGAAACGAATGAAGAAAGGAATTCATCCTCAGTACGGTCCTGCTACCGTAAGATGTGCATGCGGCGCAACCTATGAGACTGAGTCCACTGTACCGGAAATCCGCGTGGATATCTGCTCCAAATGCCATCCGTTCTTCACTGGTAAACAGAAACTTGTGGATACTGGCGGACGTGTTGATCGCTTCAACAGACGTTACAGCAAAGCACAGAAGAATGGCTAATGAATGAAAAATAAGGCGGTACATTTTATGTACCGCCATTTTTCATGCCCGGAGGTCCCGGCGGGGCCGTGGCATTGTAGTTCGCGCTGCATGGCACAGAGCACGGACCGGCGCACGCGGATGCCACCAGCGTTGGAGGACCAGACAAATGGGTCAGCTGGCTGCCCGGTAGTGGCCGGACGCACCGGCAAATAGGTGAGCTGGCTGCCCGGGTAAAGGCCGAGCCGAACGGCGCTCAACAATAGAGGAGGGAACGACATGGATGAATACCGTACTGTAAAGCAGGAGGCCGCCGGCTTCCTGGAGGTGAAGCGCTCAAAGTTTCACTGCTATGCCTGTCCCGTGCAGACGCAGGATGAGGCTAACGCATTTATTCAGAAAATTCGTTCCAAACACTGGGACGCACGCCATAATGTCCCGGCCTATATCATACGAAATGGGAATATGCAGCATTTCTCGGATGACGGTGAGCCCTCAGGCACGGCCGGCCGCCCGGTGCTGGATGTCCTGACAGGTCAGCAGGTTACGGATGTCTGTGTGGTCATAACGCGGTACTTTGGCGGCGTTTTGCTGGGCACCGGCGGCCTTGTCCGTGCCTATTCCGAAGGGGCCCAGCGCGCGTTGGACGCTGCAGGTATTGTCACCATGCGGCGCATGACTCGCTGCAGGCTCGAGCTGGATTATAGTCTGTACGGCAGGTTTCCATCCCTGCTGGCCGACAGCGATGGCCGCCTGGAGGACACAGACTTCGGTTCTGCTGTCTCACTGACGTTTTTGCTTCCTGCCGGTACGCTGGATGCCTTTAACCGCCGCCTGGCGGATGCCAGTGCCGGAAAATATGCGGCGCAGGCAGCGGAGGAGCTGTATGTGGAGCAGTGAGGGCGCCCGGATCCGTGGCAAAATTTTTGGAAAGAAAGTGCCCAAAACCGTGAAAATCTTACCAGGATTTTGCCGCTATTTTTCCAATAATCCGAAAATCCGGTGGAAAAAAGTCTCTAAAAGCGACTTAAGCTACATAAACTTCAAAAGCGAAGCATATCTCTTGGGGAGAAATTGCCGAAAAAGGCAGCTTTTTTCCAATCTCTTTTCGGCCCATCCAATTGGACCTTCCAGCCCCTGAATTCGCTTTTCCACCCCATCCAATTGGACCTTCCAGCCCCGAATCTGCTCTTCCACTCCATAAGCCCCAAAACATCTTTGAAAAACACAGCACCCCCTGACAGATCACGCTGCCAGGGGGTTTTTTCATGTTATGGAGCTTGTGTAAGGAGCTTTATCTTGACAGGCACGTACCTGAATCAATAATGTGAGATGCGCCGTTGACAAATGTGGACTCATCGCTGGCAAGGTATACGGCAAGCGGGGCAATCTGCTCCGGCATGGCAATCATGCCGCCGGTCCACTTGTACGCATCGGCGTTGTAACCGGACTCGTTGTGAATCTTGTTGCCCTTTTCATTGAACTTCGGGGCGGAGTCGGTAATGTTGGTCAGAACCGGACCTGGGCAGATCGAGTTGCAGCGGATGCCGACGCGGCCGTACTCAAACGCAATGGACTTCATCAGTGCGTTTGCACCGGCCTTGGATGCGCAGTATGCCGGACCGCCGGTTGCACTCTCGAATGCGCCGTTCGACGTAATCATAACAATTGACGCCTCAATTTCGTTGGGTACGAAGTACCGCAGCGCGGCGCGGGTAATCTTCATGGAACCGGTGAGGTTAATCCGCAGAACGCGGTCCCACATCTCATTAGTCATGTCTTCTACGAGGCTCATGTCGTCAATGACGCCGGCGTTGTGCGAGAGAACATTCATGGTGCCGAAAGTCTCAACACAGAGTTTTACCGCCGCTGCACAGTCGTCATCGTTAGTAATGTCACCGCGGATGGTTTTGACATTATCTGCAAGGCCGAGATCCTTGGCATCATCCACTAAATCGCCGAGACGTTCTTCGTTTAAATCCATTCCGACAATTTTTGCGCCTTCCTGCAGGAAAGCTTCAGCAATGGCTTTACCCATGCCAGATGCAGCTCCGGTTACGACGGCAACCTTACCGTCCATTCTGTTGGCCATGTGTATTCCTCCTTAATATATGCGATTGAATTTTTATTCGGGGTTGTACGGGTTGACTGACGGGTCATAAGGCTCGAACTGGCCGAGATACCCGTTGGCATCACACCCGTTGTCAAAGTAAATATCAGTTCCGGTCAGATAGCTGTTTTTGGGGTCAATCAGGGTGGAGAACAGAAAGGCAACCTCCTCTGGGGTACCCGGCCGTCCGAATGCACTGTAGGACATCTGCTGTCCCATTCGGCTCTCATAGTCGCCGACACGCTCCAGGTCTGCCTTAGACTGCGGAGTCTCAACAAAACCGATAGAGACGGAGAGAATCCTGATGCCCTTGTTTCGTCCAAAGGCATAGCATGCCTTGCGGACATACCAGTAAACAAAGGTGCGTCCATAGACGTAGGCCATGTTGGAGGCCGTCTCGTCATCGCCAAAGTTTCCGAGAAATTCTGTGAACTCGTCATAGAATTTCTGCTTATCCGTGAGCGCAAGGTCAAAAATCTCCTCGGGCCAGGTGTCCTGCGGCATAAAATGTCCGGCGCAGGAGCAGATATCAATAATGCAGGCGCCAGGGTCCATGACCTGGTAGAACGCCTCGTTAATGTTCATGGTCCCAAGGCAGTCCACTTTGACAATGGCCTTGTGGGAGGCAAACCCCGGAGTCAGGCCGGCGAGCTGGATTAGCCCCTGGACTTTACCCATAGAAGCAGCCTTTTTCGCCAGTGCATCGCACTGACTGCGGTCAGAAGTGTCGCAGACCATACCCTCGGCCTCATAACCGAGAGCGCGGAGCTCTGCGATCTTTGCGTCAATTTTATCTTGATGAATATCAGAGACCAGTACGGAATAACCGAGCTCTGCCATCTGCTTTACGGCGGCGGAGCCAATTCCACCGATGCCTCCGGTGACTACACAGACCTGTTTCATAGGAAAATCCTCCGAAAAAAAGAGCCGCCGATACGAAAATACAGGCGGCTCTCGTTAGATTCAGTTATGCGTCAAGCTTATCAATCTCATCGCAGAGTGCTTTGACGGTGTCCTTGTCGAGGCCGACCTGTGGGAACCGGAGAAGCATGTTGAACTTCATGCCCATAACCGGGCCGAACTGCGCGGATTTCTCCATGAATCCAGGGATGTACTTGTCGATGATAGCAACAGCACGCTCATCTGCAATAACGTCCTTTAATTTACTTTTCGAGTTGATAGCCATAATTTTACCTCCTAAAAAAATGTTGATATTTTACGAAAATTATAGACAATATTTTTATTTATTGGACAGCTTCATCATATCAAGGCGTAAAACATGACAGAATCGATAGAATTATGTATCTTGAATACTCAATTTTGAGTATAGCCTTGCTTATCTCTCCGTGTTCAGCAGCTTGACCAGAAGTTCCTGCTTGCTGGAGACATGGAACTTTTCGTAGATATGGGCAATATGCTTGTAGGTGGTAGATGTCGCAATATGTAAAATCTTGCTGATGTTGTTTGGGGAAACACCCTGGCAGATCAGATCGACAATCTCACTCTCGCGGTCAGTCAGCTGAGCCTCATTCCACAGAGGATTGCTGTGGCGGAATCCCCCAGGAATTTTGACATAAAAGTTCTTATGAAGATTATTAAGTGCTGGTACCAGAATCTTCATAACCTCAATGGAATTTTCAGAAAAGTGTTTTCCATGCTTTAAGTCAAACGTAAATACACTGCGCGGCAGCCCGTTTAAATCATAGAGCAGGAAAGTCAGACTCTCACTGAGATGGTTTTCCTGAATATAATCCCGGACAAAGTCGGAGTCGGGAACTTTATTCCAGTCCAGGACCGTGACGAACGGATGGTTCGGGTTCTCTGCGGCGTCCGTATTCATACCAAAAAATGGGCTGATTTCTTTTTTAGCATAGTATTCAATAAAGATATGGAACCAGTTTTTATCGAATTTATATAAGTACTGGTCAACGATTCCACGATTTCCGTCCAGGAAGATGACAATTGCGTCATCAAACTGAAGAAATTTTTCAAACCCCTTGACAATCTTTACCGTAAACTGATATGGGTCATGGACTTTCCCACATGTCACAATGAATTTGTACAGCTTTTCCCAGTCCACACTCTGGGAAGTGTTCTCTTTCATTTAATAACCTCACTATCTAACATTTTTACTAAAATGTCATATTCACATGTCAAGTATATTTCAAAATTATCACAAAAATTGAGAAGAATGAATACATAATTTTGTCACCCTGCACTTTGTCGGGGTGGAAGCTTTGTTTCAGGACAAGATAAAAAATATCCGCCCGAATTTTCTCCGGGCGGACATGCTGCTTTTATTGATCTCGGTTATTCCGCAGCTCCAACGCCTTCAGAATGATGCGGAGACGCAGCTGGATATCCGAATCAGACAAATCATCCCACAGTTCCCGTTTAATGCGGGCAAGCCGCTCCATCAGTGTGCTTCGATGGATACAGAGCTGTTCCGCTGTGGCGGTGACATTCATATTATTGTTTAAATAAGTCCGCAGCGTATCAATATAACTGGTGGAGGATGAGGCGTCGTGCTCAAAGAGCTTTTTCAGCCCGTCAGAATAGTACATTTCAAGAGGTTCATCGCCTGTGGAATTGAGTACGAGTTCGTCAAGCGCATATTCCTCAAAAAAATAGAAGGTCCAGCCCGGATCAGACAGCATGCCGTTCTTGAGCGCCGCTACGGCCTGCTTGTAGTGCCAGGACACAGTAGAAAGATCGGAAAACAGGGAGCTTACCCCAATTTTCAAATTTTCTGTTTCCAGCTTCCGGCTGATCTGTTGAATAAAATTCTCCCGGGAGGAATTGGTATTGACAGGCGATTCCGCACTGAGAAAAGCAGCTATGTTGTTCTCATATGAGAACGCAATGCAGGGGGACAGTTTGCTCTCCAGCTGGCTGCAGATGTAGGAGACAGGGACTGGACTGACCTGTTGACATGGCTGGAGAACCATACATCGCCACTGGGCAGGAAGCTGCATGTCCTGGAGCTGTTTTTGATCTTCTGCAGAGAGAGGCATCCCCTCCATCAGAGTTTGAAACGTCTGGCGGAGCAGGCTGCGCCCGGAACTTAAGAACTGAAAATGCTGACGCATGGCAAGCATCAGAAAGTGGGCAAAGAGACGGATCAGGGGATCATCACCGGGGTTGTACGGCCGATTTTGATACTCTATGGTGATGCTTCCGGCATACTCATTGGTATCAAACAGATTGTAACTGAGAACTTCGTGACCCATAAGTTTCATGTGAACGGGATCTGTGACCTGGGTTTTGAACTCAGTGTTCAGAATCTGTTCCGGGATAGATGGCTGAGGAGAATCGTCATATCCGGCGGCAGCCAGAACCCGGAATTCTGCGTCCAGAACCATTACCGGATTTCGGAGGGTCTGAGAGGTAAGTTCTGTCATTTCAGAGATGTCGGCCGTAGTCTCTACGATCTGATGAAGCTGTTCAAACCAGCGGCTGTAGCGGTCGTAAATTCCGGTGATCGCATTCATGACAGCGAACGGACTCTCCTTCTGCTTCAAGCGGATGACACACCCGCGGGTGAGGAGCTGATGCGGGACAGAGAGGGGCTCGCAGCACAGAAACGTATATCCAGGCTTTAGCTCACTGGTCTGTGGAAGTTTTGAACTGGTCAGAATATAGAAGTGACCAGTGCATATCTCCGTCTGTGCATCCAGATAAAATTCAGGACGTTCTAGGACCATGTCCTGTTCCGGTGTTCCCATGAGTTCAACTGGAAAGAACGCCTGGAGCTCCGCAGAGACAATATCGGGGTTGAGCTTCATATGTCCACCTCCATCCGAATTTACAAGATGATTATAACAAAACAACTGTTAAAGAACTATTGATTGAGGCCTGAAAATTTTACCGGATCCCCTGCAATCTGCAGGGGGACGTCTGCAGAACTTGTCATATATCTGTCAGAAAATTCACAGTATCCATAAGGACAAGATGCATAATTTTGTCTATTGTGACGGAATTATCGGGGAATTATTCTGGATATAGAAAATTACGGACAATACAGGAGATAGGAGGAGACGTACTAACATGCCTAAGACTGATATTGAAATTGCTCAGGAATGCCAGATGAAAAAAATCACCGAGATCGCAGAGACTGCGGGAATCGACGAGAAATACCTGGAACAGTACGGCAATTACAAAGCCAAAATCGACTATAAACTTTTAAAAGATAAGAAGGATGAGCCCGATGGAAAGCTGATCCTGGTAACCGCCATCTCTCCGACTCCCGCAGGTGAGGGCAAGACCACAACGACTGTTGGTCTTGCAGACGGAATGAAGCGCATTGGCAAAAAGGCCGTTGTCGCTCTCCGCGAGCCGTCTCTCGGCCCGGTATTCGGAATTAAAGGCGGTGCAGCCGGCGGCGGATATGCCCAGGTTGTTCCCATGGAGGACATTAACCTCCACTTCACCGGTGACTTCCATGCCATCGGTGCGGCCAACAACCTCATTGCAGCTATGCTCGATAACCATATTCAGCAGGGCAATGAGCTTGGAATTGACCCCAAGAAAATCACCTGGAAACGTGCAGTAGACATGAACGACCGCCAGCTGCGTCATATTGTTGACGGCCTTGGCGGACTGAAGCAGGGCGTTCCCAGAGAAGATGGATTTGATATTACGGTCGCTTCCGAGGTTATGGCGGTTCTCTGCCTGGCCTCCGATATCAACGATCTGAAAGCGCGGTTGGCCCGTATGGTCGTTGCGTATACCTATGATGACAAACCAGTAACTGTTGCAGACCTTAAAGCCCAGGGAGCAGCTGCGGCTCTTTTGAAAGATGCCCTGAAACCAAACCTGGTCCAGACTCTGGAAGGCAACCCCGCTCTGATTCACGGCGGCCCGTTTGCCAATATTGCTCACGGCTGCAACAGTGTTACTGCCACAAAGATGGCCATGAAGTTAGGCGACTATGCCATTACGGAAGCTGGATTCGGCGCAGATCTCGGCGCAGAGAAGTTCCTCGATATTAAGTGCCGGTACGCGGGAATCCAGCCCTCCGCAGTCGTTGTTGTGGCAACTGTCCGTGCTCTTAAGCACCACGGCGGCGTAGCCAAAGCTGACCTGAACAAGGAGAACCTCGCTGCTCTGGAAAAGGGCCTCCCGAACCTTCTCCGGCATGTCGACAACATCAAGAACGTCTTTGGGCTTCCGGTTGTCGTTGCTATCAATGCCTTCCCGACCGATACCAAGGCGGAACTCGACCTGGTTGAAAAGAAGTGTAATGAGCTCGGCGTCAATGTCGCTCTGTCAGAAGTCTGGGCCAAAGGTGGAGAGGGCGGAATTGCTCTCGCCAAAGAAGTAGTTCGTCTCTGCGAAGAGCCCAATGACTTCAAGTACTGCTATGACCTTGATTCCACCATTGAAGAAAAACTCAACGCTATTGCGACCAAGGTTTACCATGCTGACGGCGTTGATCTTGTCGACAAGGCACCGAAACAGCTGAAAGAACTGGAGAGCCTCGGATTTGGAAATCTTCCGATCTGCATGGCCAAGACCCAGTACAGCTTCTCGGATGACCAGACCAAGCTGGGCGCGCCGACAGGATTCCGCATCTCCGTACGCAACCTGAAAGTCTCCGCCGGAGCGGGATTCATTGTTGCCCTGACCGGAAACATTATGACCATGCCGGGTCTTCCGAAACGTCCGGCTGCCGAGAGAATCGACGTCGACGAGGATGGAAAGATTACCGGACTGTTCTAAACATTTATTCAGACAAACCAAGAGGTAAAACTCATGACTATGCTCAATACTTCCCTTGAGCACTTTGCTGCTGATCTGGCGTCGTCTTCCCCGACGCCAGGGGGTGGCGGAGCCGCGGCGCTTGCCGGAGCTCTTGCTGCTGCTCTTGGAAATATGGTGGGAAATCTCACCATCGGCAAAAAGAAATATGCGCAGAATGAACCGCGCTTAAAACAGCTGGACGCCATGGCCGAACGGCTGAGGACCCAGCTTCTTCAGCAGATTGACGCTGATGCTGCGGCCTTTGAACCGCTCTCCAAAGCGTACTCTATTCCGAAAGACCAGGAGGGACGCGACGAAACCCTGGAACAGTGTCTGCACCAGGCTGCAGAGCCTCCCATGCAGATTCTCCGTCTCAGCTGTAATGTCATTCAGCTGGTACGGGAATATGCAGAGCTTGGAAGCAAACTGATGATCTCTGATGCAGGATGTGCTGCATCACTTGCTAAATCTGCGGTGCAGTGCGCTGCGCTTAACGTGTATGTCAATACACGTCTTATGAAAGACAAAAAATATGCGGATTCCCTGATGGAAGAGGTTAAGGTCCGGATGGATCGGTATCTCCCCGCCGCGGATGATGTATATCAGACTATACTGGAGGCTCTCCAATGAGTGAAATCTGGAAAGGAAAACCTGCAGCGGACGCGCTGGACATTGAGACATCAGCGCGTGCAGCCGAACTGAAGGAACAAGGAATTACTCCGACCCTGGCCATCCTGCGTGTAGGAGAACGCGAGGACGATCTTGCCTATGAACGCGGTGCACTGAAGCGCTGCGACAAGAACGGCATTGCGGTAAAGCAGGTGGTGCTCCCGGAGACTGTGTCCCAGGACGAACTGGTACACACCATCCAGACTTTAAATGGGGATGACAGCGTTCACGGTGTCCTTATGTTCCGTCCGCTGCCCAAAACATTGGATGAACCCGCCGCCTGTGAGACCCTGCTTCCGGAGAAGGATGTGGACGGAATTACCCGCGGCTCTATGGCAACTATCTATGCCGGTGTCGGATCAGGATTTGCGCCCTGCACCGCCGAGGCCTGCATCGCCGTGCTGAAGCATTACGGTGTGGACATCAGCGGAAAACGGGCCGTGGTCGTCGGCCGCAGCTTAGTTATTGGAAAACCGGTAGCAATGCTGCTCCTGCAGAAAGCAAATAACGCGACCGTGACTGTGTGCCACAGCAGGACCAGAGCTCTCCCCGAAGTTGTCCGGGGAGCCGACATCGTCATTGCCGCCCTCGGGCGTGCCGAAACTCTTGGTGCAGACTGCTTCGCTCCGGGCCAGATTGTCCTCGACGTAGGCATCAACTGGTCGGAGACCAAGAATAAGCTCGTCGGCGATGTAGATTTTGATGCTGCCAGCAAAATTGTGAAAGCAATTACTCCGGTTCCTGCCGGCGTCGGCTCGGTCACCACAGCGGTTCTTGCCAGACACGTCGTGGAGGCTGCAGAGAGGAGTGCCGGACACTGATGCTTTCTCCCACTCAGTTTCTCGACCGCTATGCGGATACGGGAGCTGCTAAAACGAAAAAACCTTTCATACAATTACTCCTTCTGGGAATCCTGGCCGGATTCCTGATTGGTCTCGGCGGATCCGTGACCAACATTGCGTGCTTTGGAATTGAAAACCCGTCAATCGCCAAAGTTGCGGCTGGGCTGCTGTTCCCGTTTGGCCTGATAATGGTCCTCTTCACCGGGGCGGAGCTGTTTACCGGAAATTGTCTGATCCCAATTTCAATTCTTACTCATAAGACAACGTTCGGTAAAATGCTTCGAAACTGGATTACGGTCTACCTCGGAAATTTTGCGGGAGCAGTTGTTCTGGCTGCTGCCTGTGCCTTTATGGGACAGTTCGGTATGGGGGACAATCAACTGGCTGTTTATACCATGCAGGTGGCATCCACAAAATGTTCGCTGTCATTTGGCAAGGCCTTTGTATTTGGTATTTTGTGCAATGTCCTTGTCTGTATTGCTGTAGCCTGCGCCACGTGCGCGAGTTCCGCTATTGGCAAAGCTGTCGGCGCTTACCTTCCTATTGCTTTTTTTGTTATTAACGGCTTTGAGCACTGTGTTGCCAATATGTTTTATATTCCCGCAGGGCTTTTTGCCAAATCACTTTACCCGGTTCTGGGAGCAGGCTTTAGTGCTTTGACTTGGAGCAGCTTCCTTCTGAGAAATCTGCTTCCGGTAACGCTGGGCAATATCGTCGGCGGCTGTGGACTCGCCGTTCTGTGGTTCTATGGGCACAGAAAATAAAGAAAGAACCGTGTCGTTTGACACGGTTCTTTTTCTGTCCTGTTTTATTGTTCCACGATCCAGTCCATGGCTTTCCGGCGTTTCAGGTCTGGTTCCAGGCCGGTGAGGTCGTCTCCAAAGAAACGTTTGACCATGTCCATAGTGGAGTGTTCTCGCTCTATCATGTCCTGAGCTTCCGCCTGCAGTTCTTCCGGTGTCACTGTGAAGTTCTGCTTCTTAATGATATCCTTGAATACCAGTTCTGACTTCGCTTCATACGTGGCAGCTTTTAAGATATCCTCTTTCTGGGCTTCCAGCTCTCCCTGAACGTCGGGGTGACGGGTACCCGTAGACAGAGTGTCATACTGCATGCGGTGCTTTAAGTCGAGCACAATAAAGTCATACTCGTTTTTTATTTTTTCTTCCGGCACGTCGAGGTCATAGTCGAGGATGTACTGCCGGATCTTTTCTTCTCTGGTCATAGTGTTCTCCTCAGTGGACATCAGAAATTCCGGCGCCGACAGTCAGCAGGGTAGCGGATACCGAGCAGGCGCTCTCCAGGGCCATCCGGGAGACCTTGACCGGGTCAATAATGCCGTGGTCCAGCATGTTGACATACTGGTCTGTATCGACGTCGTAGCCGGTGTCTGCAGGCTGTTCTAAGAGGTGGGCCAGAACAGACGCACCGTCCAGACCGGCGTTCTCTGCAATCTGTCTTGCCGGGGATTTCAGAGCACGGACAACGGTCAAGGCGCCAGTCCTCTGATCCCCCTCCAGGGTATCTGCAAACTCCTGAAGCTTTGGAAGAATGTTCAGATAGGCAATTCCACCGCCGGCAACAATACCCTCTTCTTTGGCGGCACGGGCTGCATTGACAGCATCTTCTACCCGGGCTTTCCGCTCCCAGATTTCGGTCTGGGTCTGTCCTCCAACGTCAATCGTAGCCACTCCGGATACAAACTTCGCGAGGCGCTCTTCGTAACGCTTGCGGTTAAACTCATAGTCGGTATGGTCAACCAGATACCGGAGTTCCTGGACCTGTTTTTTGACCTTCTCCGGGTCGCCTTTTGCGCCGGTAATCACGGTGCGCTTCTTGGTGACTTTGACGTAGTCCGCCTGTCCGAGCATGTCTCGGGTAACTTTTCGGATATCCAGACCAAGCTTATCGGTAATATAGACACCGCCGGTCTGAACGGCCAGATCTTCCATCCGCCACTCACGACCTTCGCCGTAAAGCGGTGCGAGGATACAGCAGATATCCATATCGCCGTCGACTTTATTCTGCTGAATTAAGCCCAGTGCTTCGCCGGAAACTCCGTTCGAGATAATAAGCATGGGCCGGTCATCTTCGGCTGCACAGATGAGGGCAGGGATGATGTCCTGCGGGTTGGTAATTTCCTTGTCACTCATGAGAATGTACGGGTTATGGAGCTCGCAGACCGTCTGATTCTTATCCGTGGTCATAACGGGAGAGAGGAAGCCACGCTCAAATACAATACCCTCCATGACGTCCAGCGTGGTCTCGTAACGGTGGGAGTCGTCGACTGTGACAACGCCTTCCAGACCGACACGGTCCAGGGCTTCTCCGACCATATCTCCGAGGTCCTTATCTTCGCAGGATATGGCGGCAACTTTCGACAGCTGCTCCCGCGTGGAGATGGAAATGGCGCTCTGCTGAAGCAGGGAAACCGCTTTATCCGAAGCTTTGAGAATTCCTTTCTGCAGGGCTATGGGATTGGCTCCGGCCGAGACATTCTTAAACCCTTCATGCAGAATGCTCTGGGCCAGGATGGTAGCCGTGGTTGTCCCGTCTCCGGCCTCATCGTTGGTTTTGGTAGCCACTTCCTTTAGAAACTGGGCACCCATGTTTTCCACCGGGTCCTCCAGAACAATGGAGTGGGCAATGGTGACTCCGTCGTTCGTCACAAGAATGGGGGAGTTGGGATCGGTCTTATCGGAGTAGTCTGCTCCGCGGAGACCAGGTTTCTGGTGCATAGTGACATTTCTGCCTTTCGGTCCCAGAGTTCCCTTGACGGTATTGGCCAGCTTGTCGACACCGGCCATTAATCCGCGCTGTACGCGGCTTTCAAATGTGATTTGTTTACCCATGGCAAAGTCCTCCTGATTAATATTAGCATAGCACGGCATTGAGTGCTAATACATACCAAAAATTGGGTACAAGAGTCATTGGAAGCAATAGAAAAGGCAGGCCGTAAAAGCCTGCCTCTTCCGGGGTTATGCTTTAGAATTTTGCCATCATGTCGTTGAATTTTTCGAGTTCTTCCGGATCCATGTGATAACCATGTTTCTCCTCCGGATAGCCGCCCTCGCGGACATCGTCTGCCCAGCCCATGTAGGCCTCGCAGAGGAAGCTTAAGAGCTCTGCATAAGTCTTGGAGTGAGAAGCCGGCTTCGGCATCATGCCGAAAGTATCCATATCTACCATCTCGGAACCGTCGCACGGAGCGCCGCCTGCGATGGAGACAACCGGAACACGGAGTTTCTCAGAGATTGCCTGGGAAACTTCCATCGGGGTAAGCTCGATGGTCATACCGCCGGCACCGTTCTCCTGATACTCATAGCCCCACTTAAAGATACGGAACGCATCTTCTGCAGTCTTACCGACTCTTCTGTAACCGGTAGCGTTGGTCTGCCAGCCGGAGATTGCGCCGATGTGGAGATAGGTGGGAACGAAGTTGTCAGACATAAACTTCAGAACGTCATTGGTAACGCCCATGGCGAGGATGGAGTCTGCGCCCCAGAATACATACTGTGCACCATATTTAACTGCGTCTACCTTATCTGCATAGAACGGGGTAGCCATGTAATAGTTCATATGGATAATCTTGACATATTCACGGTATTTCTGAATGGAGAGTCTTGCGTTAACAGCCTCATCCTCTGCAGACATACCAGCGCGGAGGGAAAGGATTCCCGGGACACGCATGATGTCGCATCCAACCATCTCTGCAGCAAGAGCAAAGATTGGACCGAGCTCTGCAGGGCACATCTGGACGATCTTTTCGCCCTTGTCTTTCATAACCTGAAGTTTATGAAGGCTCTTTCTGGTTCTCGAAGCAGTTGACATTTTGATATCAGGTTTATCAGCCATAGTTTTGTTCCTCCTTTAATGTAGAACCGATTATTTATCTCAATTCCTATTCTAGACGGAACCAATATGACAGAACATACCAAAAATTTAGTACTTTTTATACAAAAAAAGCACCGCTGAAGCGATGCTTTTAGATTTACTGTCTATTTTCAGGACTTATTTGTTGTCGTAGTTGAGAAAGCGGTTCTTCTGCGGTCTTGCGGAGAACCGTTCTCCTGATACTCATAGCCCCACTTAAAGATACGGAACGCATCTTCTGCAGTCTTACCGACTCTTCTGTAACCGGTAGCGTTGGTCTGCCAGCCGGAGATTGCGCCGATGTGGAGATAGGTGGGAACGAAGTTGTCAGACATAAACTTCAGAACGTCATTGGTAACGCCCATGGCGAGGATGGAGTCTGCGCCCCAGAATACATACTGTGCACCATATTTAACTGCGTCTACCTTATCTGCATAGAACGGGGTAGCCATGTAATAGTTCATATGGATAATCTTGACATATTCACGGTATTTCTGAATGGAGAGTCTTGCGTTAACAGCCTCATCCTCTGCAGACATACCAGCGCGGAGGGAAAGGATTCCCGGGACACGCATGATGTCGCATCCAACCATCTCTGCAGCAAGAGCAAAGATTGGACCGAGCTCTGCAGGGCACATCTGGACGATCTTTTCGCCCTTGTCTTTCATAACCTGAAGTTTATGAAGGCTCTTTCTGGTTCTCGAAGCAGTTGACATTTTGATATCAGGTTTATCAGCCATAGTTTTGTTCCTCCTTTAATGTAGAACCGATTATTTATCTCAATTCCTATTCTAGACGGAACCAATATGACAGAACATACCAAAAATTTAGTACTTTTTATACAAAAAAAGCACCGCTGAAGCGATGCTTTTAGATTTACTGTCTATTTTCAGGACTTATTTGTTGTCGTAGTTGAGAAAGCGGTTCTTCTGCGGTCTTGCGGAGAACCGGGTGCCGTGAACCATCTGGTACTCGTTTTCCTTTTCCTCAAGAATTTCTGCAACGTCGGGGTCCTTGTGGAAATAGCTGTGGTTCTTCTTGCACTCTTTTTCAATTTCCTCGCATTTTTCCAGGACAAAGACGAAGTCGGCGTCGTGGTGCTTGCGGATATATTCATTGCCTTCACGGTTCAGTTTTTCAGCGATTGTTTCTGCCATAACAGACACTCCTTAGTTTGGATTTTCCCTTATTATAGCAACTGTTCAGTTATTTGAAAAGGGTTGCGTACAATTTATTTTACAGGTACGGGCGGATAATCCAGACGACCCCGCGCAGGAAGGGATACCCCCATTTGCGCGACCCCGTCTTTTTCGCTTTTTTATACCGTTTGCCGGGCACAGTACTGCCGTCCGGGTTAACCTGAAGACTGGTGTCCTTCAGTCCCTGAATGCCCCGGGAGACTATGGAGTTCAGTTCACGGGAATCCACGGCGAGCATAATTTCAGAGTCGAGATATTCGCTTCGCATATCCATGTTGCAGGACCCGACTACGGTCAGGCGGTCGTCAATGGTAATGGCCTTGGCATGCGTGGCCCGCCCATTGTTCTCGTAGATGGTGCTGCCGGTTTTCATAATGTTCTTTTTCTGGTTCATGTAGTCGCATGCGCCGAAGGCATTGCTGCAGGTCACCGCGGAGTTGGTCACAATGTTGACGGCCCGTCCGCGGTTTAAGTCGGCAACAGCGCGGTACATGGTCCGGTTCATCATCAGATACGGGGTCTGGATATTGATAACCCGTCCGCGGGACATCAGGTCGTAGAGCTTTGCGCCTAAAATGGGTTCTTTGCGATGCGGTGCGGGGTCGCCGCGGATGAGCGTGATTTTATGCGTCGGGACTGAGACTTTCTTCCAGTCAACAGCCTGGTATGCCTCGGGGTAGCGTCTCGGTAATTCCCTATACAGGCGATCCAGCGCCTGTTCCGCCCGCCGAATGGACTCTTTGTCCGCACTGGGGAACGAGTCTTTATGGTTGGGCTGACGCCAGAGCTCGTTAAAATACGACTTAAGGGAGGGGAGTGCAGAGCTGGAACCGGGTGCGTGGTTTTCCTGTACGACAAGGTCGAAGTCACGGATGCGCTCTGAAGACCGGCCTTCCATGCCGAGAAACTTGTTCTGAATGTTTCGTCCGCCGACAATAAAGGCCCTGTTGTCGACCTCGAGAATTTTGTCGTGCAGGCGGTAGTTCAGCTTCCAGTCATGTCCGTAGTTGTAGCGGTTGTAAAAACGCTCCTGAACATTTGGGTTTCGAATGAGTGCATCCATATACGGGTTCCCCGTCAGGAACTTCCAACCGTAGTATCCGTCGATGAGAAGTCGAATTTTGACCCCCCGTCTGGCGGCTTGCAGGAGGGCTGCGGTCATCTCTTTTCCTACGTCATCTTCCTGCCAGGTAAACGTGGTCAGCAGAATGTGGTCCTCTGCGGAATTGATGAGGCGGATGCGCCAGAGCATAGCCTCGTAGTTGTCCTCCACAAAATGAACTCGTTCCGGTCCTTCCGTCGGGGAGGTATACTGAACCTCCTTTGCCTGAGTCAGGACATTCGGATTTAGTTTTTTATGACAGGCCGGCGGAATAATGCCGATAAGACAGTAGATGAGAAATATGCCGACCAGTCCGAGACAGGTCCATAGAATGATTTTCTTTGTTTTCACGGTGAAATAACCTCACAAAAAAGCGGCAGGCTCAGCGAGCCTGCCGTTGCTCTTCTATTCAGTCTTTATTCTGAAGTGCTCTGCGCAGCCAGATGGAGGCGATGTCCATAGCGGCATAGAGGCCGTTTTTCTCGCTTGCCTTCCGGATGATTTCCTGCGGCTTAGCACTGGGGTTGGTGGATGTGAGCTGAACCTTAACCCGGTCCGCCACGTCCAGATCCTTGACCTTCTTGGTGCTCTGAATGGTCAGTACACAGACGAACGGGTCGTACATGTTACCGTAGTAGAGCATATTTCCTTTGCGGACAAGAGGATATCCTTTGTATGTCAGAAACTGATTTCCTTCAGCCAATGATTTCACTCCGTTTCGTATTATTTGTCGAGGAAATTCCGGACCAGTGCCTGAAGCAGCTCGTCGCGGTCAATCCGACGGATGAGGTTTCGCGCATTATTGTGGGTGGTGATATATGTCGGATCCTCCGTCAGAATGTAGCCGACAATCTGACTGACAGGATTGTACCCTTTTTCCTTCAGCGCGCCATACACCTCATTTAATATCTGTTTCATCTCTGCGTCAGAGTCTTCTTTGATGGAAAACTGGATTGTTTTATCCGTCATTTGTCCCACCTCCAATGGTTATTCTAATACATTATATAACAAATGGCACTGTGGTACAAATACTATTTCGGACTCAGGAGCGGAGCTCACCGCCGACTTTGGCCACTTCCTTGACGGCTTTATCTACAGCCGCATTGACTTCCTCATCGGTGAGAGTACGGTCAGCAGCACGGAAGCGGAGGCTGAAGGCCACACTCTTCTTGCCTTTGCCGACCTGGTCGCCGACGAAGACATCAAACAGATCAACCGACTCGAGAATGGAAGGGCTGATTGCTTTGCGGATGGCTTTCTCCAGAACAAGTACCGGAGTGGAGGCGTCAACAACGAAGGCGAGGTCACGGGTGGTAACCGGATACTTCGGAAGATGTTTGTAGATCTTGACGAGGTTGGCCTTCTCAAAGAGCAGCTCGACATCGATGGCGGCGACGTAAGCCCTGGTGCCGATTTCATAGTTGTGAAGAACATTCGGATGAATTTCTCCGAGCTCAGCGAGCTCTTTGCCGTCGACAAGAATCCTGGCAGTGCGGCCGGGGTGGAAGGTCGGGTCGTCATGGACCGGCTCAATATCGTAGCTGTCAATACCACAGATTTCGAGCAGCTTCTCTACCATGCCCTTGACAGTGAAGTAGGTGGCCTTTTTGCCGTAAAGACCGAGAACCAGCTGCTGATTTTCATCGGGCAGTTCATCGAGTGTGTCGTGCGGAATGTAGACGGTAGCCATCTCATACAAGTAGGCCTTCGGGTTGCGGTTGTTATAGTTGCGGGAGAGGGTATTCAGCATGGACGGAATAGCCGTGGTCCGCATAACGCTGGTGTCTTCCCCGAGCGGATTGCGGATGACGATGTTCTTCCGGCGGCTGTCCTCTTTCGGCAGTGCGATCTTGTCGTACTCCTTCGGGCTGATGAACGAGAAGGTTTGAATTTCTGACAGCCCTGCCGCTCTCATGGTCTGTTCTACCAGGCGATTGAATTTCTGCCGAGGCGTAAGCTGTGCATCAGCAACACCTTTCAGCTGTGTTGCCGGAATGTTGTTGTATCCGTAGAACCGGGCAATCTCCTCGGAAATGTCGGCCTGAGAATGAATATCAATACGAAATGCTGGTGCAGTGATGACGCCGTCCTCTACCTTGAAGTCGATTTTCCGGAGAATATCGGCCTGCTCTTCAGCGGGAACATTGATGCCGATAAACTTGTTGGTCCACTCAGGCTCAAACGGAAGAGTGACCGGCTCTTTCGGATTGGCATAGTTGTCAACAGTTCCGTTGACAACGTCGCCGGCGTCGAGCATCTGGACGAGCTCCAGAGCACGGGCGAGGCAGAGGTCACAGTCGTCCGGATTCAGTCCCTTTTCATAACGGGAAGAGGCCTCGGTACGAAGGCCGAGCTGTTTGGCTCCGCGACGCACCGTTGCACCGTGGAAGCAGGCGGACTCGAAGACAATGGTGTTGGTGTCATCCATGATTCCGGAGTACTCGCCGCCCATGACACCGGCTACAGCGACCGGCTTCTTCTCATCGGCAATAACGAGGATGGATGGGTTGAGCTCATGCTCTTCGCCCTCCAGGGTAGTAATCTTTTCCCCCTCTTTGGCATTGCGGACAATGACATGGTTTCCTTCCAGGTAGCGGAGGTCAAACGCATGCATAGGCTGACCGTATTCCAGCATGACGAAGTTGGTAATGTCGACAATGTTGTTGATGGGGCGGACGCCGCAGGCGCGGAGTCTCTCACGAATCCACAGCGGGGACGGTTTTACCCGTACGTTCTTGACTACGGCACCGACGTAACGGTAGCACTTGTCCGGAGCTTCAATATCTACTTTGAGAAGATCGTGGACATCGCCTTCTCCTGGTTTAACTTCCGGCTTGTGAAGTTTCAGTGGCAGGTTGTAAGTGGCGGCGGTTTCCCGGGCCAGTCCAATGATGCTCATGCAGTCCGGACGGTTGGAAGTGATTTCAAATTCCGTGACGACGTCGTTCAGACCGATGGCCTCGCGGATATCCATACCTGGAACCTTCTGACAGTCGTCCCCTAAAAGGAAAATTCCATCCTCAATCGCATAGGGGAAATCATTGACGGTAAGACCGAGCTCGGCAACCGAACAGAACATTCCCTCGGAGAGAAGCCCGCGCATTTTGCCCTTGGTGATTTTCTGGCCGCCATGAACCACAGAGTTGTGTTTGGCAACCGGTACATAGACGCCGGGTGTTACGTTGGTGGCACTGGTAATGATCTGGAGCGGTTTGTCTTCTCCAACATTGACTGTGCAGACAAACAGGTGGTCTGCATTCGGATGCTTCTCAACCGTGAGAACTTCGCCCACCACAATATTTTTCAGCTCTTCGCCTTCGTGACGGTAGGACTCGACTTTGGAGCCCGAAATTGTAAGTGCTTCCGCAAAATCTCTGTCAGGAACGTCGATGTCAACGTAATCCTGAAGCCATCTTTTCGATAAATCCATTCGAGACCCTCCTTAAAACTGTTCCAGAAAACGCATGTCGTTCTCATATAGCAGACGCATGTCGTCCATCTCATAGGCGAACATGACAAGACGTTCAAGACCGACACCGAAAGCGAATCCGCTGTACTTGTCGGGGTCAATTCCGCCGTTGCGGAGAACTTTCGGATGAACCATGCCGGCACCGAGAATTTCAATCCAGCCCTCGTTCTTACACATGGAGCAGCCTTTGCCGCCGCATTTGAAGCAGCTGACATCGATTTCACAGGACGGCTCGGTGAACGGGAAGTGGTGCGGACGGAGACGAATCTTGGTGTCAGAACCGTACAGTCTCTTGGCAAAAGTCTCGAGGGTGCCGACGAGGTCGCCCATGGTAATGCCTTCATCGATGGCCATTCCTTCAATCTGGTGGAACAGCGGGGAGTGCGTGGCATCTACGGCGTCACTCCGGTAAACACGTCCAGGGGCAATCATGCGGATTGGAGGTTTCTTCTCTTCCATGACACGGATCTGAGTTCCGGAGGTCTGGGTGCGGAGAAGCATATTGTCAGTAATATAGAAGGTATCCTGCGTGTCTCTTGCCGGATGGTCCTTCGGAATGTTCAGAGCCTCAAAGTTGTAGTAGTCCCACTCAACTTCCGGACCCTGGGCAATTTCAAAGCCCATGCCCATGAAGATCTCCTTGACCTCGTCGAGAACGAGAGACAGGGGATGCTCATGGCCGATTTCGACGGGCTCACCGGGAAGTGTGACATCAATGGTCTCTGCCAGAAGTCTGGCCTCCTGAGCGGCGTCTTTTAATTCTTTGGCTTTAGCTTCAATGCCCGCGGCGATGTCGCTGCGGATCTGGTTGGCGAGCTGGCCGACAACCGGACGTTCTTCCGGAGCCAGGCTGCCCATGGTCTTGAGCACGCCTGTGAGCTCGCCTTTTTTACCCAGAAACTTGATTCTCGCGTTGTCAAGCTCTTCCAAGGTCTCAATATTTTTTAATGCGGCTTCAGCTTCTGCCCGAATGGATTCGAGCTGTTCTTTCTGCTTCATACTGTACCTTCCTTTATTTGATGATCTGCGGGATCCGGGCAGTTTTGGGTAAAAAATAAGGCCCCGTCCCACAAGGGACGAAGTCTGACTGCTCCGCGGTACCACCCACATTCCGGCGCCTCCGCCGGCACTTGAACCCGGTAACGTCGGGGATGCCGTCATTCCCTACTGAAATTCAGGAATGCCGCTCGGGAGTGAACTTCATTGCTGTCCGGTACAGG
Organism: uncultured Eubacteriales bacterium; assembly: GCA_964425185.1. Lineage (GTDB taxonomy): Bacteria > Bacillota > Clostridia > Oscillospirales > Acutalibacteraceae > RUG420. The sequence goes on from CAYRKX010000007.1 coordinate 25,255, forward strand.
TCCGCTTTCAGCCGGTGACAGTCCTTCTCTTTGGAACCGGAAACAGAAACTACTCTCTCTGTCATTGCGTTTCGAATATCGCGAGTATTTTAGCACCCTCTCGGTGTTTTTGCAATAGAGATTATGGTAAAATAAGAGTCCGAAACGAGGAACGGAGGAGCGCATCATGAAGCTCAGAGTGGGAATAGATCTTGTGGAACTGGACCGCATGGAGACGGCCGTTCATTCTTCGGAACGGTTTCTGCAGCGGGTGCTTGGCCCCCGGGAGAGGGAGTACTATGAAACTCACGGAATGAAAACCGAGAGCCTTGCCGCGGCATTTGCCGCGAAAGAAGCATTTTCCAAAGCTCTGGGAACCGGGGTTCGGGATTTCTCTTTAAATGAGGTAGAGGTCCTTCACGACGAACTCGGCTGCCCACACTACGGCTTTTCCGGACGGGCAGAACAAATTGTAAAAGAACAGGGGCTGAGTTTTGAACTCAGTCTGACTCATACCAGAACGACAGCTGCCGCTGTTGCGGTGGCGGTGAAGGAGGATTAATTATGGATGTTTTAACTGCATCGGAAATTCGCGCGGTAGAGGAGACCGAAAATGCCATTGGGACCCATTACTACGATCTCATGGAAAAAGCAGGTACATCCTGCGCAAACCATATTATAAAGGAATTCCCGAAAGAGGACGGACCAGTAGTATGCGTGACCGGCAAGGGTAAGAACGGCGGAGACGGATTCGTCATTGCCAGGAAACTCAAGGATGCCGGTTATGAGTCCTCCGTTGTCCTTGCCTTCGGGGCACCGACCGCCGAGGATGCGGTGAAAAATTACGGACTGGCTGTCAAGGACGGTGTTCCTATCCTGGACTATACCCAGGCCCCGGATGCGGCAAGACAGGCTATGGGTTCCGCCAACGTTGTTGTGGATGCCATCTTTGGTATAGGATTCCACGGTGCAGCCAATAAGGAACAGGCGGAAATCTTTGACTTTATCAGCCAGTGCGATGGTAATGTCGTTGCCATCGATGTTCCGAGCGGCGTTGACACAGATACCGGTGCCGTTCACGGCTCGGCTGTATACGCAGATATTACCTATGCCATCACTACGCGCAAACCGGCTCATGTCTTCTACCCGGCCCGTGGCTGCTGCGGACGGACAGAAGTTCTGGACATCGGAATTCTTCCGGAATCTTTCCGTGCTGCATCGCCCAATCTTATGGTACTGGAAACAGGTGAGGTCACTCAGCTCCTGCCGATTCGCAGTGTGACCTCTCATAAAAATGACTTCGGCCACATTCTCTCTATCTGTGGCAGCATGAGAATGCCGGGAGCAGCGTGCATGTGTGCCAACGCCGCCATACGGAGTGGAGCGGGACTGGTAACCGCCGCATTTCCGCAGAAGGCCTATTCGGCCATTTCCTCCCATGTCACCGAAGGAATGATGGTGCCGCTGCCGGATACTCCAGATGGAATGGTCTCCATTAATGCTCTGAACATGCTGCATTTTTATATGCAGAGAGCAACAACTCTGGTTATGGGGTGCGGACTCGGCCAGAGCTCTGAAGTCCGTGCAGTAGTGACAGATGTCCTGCAGCACGCGGAGTGCCCGGTTGTTCTGGACGCGGACGGCCTGAATGCCGTTGCACAGAATCCGGCTATTCTTGCCAAAGTTAAAGGTGAAGTGATTATTACTCCGCATCCTGGCGAGATGTCCCGTCTGCTGAACGCACCGGTTCCGGACATACTCAACAACCGCATTACGGCGGCCAGCGAGTTTGCCAAGCGGTATAAGGTGACCGTGCTCTTGAAAGGGCCGGACACCATCGTAGCTTCTTACCTGACTGACAAAATTTATGTCAACATTACCGGAAATCAGGGCCTTGCCAAGGGCGGAAGCGGGGACACACTCTCTGGAATTATTGCGGCGTTTGTGGCACAGGGCATGAATCCGTTCTATGCTGCAGCCTGCGGCGCCTGGATTCACGGCCATGCTGCAGATTATGCGGCAAACGCTATCTCCTACCGCGGCATGACCGCGTCGGATCTGATTGCCGCATTACCTTTTATATTAAAAGAGTTCGAATAAGCTTGTATTATTTGACTTGTTCTGATATAATTGCAAATTACTACAAGTATACTTATCTATAAGGAGACCGGATTTTATGGGCAGACTACTCGTGCTCGAGGGCCTCGATGGCTCCGGGAAATCCACACAGATGGGGCTTCTTCAGAAAAAGCTGGAGTCCCGGGACATCCCGTACCAGCGCATCAAGGCACCGGATTATTCGAGCCCGTCCAGCGCACTTGTCACTATGTACCTGAACGGGGAATTCGGAAGTCATCCGAATGATGTCAATGCCTATGCCGCCTCCACATTTTATGCTGCCGACCGTTATGCCTGCTTTCACAACAAATGGAAACAGGCGTACAGCGACGGCAAATTTGTCATTGCTGACCGCTACACGACTTCCAATGCCATTTTTCAGATGCCGAAGCTCGACCGCGAGCTCTGGGATTCCTACCTGAACTGGCTGGAAGATTTTGAGTACAAGAAGCTTGGGCTTCCCAAGCCGTCTCTGGTCATCTATCTGGATGTTCCAGTAGATATTTCGCAGAAACTCCTGGAAAAACGGTATGCCGAAGACGGAGGACAGAAAGATGTCCACGAACAGGACCGCCGCTACCAGATGCTCTGCCGGGACGCCGCAGCTTATGCGGCCAAATATGGCGGATGGGAAATCATTCCCTGTGCGGAAGGCGAAACGCTTCGCAGTGCTGAAGACATTTCCAATGATATTTTCAAGCTGGTTACTGCCAGACTGACAGAGGACTTTCATCTATGATTGAAGATATTGAGGCCAGGCTCCGAAGACCGGAACTGGAAGACCGTGAATGGGTGCGAACCGCTCTGAGCGGATCAGGCCGAGAAGGCGCAGACTGGTGCTTTGGCTGCATTTACATGTGGGCTCCGGTTTACGACTATGAAATCGCCAATATCGACGGTATGTTTGTCGGGAAAATGGGGGACAGTTATTCTCTCCCTGCCGGTGATGGAGACCCGTCAGATATCCTGCGGGAACTTCTGAAAGAGAGTGAGGAGCCTCTGAAGCTGCACGCTGTCTGTGAATACCAGAAGAGCTGGCTGGAGGAGAACTTCCCAGGGACGTTCCGGTTTAAGGAAGACCGGAATAACGAGGATTATCTCTACTCCGTGGAAGCGCTTGCCAAACTGTCCGGCAAGAAATACCATTCCAAACGAAATCACTGTTCTTATTTTGAAAAGAATTTTAACTGGACCTATGAGCCCATGACCCAGAATGTGGCAGAGGAGTGTATGCAGTTCTCCCATCTCTGGATTGACGAGAATGAGCGCCAGGCTGAAGAGGGCGCGGACCTCGAACTTGACGCAATTCAGCGGGCTCTGGCCCATTTTGACGAACTGGAGTTCGTCGGCGGCGTTCTCCGCATTGACGGAAAAATTGTCGCTTATACCTTTGGGGAGCCCATCAATGACCGGGTTTTTGATACCCACATTGAAAAGGCAGACGCCAATATCCGCGGGGCCTATCCCATGATTAACCGGGAATTTGCCCGCAACTCTATCTCCCAGTACGAAATCGTCAACCGGGAGGAAGATATGGGCCTGGAAGGCCTGCGGAAAGCCAAAGAGTCCTACCATCCGGTAGAACTTCTCACGAAATATACCGCTGTGGAAATCCGCAGCTGAAACGAAAGGGGAGCCGTCCGTGTCGGAACTGAAAGACGATCTCATCAAAATCTGGAACCTCTCGTTCCACGATGACCCGGACTACATCCAGAACTTTTTACAATTTTGCGCAACCGAGGAGAATACTGTTGTGGCCCGAACTCCGGAAGGACGGGCAGTATCTGCTGCCTATCTTCTGGACAGTGAGATTACCATTCGGGGCAGACAGTATTCTGCTCTGTACTTCTATGCAGCGGCCACCCATCCGGATTACCGGGAGCAGGGGTACATGGGCCAAGTCATTGAGCAGTGCCTGCAGCTGGCCCGGGACCGCAATGTCGATTTTGTCTACCTGGTACCGGCAGAGGGATCTCTGTACCGGTATTACGCAAAGTTCGGCTTTCGGACCTGCTTTTACAGCCGTACTGTCAACTTTACGTATGAGGAGCTTCAGGCGGCTATTAAGGACAACTCTATCGCCGATCTGAAGACCGGGGACGTAGACCCTATGATGTTCCGCATTACCGATGTCCCGGAAACGCGGGAAAAGGCTCTTGCCGGCACGGATCACGTGTCGCTCGGATATCCGCAAATGCAGTATGCGCTCTTTGAGCACGGAATCTGCGGCGGCCGGATTTTCTGCGATGGAGACTCCTATGCGCTCTACTCTGAGGACAGGGGAACCGTGGATGTCAAGGAAATCTGCCCGCCGGTTCTGGACGGCACAATGGCGCGTGCTCTCCTGGACCTGCATGCGGAGAAGTACCGCTTCCATGCCCCGTCCGAGTGCGGAATTGAGGGTCGGAGGAAAACGGTCGGCCGCGCGGGAATGGCCATTGCCCTGAACAAACACGCCAGGACCGCAACGGGACAGATGCAAAATGCCTATATCGGAATTACTCTCGGGTAATCCCGCTGTAATGGAGGTAACTACTATGATTTACATATTTTTAGCAGATGGATTTGAAGAGGTTGAGGCTCTTGGCACGCTCGACGTCCTGCGGCGCTGCGAAATCAAGACCAAAACTGTGGGTGTCGGCGGCCAGGAAGTAACCGGTGCACACGGCATCAAAGTTCATGCGGATATTCCAGACTCCGAAATTCGTCTGAACGAAGACCTTGATGCTGTCGTCTTACCAGGTGGAATGCCCGGTACAACCAATCTCGGAAAATCCGATGCCGTCCGCGATGCACTCAAGTTTGCCCAGAAGAACAACATCCTCATCTGCGCAATCTGTGCGGCACCGACTGTCCTGGGACAGCTCGGCATGATTGACGGCAAACGGGTTACCTGTTTCCCGGGATGCGAAGATGGTCTTGGCAATGCAACCTACACGGCAGAACGGATTACCGAAGACGGCCGGATTATTACCGGTAACGGTCCGGCTGCTGCCCTTCTGTTTGGTGAGAAGATTGCTTCCCATTTCGTCGGCAGTGAGAAAGCCCATCAGGTTCTGAAGAACATGCAGGTTCCGTTTGATGATTAAGCCGGAACTCTTAAGCCCGGCCGGAGATATGGAACGACTGAAAGCTGCTGTACAGTATGGCGCAGATGCAGTCTATCTTGGAGGAACTGAGTTTGGAATGCGTGCTGCTCCCGGAAATTTTACGGGAGAAGAGTTACAGCGAGCGGTTCAGTACTGTCACGAGCGCGGGGTCAAGGTTCATCTGACCTGTAATACCCTTCCCAGAAACGACGAACTGGATCGTCTTCCCGGGTTTCTTGCCATGGCACAGGATGCCGGTGTTGACGCATTCATTATTGCGGACATGGGTGTACTGCGTATGGCACAGAAGTATGCACCAGACGTGGAAATTCACATGTCGACGCAGGCAGGGGTTGTCAACTATGCAACGGCTAATGCATTGTATGACCTCGGAGTCAAACGTGTCGTCATGGCACGCGAAGTCTCCCTGAAGGAAATTGCCGAAATCCGCCGCCATGTTCCCGACGACCTCGACATTGAATGCTTTGTCCACGGGGCCATGTGTATGTCATTCTCCGGCCGCTGTCTTTTATCCAACTACCTGACCGGCCGCGATGCCAACCGCGGGCAGTGTGCCCAGCCGTGCCGCTGGCGCTACCACCTTGTGGAGGAAAAACGTCCGGGTCAGCTCTTTGAAATTACGGAAGAGGAAAACGGCACCTATTTCATGAACTCCAAGGATATGTGTATGATTGACCATATTCCGGAGCTTGTGGAGGCGGGCGTTACCAGCTTCAAAATTGAGGGCCGGGCCAAATCGGCATTCTACGTGGCAGCAGTTACCAATGCCTACCGCGCGGCGATCGACGGATACCTGCAAAATCCCTCTCTGGATTACCACCCCGACGAGTGGATCCGTGAAGAGATGGGAAAAATCAGCTACCGGGATTACTGTACCGGCTTTTATTTCGGACATCCGAACGAGGATGCCAATCTTTACTACAACGGAATTTATATCCGGAACTGGGATGTTATGGCTAATGTCCAGGGCTCTGAAGGCAATACGGTAACCGTAACCCAGAGGAACCGCTTCTTCGAGGGCGATACCTTTGAAGTCCTGAGTCCCGGAGTGAAACCTTACAATATAACAGCAAAAGAACTGTATAACGAGAAAGGCGAACGGGTCTCCGTGGCACCCAATCCCATGGCGACCATTCGTATTGTCACGGACAAGTCTGTCCATATTCCTGCCGGCTCCATTCTGCGTATGCCGGTTCAGGAGGAAAAAAAGAAAGGCTGATTGTATGGACAACATTCGGGAGTGGACCATGCGAAACGAGGAACTGTTGCTCTCTCCGAGAGCCTGCCTTTGCAAGAACTCCAGAGGACGACAGCGCCAGGAGCCGGAGGACAATCTCCGTACTCCGTTTCAGCGCGACCGCGACCGGATTATCCACTGCAACGCCTTTCGACGCCTTCAGCATAAGACCCAGGTTTTCCTGTCGCCAACCGGAGACCACTACCGGACCCGGTTGACCCATACGCTGGAGGTTACGCAGATTGCCCGCACAATTGCGCGCGGCCTGAAACTGAATGAAGATCTAACCGAGGCTATCGGTCTTGGCCATGACCTGGGGCACACACCCTTTGGTCATGCCGGAGAGCGGGCACTGAACAGTGTCTATCCCGGGGGCTTTCACCACTATGAACAGAGCCTTCGTGTGGTAGACTGTCTGGAAAAGGGCGGCCGCGGACTGAACCTGACCTGGGAAGTCCGGGACGGAATTGTCAACCATACGGTGGATCCGGAAGCGGCTACTCTGGAGGGAAGAGTGGTTAAGCTTGCTGACCATATAGCCTATATCAACCATGATATTGATGATGCCATTCGCGCTGGTCTCCTGAAAGAAGAGGACCTCCCAGCTCATCTTCGGGATGTCCTCGGAAAGAGCAAAAGCGAACGCATCAATACCCTTGTACTCTCGGCAATAGAAAACAGTGTCGACACCATCCAGATGGATCCCGTCATTGATACTGCTTTTAAGGAACTGGAACAGTTCATGTTTGCCGAGGTCTACACCAATCCTGTGGCCAAGGGAGAGGAGGGCAAGGCAGAAGAAATTCTCATCGCCATGTACCACTACTTTCTGGACCATCCGGATGTCATGCCGGAGGAGTTTGGCAGAATTGCCAGCCGGGAGTCGCCGGAGCGCGCCGCCTGTGACTATATCTCCGGAATGAGTGACCGGTATGCCCTGCAGGTTTACATGGATCTCTTTGTGCCCAAACCCTGGACTGTCTGAGAGGGAGGACTGAAATGCCCAGAATTCAGGAGGATTTTTTAAATACTCTGCGGGAGCGCAATGATATTGTGGACTTTGTCTCCCAGTATGTCGACCTCAAAAAGGCGGGCCGGCTGTACAAGGGACTATGTCCTTTTCACAACGAACACACTCCCTCATTTACCGTCTACCCCGAGAACCAGTCGTTTTACTGCTTCGGCTGCGGAAAGGGTGGAGATATTATTACATTTGTCCGGGACATTGAAAACCTCGACTACATAGAGGCGGTCAAGCTCCTGGCAGACCGCGCCGGTATGTCCATGCCGGACGATGATTACGATGATACCCTGGCCAAAAAGAAACAGCGCATGCGCCACATGAATGCCGATGCTGCCCGTTTCTTTTACCAGTCTATGATGAGCAGCGAAGGCCAGAGGGGACTGCAGTACTGGACGCAGACCCGAAGACTTTCCATGACGACCATCCGGCATTTTGGACTCGGCTATGCTCCAGATGACTGGAGGGCCTTGAAAAATCATATGAACCGGCTCGGCTATTCCAACGAGGAACTCTATGAGGCAAATTTGGTAAGGAAAAGCGAAAAAAACGGCCGGGTCAACTATTACGACAATTTCCGCGACAAAGTCATGGTACCTATCATTGACTTGCGTGGTAATATAATTGCATTTGGCGGACGAGTGCTCGATAACTCCAAGCCAAAATATATCAACACATCGGATACCCTTATCTACCACAAGACGAATGCGGTCTTTGCCCTGAATTTTGCAAAGGATTCCGGGGAAGACAGTCTTATCCTCTGTGAAGGGTATATGGATGTCATTACGCTTCACCAGGCGGGTTTTACCAATGCAGTGGCCGGCCTTGGTACTGCATTGACCGACGAACAGGTACGCCTGCTCTCCCGTTACTGCAATGAAGTGTATCTGTCCTATGACAGCGATGGAGCGGGACGCGCAGCAACAGACCGCGCTCTGCAGAAGTTCAACGAAGTTGGACTCTCCGTTAAAGTTCTGTCGTACAGCGGGGGAAAAGACCCCGATGAAATTATTAAAAACTATGGTCCCGAACGCTTTAAATCCATCTTAAAAGATGCGGACGGAGTCATGGAATATCAATTGGCGGAAAAGAAGAACCTCTATGACCTCAACACCAATGAGGGCAAGCACCACTACCTGCAGGATGCCATGCCAATTCTGGCAAAGCAGGATCCCACAGGGCGCGATCTCTACATTATGAGCCTCGCGAGGGAGACCGGTGTCAGCACCGATTCCATCTCTCAGCAGCTCAAGGATTATCTGGAACGCGAGAAGCGCCGCAATGGGTACCGCAGGAAGAGGGAAGCCGCTTCTTTTCAACCTCTTCTGAAAAAAGAACGAAGAAATTCCGCAGGTACCACTCCCGGTCTGCGGGAAGAAAAATCCCGGGCGGAACGCGCGGAGGAGACTATTCTCACCGCCCTTCTCAACAACCCGGATTACCTCGATATGGTAGACCGCCAGCTCGACCCCGAGGACTTTACGGAAGGATTTAACCGCAGGTTCTACAACGAGCTTCGGCAGCGCATCCGCAATGGTCAGTCGACCGATCTGATTCAGCTCTCAGGTGTCTTCAGCCCTGAGGAAATGGCTAAAATATCGAAACCGCGGTTCGATGGCGCCCTGCCGAACACCACTTCCCGGGAAGTCGAGGACTGTATCGCCATACTGAAGAAACGGCGGCACAGCACTGCGGTGGGAGATCCTGCAGCAATGAGCAACGAGGAATTTCGGAATATCTTTAAAAAGAAACAGTAAAGAGGAAAGGAACAGAATAGCATGCCGGATACAGCAAAGACAAAATCAAAGAAAAAGCTGACTCCCGAGGAGAAAGAGGCACTGAAACAAAAAGTCATTCAGGGCCTGATCGACAAGGGAAAGGCTGCTGGAAAGCTCACCACCAACGATATTGATGATGCCATTGTCAAGATTGATCTGGAAATTGATGAGCTCGATAAACTCTATGAAACTCTGGAGCAGAACAACATTGAAGTTATCGACGACCTCGGCGACGCAGCACTGGACTCGCTGAATTTTGATTCCGACTCTCAGAAGACCGCACAGGTTCAGCAGGATACCTCAAAAAATGCCGCGATGGACGACCCGGTCAAGGTCTACCTCAAGGAGATCGGCCGGATTCCTCTTCTCACACCGGAGGAGGAAATTGAACTCGCCATCCGTATTGCCGACGGCGATGAAGAGGCCAAGAAAAAACTTGCAGAGTCCAACCTTCGACTGGTCGTCAGTATTGCCAAACGTTATGTAGGACGGGGAATGCAGTTCCTGGACCTGATTCAGGAGGGCAACCTCGGACTCATCAAAGCAGTCGACAAGTTCGACTATACTAAAGGATTTAAGTTCTCTACCTATGCTACCTGGTGGATTCGTCAGGCCATTACCCGTGCTATTGCGGACCAGGCCCGTACCATCCGTATTCCGGTTCATATGGTTGAGACCATCAATAAGGTTAAGAAGACCAACAGTCAGCTGCTTCACAAAAATGGACGCGATCCGACTCCGGAAGAAATCGCCGCGGAAATTGACATGCCTGTAGAAAAGGTAAGAGAGATTCTCCGTGTCGCTCAGGAGCCGGTTTCTCTGGAGACGCCGATTGGCGAAGAGGAAGACAGCCACCTCGGTGACTTCATCCCCGATGATGACGCTCTGGCGCCGGCCGACGCCGCTTCTCAGCTTCTGTTAAAGGAACAGCTTGCGGAGGTCCTGAAAACACTGACCGAGAGAGAGGCCAAGGTCCTATCTCTTCGATTCGGCCTGGAAGATGGTCATCCGAGAACGCTCGAGGAAGTCGGCAAGGAATTCAATGTTACCCGTGAAAGAATTCGTCAGATTGAGGCCAAGGCGCTGCGGAAACTCCGCCACCCGAGCCGTTCCAAGAAACTGAAAGATTTTCTGGATTAAAGATACAGACAGCCGTGCCGCTTCGGCGGTACGGCTTTTCTTTTTAGACCCTGTTCAGATAGATTTAAGTCTCTTCAGATACTATAAAATTAGAAAAGCAGCGAGAAGAGCAGGAAAGGAGCTTCACAATGGCGATGCAGAATAAGAGATTAAACCTGTTAAACGATGAGACCCAGCGTCTGAATGTCTTTGACCTCGAAAAAGCTGAGCCTCTTTTCGTCAACGATGCTGACATGCCGTCCGGCCGCGTTTTTCAGGGAAAAAACGGGAAACGTGCCATTAACGGGCTGCGTTACATTGAAGAAGAGTGCAACTGCTCCTGGTATCATATGATCCGTGAGAGATGGGAGGGCTGCGACGATAACGAGGCCATCTTCTACCGCGGAAATTCCATCCCTGCCAAGGTTATGTTTGCCAAAGCGGAGGAATTTACCAGAGCACTTCTGGCCACCGGTGTCAGAAAGGGCGACGAAATTGCCTGCTGCATCAGTAATGTTCCGGAGCTTCTTTACATTATGCTCGGCGCAAACCGGATTGGCGTGAAGCTGAACTTCTTCGGCTCCCATTATGATCCGGTCTATATCCGTCAAATCCTTGCGGACTGCTCTGACAAGCTGTTTATTGCAACAGATAACGAATTTGAAAAGATTGAGGATCTGATTGAGGGAACGAATTTCCAGTATAAAGTACTCATCTCTCTGGCAGATTCTCTTCCGGAGAATCTGGAAGAGTGTGAAGAGTATGAACCAGAACTCGATGCCTATTATCATTATGAAAACTCTGCCGTAAAGTTTGCCGAAAGAGATGCCGATGTCATGTTGTTTGCCGACTATTTGGCTCTCGGAAAGGACTATGACGGCGACATTGTCGATGACAATGACCTGGATACCGAATTTCTCATTACCTATACCAGCGGGTCCACTAAGATCGGCTTCCCTAAAAGAATGTACCACCGCAACCGCGGCCTCATTACGGTCGGAGTTTTTCATGACCCGAAATGGTGTGGAAATCCTGCCGCCAAAGGTCTTCGCGGACTGGCACTGATTCACACGGACTCCAACACCAACCTTGTCACTTCTATTTCAGACTCGCTGTTCCAGAACTGGTCTGTGGCCATGGAACCGGAGTACGACAAGGATCTGTTCCTGGACTGCCTGTTTGTGGATAAGCCTAATGTAGCTATAGCTACTACAACTTTCCTTCTGGAGACCGCCAGCCAGTACCTGATTGACCAGCGGTTCCACAATGAAGACGGGAAAGGCCGGAAATTGGGCTTTCTTCTCGCGGTTATGGCAGTAGGAGAGGCCTGTGCTCCCGGCGAAGAAAAGTTTATTAATGAATTTCTGAAAGAGAGTAAGGCCGGCAGTGATGTTAAGCTGTTAGGACCGTTTCATTTCAACCATGTCACAGTAGGACAGGGCGGAGGAGACACCGAACACGGCGGAATTTACTACACGCTCTGGAGAGCCACTCAGCAGAAGCTGAACGGCTGGAAACTTCATGGGGACCAGTACGGTATGAAACCGGTTCCGTATGCACAGGTTGCCTGCCTGCGCAAGACATCCGACGGATCCTATGTTGAGTGCGGTTATAATGAGTACGGAGTTATTGTGGCAAACTGCGCATCGGCCATGGCCGGATATAAACACTACGAAAAGGTAAAGAGCAAGATTATTACAGACTCCCGTGGAATTGACTGGGTCTCCTGTGATGTCTTTGGATATATTGATACACTTGGCTGTGTTCACGTAAAAGACAGATCAGACAGTGCAGTAACTCTGGAAGACGGCACTCAGATTCTTCCATTCCAGATTGTCGATGAAGTGCAGAGGGATCCGGCAAATGTCCTGACTGCAGTAGTCACAACCTGCAAGGATATGGGAAAAATCAAATTTGTAGTCAATGTAGAGTTCTCTCCGTTGAAGGAACATCCTGAACTCCAGATTATTCAGGATATGGACCGCCGGCTCAAGCGCGAATTCCCCGAGATTGCAGATCGCTTCCTGTACCGGAAGTTCGACCATCTGCACCCGTTCCCCATTACCGGAAGCGGAAAGCGCAGCGTGGTCGGAGTTCAGAATCTTGGACCAGAGTATGCTTACCGGTTCAGAAAAGATAAGATGTTTCCGACAGAAGGATAAAATCTTTGCAGTCGGAGTTTGACATCTGAGTAGTCCTGCAATAAAATAATTAATAATAGATGAAGCTATGGCTTTGTCTAAATATTTTGAAAATGAGAAAAGGAAAGGAATTGGTCTTCTATGAAGAAAGTACTTAGTCTTGTGCTTGCACTTGCAATGGTCCTTTGCATGGCAGTATCCGCTTCCGCAGCTGGTCTCAGTGACCTTAAGAACATTACTGGAACTCAGCAGTCCTCTAAAGAGGCTACTACTCTTGTAACTTCTGAAGTTGTTGTTACCGAGGTTGAGGAAGAAGAGAATGAGCAGGAAGAGCAGACCGCTCCTCAGAAACCTGAGAAGAACCCGCCGAAGAAGATCGCCAACACTGGTGACGCCGGCATCGCTGCTGTAGCTGCTGTAGCTGCTGCTTCTGCTGCTGCTTTCGTTATTGCAAAGAGAAAGTAAGTCAGGCTTTTCACTGAAACGTAAAAGGGGACAGAGACTGGTAGAACAGACTCTGTCCTTTTCTTTTATTAGTTCCGACTGTTTAAAAATACGGTCATAACAGGGCCTGCTAATCTTTGCTCTTGATATGACGGAATTTGTACACTATAATGGTACTAATTGTTCATTTCCATTACTGTCTATTTACAGCATTTTAATGAACAGAGACAACTGAATCGATTCCATTTGAAGAAGAAAAAAAGGAGTTTTGGAAAATGGGAAAAATAACAAAGCGGATTCTCGCTGTTGCCCTTGCACTGGTAATGGCACTGTCCGTTCTCTGCTGCAGCGCATTTGCTGCTACTCCGCAGAATGTTAAACATTATCGCTATTACACCGCTATTGGTGACAGTATCGGTTCCGGATTTGGCCAGCCTGACTACAACAAGCAGGGCAAAATGGTAATCTGGGGTCAGCGCATCAACGGGGCCTATCCTTCATGGGTCGCTGACTGGACCGGAGCAAAACTTGTTATGAGACAGATGCCCGGTTACACTACTTCCACTCTTCGCTATGAGCTGGATGACAGCTTTAAGCTGCATGACTGGGAAGCTCACGAGCTCTCCAACTTCACCTATGGCGCTTATGACCAGGCGTTCCTCGACAGAATGAAATCTGACTTCCGGAACAACATCCGCAAGTCCGACCTCATTACTCTGGACATCGGCGTAAACGACACATGGTACAGCACCATTGCTCTGATCTACTATATTGCTGAGTACGCTAACACTCCGTTCCTGAAATTCCAGGCAGACGGCGGCCGCGGCATTCTCAGCGAAGAGCTGAAGAAGTATGGAACATGGGGCACTGTCCTTCGTAACGCCTTGGCATACCTTGACGGCTTTGCTACAAACCCGAGTGAGTGGGCACACTTCTGGTCTCTCTGGGGTCAGAACGTCACCTCTTATCTGACTTCCTTCCAGCAGAACTATGATGCCATTGTTAAGTCTATCTTCAAGATTAACCCGAAGGTTACTGTTGTCGGTGTTGGCGGTTACAACTCCTTCAAGTACCTGAAGCTTCTTCCGACTGACGGTAAGAAGTTCACCATTAAGGTTACTGAGGATGGTAAAGAACATACTCTTACTCTTGCTGATGGTACCAATCTCTGCATTCCTGGCCAGCTGAACTTCTACACTGGAGTTCTTTGCCAGCTTCCGCAGACTATGTATGATCTTTACAATGCAGTTCGTGAGAGCTACACCAATGTATATCCGGGCCAGTACTTCTATGCTGATACCCAGGATACCGAACTTATCGGTCAGGGCCTGCACATCCCGCTCTATGAGAACTCCAGTATGGATGACAGTTCCTACAACCCGCATCCGACCGCTGCCGGTCACAAGTACATGGCAACTCAGATCGTTGCCCAGCTTCCATCCCGCAGCTAAGGATTCAGCAATAAAACCTCAAAAGAATCGAACAGTAGAAGAGGAGACTGCCCCTTTCGGGCAGTCTCTTTTGTCATTCTGTCACCGCGATTGACATATTTAAGATTAAATAAAGTAAGGAATGATAGGGTATTTACAGTTCAAGTATTGGACAAAGGAGACATGAGACATGAATAAAATTACAAAACGTGTACTCTCTGTTGTCATGGCACTTGCCATGGTACTCTCCGTTCTGAGTGTCAGCGCATTTGCTGCAACATCTAAGACGGTAAGAAGCTATAAGGAGTACACTTCTTTAGGCGACAGTATTGCTGCCGGCTTCTCCATGCCGGAGTATAATGCCAAGCGCGGTTCCTACTACTGCATTGAACCGCAGAGAATTAAGGACAGCTATCCGGACCTGATTGCCAAGGCAACCAAGGTGAAAACCATGAACGCCTATGCTTCTCCGGGATACCGCACCAATGAGGTTCGCTATCTTCTGGACAATAACTATAACGGCGACTTTGTCACCCAGAAATGGGTTGCCACTCTTTCTCATCTGGATTCCAACAAGATTGAGAACATGAATAAGCGTCGTCCACAGTACCAGAATGCAATTAAAAATTCTGACCTGGTTACTCTCGATATCGGTCTGAACGATACCTGGCTTCCGGTTATGGGTGCCATCATGGAAATCATCTACCAGGGCGACCCACAGAAGAACATTGAAGCTATGGAGAAAGATGCTACACAGGGCGTCGACAATGGCTACACTCTTGACGACTTTATGTCAGATGCAGAAATTGTCATCAACTCTCCAAAGTATCTGCCGAAACTCATTCAGGCGTTCTACACCATTGCCACTCTTTCCGATTACACGGAAAACTACAAGGCAATTGTTGACAGAATCTTTGAGCTGAATCCGGATACTACACTTTGCCAGATCTCCAACTACAATCCCTTTAAGGATTTCCCGGAGGAATGGGGCAAGAAACTTGCCAGCCTTGCACAGTCTATCCTGTATGACAAGATGAACAATGTAAAACAGGAGTGCTCCCAGAAGTATGGCAGCAAGTGCAAATATATAGATGTCAATAATCTTCCTCCAGTACGCTGCAACACAGGAACCATGCTTCTCCAGGAAGGAGCTAACTGGGATCCGCATCCAACTGAGGCCGGACACAAGTATATCGCGGATAAGGTTTTCGAAGCCCTTCCGGCCCGCTCGTAATTCAAGGTTAGGAGCTAATCTACATGAACAAATTATGGAAACGCATTCTTTCCGCTGTTATGGCGCTTGCCATGGTGCTCACAGTTATGAGCGTCAGCGCTTTTGCAGCTCAGAATGTCAAACATTATGACTCTGTAACCACCCTGGGCGACAGTATCTCAGACGGATTTTCCATGCCGGACTACATGAGACAGGCTAACGGAAAATTCGTTATCAACAAGATCCGTGTTGAGGGCAGCTATGCCGACTTGGTTACCAAGGCTGTTGGTGCTAAACGCTTTCATCCGCTGGCTCAGTGCGGTTATCGTACCGTCGAGCTTCGTATGGCTCTTGACCCGAGCTACAAGGGTGACGTTACCGCCAGAAGATGGCAGGCCCGTCTCTCCAACGCACCGGAGTATACTTACCAGTACCTGACCAGTCAGTATCCGGAATATGAAGCGGCACTGAAGGATTCCGACCTGGTTCTTCTGGACATCGGCTACAATGACACCTGGCTTACCGTTCTCGGTGCTATTGTCAACGCCATTGAGGAGACCCCGAACACCGAGAGCAATATGGAAACTCTCGACGATGCCGTTCAGAACCTCGGCTCTCTTCAGAATGTGGTAAAATGGGCTGCCTTTAAACTGCAGCAGACCCCAAGCTACATTAATGACATTACTACAGCTCTCAAGAACGAGGTCACCTGTGACGAGTTCAAAGAGAACTATGATGTCATTGTCAAGAAGATCTTCGCTATCAACCCGAAAACTACAGTCGTTGCCCTGAGCACCTACAATCCGTTTAAGGACTGGACCGATGTCTCCTGGCTGGCACCGCTGGTTCAAAGTGTTGTATATGACAAGATCAATGCCGCAAAAGAATCCTACACTAAGACCTATGGAAGCCAGTATATCTATGTTACAGACTTTGATGTCGGTGTAAGAACTACTTCCGCCCGAAGCATTCTTGAGGACGGCGGCTGGGATCCGCATCCTACAGCAGAAGGCCATCAGTATATTGCCAATCAGATTATCAACGCTCTGCCGAAGGCATAAGCACAAAATAAAAATCAAGGACTGTATCGTCTCGGCGATGCAGTCCTTTTTTACTGTAGGAATTCAGAGTATTTTAACTCTCACACTTTATCATTTAAGCAAAGTTGTAAAACTTTATTGGAAATCAATCAAGAAAGGGTTGTAACAATGAAAAAACTCAGAACAGGCCTTGCGGCTCTCCTGGCGCTTGTTATGGCGTTCTCAGTTCTATGCTGCTGCGTGTCTGCGGCGACGCCCGACAATGTCAAATCCTACAGAAATTACACAGCGATAGGAGACAGCATCGGCTCCGGCTTTGGACAGCCGGACTATAACAAGGAGGGAAAGATGGTAGTGTGGGGCCATCGGATTCCCGGAGCGTATCCGTCTTATGTGGCAGACTGGACGCACGCCAATCTGACCATGCGGCAGATGCCGGGCTACACTACAGCGGCATTGCGGTATGAGCTTGACGACACCTTCCACATGCATACCTGGGAGATGCACGAACTCTCCAATTTTACATACGGTGCTTACGATGAGGCATTTCTGGACAAGATGAAATCGGATTTTCGCACGCACATTAAAAATTCGGATCTTATTACCCTCGACATCGGAATAAACGACACCTGGTACAGCACTATTTCGCTCATTTACTATATTGCAGAGTATGCCAACAATGACAATCTGAAATATGGTTCCGGAAGGGGAACACTGGAACAGGAGCTGAAAGAATATGGTTCTATGGGAACAGTCGTTCGAAATGCCGCCGCTTATCTGGACGGCTTTGCGACTAACCCGGCGCAGTGGGCACAGTTCTGGACCATGTGGGCAGAGAACATGGCGTCGTATCTGACTTCATTTAAGGAAAACTACGATGCCATTGTCAAAAGCATTTACCGGATTAATCCGGACGTTACTGTAGTTGCCGTCGGCGGATACAATCCATTTAAAGACTGGAAAATCACTCCCATTGACGGTCAGAAGGTTACTTTTAATGTAACAGATACCGGAAGAGCACAGACAATTACACTGGCAAACGGAACCAGACTTACTGTCCCCGGCCAGATGTCTCTGGCAACCGGACCGGCTGCTATTCCGCAGACCATGTACGACTTCTACAACGCTATCCGGGAGAGCTATTGCGACACCTATCCAGGCAAATATTTCTATACAGATGTGTCGGATACCGAACTTATCGGTTCTTCCCTGACGATTCCACTGTACGAGTTTTCTTCCCTGGATGCGACAGGATTTAACCCGCATCCTACAGCAAATGGACATAGGTACATGGCGACTCAGATTGTCAGTGTTCTGCCGTCCCGCTCATAACAGAGCAAATTTTCAGATCTCTGCGAAGTTTCATAAAAGTTTCTTCACAAAGTTGCGGTACAACTAATAGTAATTTATGAAACAGCAGGGATAGACGAACATGTTGGAACTGATTATCCACAAAAAGAAAAAGACCAAAGTGGTTCTTGACGGGAGGGATTACCTCCCGTCTGAGTCTTTAGAGGAGTCTGACTTTTACCGACTTCCATGTGATGACGGACGTGTTCACGACCTCGAAGTCATTCATTATGCCGGAACCAGTCCGGAAGGAGTGCTTGCGGTCATTGGAGACCGGCCGACGCCGGCCCGCTCGGTTCTGCGGGAAATGCGCAGTACCTCGACCAATCTATATTTCTGCCGACTGAAAATGAAGATTGCGGCGAAAATGGATGCAGTTCTGCAGTGCTTTGTGAACCGCATCTGTACTATAGACAAGTGGGGACAGACGTCCTATTGCAGCATTCACGTTGATGGAAATGAGAGGGCTCATGTTCTCTCCAGAAAACAGGAATACTATCCTTCCCGGGATACCAGAAAACATCTGCTGGCTATAGAGACCGGACTGACTATTGCCAATGTTATTCTCTATACGGTTCTGGTTCTGGTCCTGGCCTCACTGGTGGCGGGCAGCCTCGTCAATGTTTTTGTTGGAGGTACACTTCTTGCACTGCTGATTCCGCTGGGGCTCGCAGGCTTGATTGTCCTCGCCTGGCGAACGGTGAGCTGTTACAAGCATTCCGGACCACCGGAGGATCACCGAAAGAAGAGAAAATAAAAAAGACCACGCCGTTTGAGCGTGGTCTTTTACTGTATCTGCTAAAATGCGGAGTTTTAAGCGTCCGGTCCAAAGAAACGTTTGATCTCAATTTCTGCATTCTCCGGAGAGTCGGAGCCGTGGATGATATTGAGACGGTTGGAATAGGTGAGGTCTCCGCGGATAGTTCCGGGGGCAGCGTTGGCGTTCATGGTTGGACCCATGAGGCGGCGCATGCCGGCAATAACATCTTCGCCCTCAACAATCATGGCGACAACCGGGCCGCTCATCATATATTCAAGCATAACCGGGAACCAATCCTCGTTGGCGATGTGGGCGTAGTGTTCACGGAGAATCGGCTCGTCCAGAGTCATCATTTTCATTGCGGTAATCTGATAGCCTTTTTTCTCAATGCGGGAAATGACTTCTCCCATGAGGCCGCGTTTAACGCAGTCCGGCTTCAGCATGATATAAGTTCTTTGCTTCTCTGCCATAGTTTTAACTCCTTACCTTAAATTTGAAACAAAAATATGATACCAGATTGGCAGGGAGTTCTCAAGAAAAGGATATGCCTCAGAACACCCGGAAGCGTTGTTGAAATAGTTTGCCAAACCTCTTGACTTTTTTGTTTCGTTTCCTTGACGTCTTGATTTTAACAGGTTAGAATATTAATCCGCATTATAACGAAACGTCTTGCTTGCAGGACTTTTTATACTTAAGAACGGAGAGTGATCACGGCCTATGGTAAATGTTAAAGCGACACAGCGCGGCACCACCACCCGTATGGACTTCTCGAAGATCAATGAGGTTATGAAAATGCCTAACCTCATCGAAATCCAGAAGAATTCCTACCAGTGGTTCCTGGACGTCGGCCTCAGAGAGGTCTTCCGCGATATCGGCGAAATTACCGACTTCACCGGCAATTTGATTCTCGAGTTCATCGATTACACGATGGATGAAAAGCCGAAATATTCCGTTAAGGAATGTAAGGAGCGGGATGCAACGTATGCCGCCCCTCTTCGCGTCAAAGCCCGCCTTTATAATAAGGAAACAGGCGAAGTCAAGGAAAGCGATGTCTATATGGGCGACTTCCCACTCATGACTGAGAGTGGTACGTTCGTCATCAATGGCGCAGAGCGCGCTATTGTATCGCAGTTGGTCCGTTCTCCTGGTGTCTATTTTGGCATGGACTACGATAAGACCGGTAAAGAGCTCTACACCACAACCGTTATTCCAAACCGTGGTGCCTGGCTTGAATACGAGACAGACCAGAACGACGTATTCTGGGTCCGTATCGACAAAAACAGAAAAATCCCGATTACTACCTTTATTCGTGCTCTGGGTCTTTCCAGCAATGCTGACATCCTGGACTACTTCGGTGCGGATCCCCGCATCATGGCGTCTCTGGAAAAAGACACGACCAAGAACACCGAAGAGGCCCTTCTGGAAGTTTACAAGAGACTGCGTCCCGGTGAGCCGCCAACACTGGATTCCGCTACCACTCATCTGGAGAATCTGTTCTTTGACGCCCACCGCTATGATCTCTCCCGTGTAGGCCGTTATAAATATAATAAGAAGCTCCGCATTTCCGACCGTCTGTCCGGACATATCCTTGCAGAGCCGATCATCAGTGAGACCACCGGTGAGCTCCTTGCGGATGCCGATGAAGTCGTCACCAAGGAAAAGGCCTATGAAAT
>CAYRKX010000008.1:0-45430 GCA_964425185.1 uncultured Eubacteriales bacterium
CTGTACCCATAACCTGAGTGTCGTCAAGATTGTCATTGCCCGGGCTGGTCTGAGCGAATTTCTGCCGTTTCCTGGCTTTCTCTTCTTCCTCGTACTCCGAGGCGAATTCGGCCACCTGAGAAGAGGAGAGCTCTGCGCGGAAGCGGTCAATACTGCGAGTGCGGTCCTCTGGGAGGACCTGGAGGGCATTGACCAGGCCGTTGATGACGTAGTCGGGGAGCTGATCGGCGAACTTGGCCGGAATCATCATCTTGTCGTCCTGCATGCGGACCATGGCGTCAATAGGCGCCTTGCCGATGAGTGCGCGGTAGAGAACCGCTGCAAACGAGTAGATGTCAGTCCACGGGCCGGCTGCGGACTGAACCCCGAGAAGTTCTACCGGGGAATAGCCCGGAAAGACTTCTGTCGTGAGCCCGCCGTTTACGGTACGGCATTCCGGAATACTGAACCCACCGATGCGGATTTTGTGGTCCGGATATACATATAAGGTGCTGGGTGAAATTCCACGGTGGATAATTCCCGCGGAGTGTAAAGTGGCCAGCGTAGAGAGAACCGGCATGAACATGACTCTTGCCGTGTCCCAGCTGATGTAGCCGTTCTTGGTGGAGAGGAGATAGTCCCGCAAGGACTGCGCTCCCTCAACGTATTCGGCGACAGCGTAGGCTGTGTTGTTCTCTTCAATAATAGTGTTGACAGAAATGAGGGCAGAGAGCCCGCGCATTTTAACAAGCTTGCTCCACAGGTCAATGAAGCTGCTGAGCAGATTGCTGTATTGTGCCTCGTGGCCGTCCGCCACGATGAGGTCGTTGGAATCCTGGCTGCGTTTGGTGATGGAGTCGGGGAGAAACTCCCGGATGGTGACCGGGGTCATTTCCACAGTATCGTATCCGATATAAGTGGTGCCGTCTCCGTTGGAAGTCTGTACTGCTCCGACCAGATAGCGCTGTCCAATCATGGTGCGCATAGGCAGGTGAGGAGGGAGCTGCAGGGAGTCGTTGTGAAAATGGCAGTGTGGGCACTGCTCAGAATTGCCGATCTCCTTCATGCAGTTCATGCACAGATTCTCATAAGCCATGAGATCGCCTCGCTTTCGATGGGATTTCTAAATAAGTACTATTATATAACATTATATAACGAAAGCACGAGAAAATGGAATTTACAATTGTGTGACAACCGTTACAGGCAGCCGGAACCCCAATCGCCATGCGCTCTCCCGGCGATGAAGCGATGAACTCTTTTGCGCTGCGGGCTGGTATGCCGAAGATTTTACTGGTCTGGATTTTGCAGGGGCGGAAGATAAGATGAGGTGATTTTTCTCATACTGTACCATAAACAGTACAGCGCAGAAAATATCGGAACATTTGTGTTGACTTCCCGTTTAGCGGGGTTATAATAATAAGCGTAGACAGAAAACAAATGTTCTTGAGAATAAATGTTCGCATGGAGGAATGTATTATGACAACCGGATTCATCGTTCGAGTTACCCTTGAAATTATTGCTGTATTAGCCCTTGCCTATGGATTTCTCCATGAGGACAAAGTGGTTGCCTTTGAAGACAGAATGGCAGCCAGATTCCGCGGCCGTAAGGCTGGAAAATCTGCCGGAAGAACACGCTCTCAGGCTCGCAGAACAGTATCGGTTAAGGCACCGGCTGCTGCCATGGATGGCGTAGAGAGAGCCATGAAGAAATCTGCTGCACTTTCCGCTGCAGAGAAAGAAGCCCGTGCTGAGGAAGCTGCCTATTGCCGGAATCAGGCTATGGCCATGCGCGCTGCCAAGCGAGTCAAGGCTGCCCGCGCATCCCGCAGCGCCGCCGTTGTATCTACTCGCCGCACTGCAGGCCGCTCTGGCAGCAGTGCCGCATAAATTTTGCTGTTCCCACACACCTCGCGAACTGTTCTGGCAGCAGCGTCGCATAAACTTAATAGGCATGTAGCGCAGAAATAAGCCCATGTTTTTGCGCATACATATAAAAGAGCCGTATCCGGATGCTAGTTGGCCGGATGCGGTCTTTTCTTTTGCTGCTTTTTGACAGTCTGATTTAATAGATTGACTGCCTGAACATATGGAGTGCTTTAACAGATGGATTTCTATGAGACGTCGAGGAGGGACTCGCTAGCAAAATGCTCATGTTTTGTCCCACATTTTGGGCAGAAATTTTGGGAAAAAGGGGACTACAACGTACAGAAGAATGAAATGGTTCCTTTTCCGGGCCAAAAAAAGGCCATGCCACAACGTGACATGGTCTTTGGTCTCTAATAACAAGCAATGATGTTTTACAGCGCTGTTTCGGCCCTTACAGGTCTTCAGCATCCTCCGGGTTCTCCCAGTTGTGCCATACGTTCTGAACGTCATCGTCTCATGTTTTGTCCCACATTTTGGGCAGAAATTTTGGGAAAAAGGGGACTACAACGTACAGAAGAATGAAATGGTTCCTTTTCCGGGCCAAAAAAAGGCCATGCCACAACGTGACATGGTCTTTGGTCTCTAATAACAAGCAATGATGTTTTACAGCGCTGTTTCGGCCCTTACAGGTCTTCAGCATCCTCCGGGTTCTCCCAGTTGTGCCATACGTTCTGAACGTCATCGTCCTCGTCGAACATATCAATCATATTGGACATGTTCTTGAGGTCGCCCTCATCGGTGAGCTTAACGTAGGTGTTCGGAATATACTCGACATCGGCGTTGACGAACTTATAGCCCTTCTCCTCGAGAGAGTCACGGACTTTACCGAGGTCGTTCGGCTCCGTGCGGATTTCATAGACGCTGTCATCATCTGTGAGAAAGTCGGATGCGCCGGCATCAATGGCGGCCTCCATCAGAGTATCCTCGTCAATGTCCTCTTTCTCAATAGCAATGACACCATAGCGTTCAAACATGAAGGATACACAGCCGGTCTGACCCATGTTTCCGCCGCACTTGTCGAAGTAGTGGCGGACAGCGCCAGCGGTACGGTTACGGTTGTCAGTCAGGGTCTCAACAATAACGGCAATTCCAGAAGGACCGTATCCCTCATAGGTGATGCTCTCGTAGTTGTCTCCCTCAGAGTCGCCGGCGGCTTTCTTGATGGCACGCTCAATATTGTCATTCGGAATATTGGCAGCTTTAGCCTTGGCAATGACGTCTTTCAGTTTGGAGTTGGAAGCGGGATCAGGACCTCCCTGCTTTACAGCAACTGCAAGCTCACGGCCGATTTTGGTGAAAACTTTGGCGCGGGCAGCATCGGTTTTTCCTTTCTTCCGTTTAATGGTGCTCCATTTAGAATGTCCTGACATAGGTTTCAGCCTCCCAAAAATTAAATCGAATGAATTGAATGATATATATTGGTATAGTAACTAAAATATTATATAGACTTTTCCCTGCTTTGTCCATGATAAATTATCTGGAACAGCTCGCGCAGCCGGTCCAGCTCGCCATCCAGGTAGAGATACCCGAACAGAGCTTCGAACCCTGTAGCCGCATGGTAGCTTGCACTGCTCATGTTCTTCGGGGTGTGGTGAGTATGTGCGTTGCGTCCGCGCCGGTAAATCTCTTTCTCCTTGTCGGTAAGAAACGCAGCAATGTCATGAGCTGCAGATTCCTGCGCATTGGCGTTGACGTATTTGACTTTTTCTGCATGAAGCTCGGAAGTCGGCCGATTGGCCTCAGATACAAGTGCTTCCCGTACAAACAGCTCATATACGCTGTCCCCAATAAATGCAAGGTCAAGGGGACTGAGTAAATTCGGGTCCACGTCCGTGGATAAGAATCGGTCCATGAATCCTCCTTAAGATACGTACTCAAATTCCATGTCGTAGATGCTTACCGTGTCACCGTCCTGAATTCCTTTGTCCTGCAGTGCCTGGTCAATACCGCTGGTTTGCAGGAGATGCTGGAGATACTGCAGGGAGGAATAGTCATCGAAATCAATACGCTGCAAGATAGGGACGAGCCACTCGGCTTCAACAATGTAGACGCCGTCTTCGACCCGGATCTTAAAGCCGGTATCCCGTTTCTTTTCAAGAATGACTTTCTCCGGAATATCATGGGTCTCATAGCGTTTAATGGGAGGAAGGGTCTGGAGCATATTCCAGGTTGCATTGATGAGCTCCTGGGTTCCTTCCTTAATGGGAGCACAGATGCTGTAATATGTGTAGCCCTTGCCCTCAACATAGTTCTTAAACCGCTCAATCTGCTCGTCGGACGCCATGTCAATTTTGTTGCCGGCGACAATCTGTGGCAGCTTGGCCATATCGGCATTATATTTTGCCAGCTCTTCGTTCAGCGTGTCGAAGTCCTGGATGGGGTCACGGCCTTCAGAACCGGCTACGTCGACAATATGAATGAGCATCCGGCAGCGTTCTACGTGGCGGAGAAACTCGTGGCCCAGTCCGACACCGTCTGCGGCCCCTTCAATGAGTCCGGGAATATCCGCCATAACAAAGGAATTTCCTTCGCCCATATGGACGACACCGAGAACCGGGACAATCGTCGTGAAATGGTAGTCTCCAATAATTGGCTTGGCTTCGCTGCAGACCGAGATGAGGGAAGATTTTCCGACATTCGGATATCCGAGCAGACCGACATCTGCCAGAAGCTTTAATTCCAGCTGAAGGTCCCACTCTTCACCGGGCATGCCGTTTTTGGCAAAGCGCGGTGTCTGACGGGTTGCTGTGGCAAAATGTTTGTTTCCCCAGCCGCCGCGTCCGCCCCGTGCAGCGACGAATTCTTCGTCATCAGACAGGTCGGCGAGAACAGTTCCGGTCTCTGCCTCTTTAATGATGGTCCCTTTGGGAACTCCAATGACCAGGTCCTGGCCTTTCTTCCCGTTTTTGTTGCCTCCGGAACCGGGCTGGCCGTTCTGGGCTTTATATTTTCTCTTATACCGAAAGTCCGACAGAGTGGCAAGAGAGGGGTCCACCCGGAAGATGATACTTCCGCCGTGTCCGCCGTCGCCGCCGTCCGGACCGCCGCTTGCGACGTACTTTTCGCGGTGGAATGCGACAGCACCGTTGCCGCCGTCTCCGGCCTTTACAGTAATTTTCGCAATATCGACAAACATAAAAATTATCCTCTGGTTAAAATATAACCGCCAACTTTCGTCAGCGGTTATCTGGGTTAGTCTTTTTTACGCCTTTTCTTCAGGGGCAGGAAACAAAGGTCAAACACGGCTGCTCCCAGCACAACGTAGGGGGCCGATTTTCGACAGGCGCTGCTGTCCAATGCCTTTACCATGAGGTCAGAACCTTTATTGCCCTGTTCCTTGGCAATGCCGACCACACTGTCGAGCACTTTGTCCACCATTTCCTGATAAAGAAGGAAACTCTTTTTTCCGAGCTCGACCGCTTTTCCGACCGCCTGACCCAGCGACTCTTTTGCAGAAGCCATAGTCGTTCCTCCTATTCTAAAGTAACTTAAACAAAAATATTATATTTCACGATATAGCCTCTGTCAATTTGCAAAATTGACGGAATGCGGGACTTTATGATAGTCTAGATTTAAATCTAAACAAAGAGGAGAGTCGAACACTCTTATGAAAATTGTCATGCCCGAACGGAACACCCTGACCAAGGGCGACGTGGACACCACCCCGTTTGAAGAATTTGGCGACCTGGTAGTCCTCGACTACGCCGACCGGGAAAAACTCAAAGAGGAACTGCAGGATGCGGAAATCCTCATTATTAACAAGACTGTGGCAGATGCTGACCTTCTGTCTGGCGCTCAAAAGCTGAAGTATATTGGCGAGTGCGCTACTGGCTACAACAACATTGACCTCGCTTACTGCCGCAGCCATGGCATTACCGTCACCAATGCACCGGCGTATTCCACTGAAGCTGTCGCCCAGCATGTCTTTGCGTTCCTGCTTGACCACTACTCTCATGTTCATGAGTATAACAATTTCGTCCAGCAGGGGGAGTGGATCAAGTCTTATACGTTTTCTCGCTTTGTCTACAACCAGTCAGAACTTTCGGGCAAGACCATCGGCCTGGTCGGCTTCGGGCGGATTGGTCAGAAAGTGGCGGCTATTGCGAATGCCTTTGACATGAAAGTCCTGGCGTTTTCCCGCTCACGCTGCAGAAATCTTGCTCCTGGTGAACATCTTCCGGGCGATTCAGCTACTTTCGTTCCCTTTGACACTCTTCTCGAGGAGTCTGACATAGTCTCCATTCATTGTCCGCTCAACAAAGATTCCGAAAAGCTGTTCAGTGATGAGACGTTCTCTAAAATGAAGGAGGGCGCCTACCTCGTCAACACGGCCCGCGGTCCCATTGTCGATGAACAGGCACTGGCTGCGGCACTCAAGAGCGGTCTTCTCAGCGGTGCTGCGCTGGATGTTCTGGAGCAGGAACCGATGAGTCCGGACTGTCCGCTTCTGGGAGTGGAAAATTGTATGATTACCCCGCATGTTGCCTGGGCTCCGCTGGAGACCCGTCAGAGACTGGTAGACATTACCATTAAGAATCTTCAGGCGTATCTCAACGGAAAACCGGTCAACGTCGTGAATTGACAAAGAAACAGGGCTTTGTTAAAATAACAAGGTCTTTTGGAGAGGTATCGAAGTGGTCATAACGGGGCTGACTCGAAATCAGTTTGGGAGCAATCCCACGCGGGTTCGAATCCCGCTCTCTCCGCCAACAGAACGGACTTTTCCCGCTTTTCCGGGAGAAGCCCGTTTTCTTTCACAGTATTTTCAGCTTGACAGGTTATATCTAATATTAAGATTTGAGTTCCAAGGAGGATATCCTTTATGAAATCCGCAACCAGACGATTTCTCGCGGTTATGCTGTCGCTGGCATGTCTCCTGTTTCCCGTTACCGGCTATGCCATGCAGGTCCACCGGGTTGGAGCGGGCATGACTGTCGGTCAGACAACTACCGGCGGCAATTATAACAAGAATGAAAAGGTCATGTATCTGACCTTTGATGACGGTCCCGGACCGTATACGGACAGGCTCTTGAAAATTCTCGACCAGAATCATGTCGACATTACCATTAAGAATCTTCAGGCGTATCTCAACGGAAAACCGGTCAACGTCGTGAATTGACAAAGAAACAGGGCTTTGTTAAAATAACAAGGTCTTTTGGAGAGGTATCGAAGTGGTCATAACGGGGCTGACTCGAAATCAGTTTGGGAGCAATCCCACGCGGGTTCGAATCCCGCTCTCTCCGCCAACAGAACGGACTTTTCCCGCTTTTCCGGGAGAAGCCCGTTTTCTTTCACAGTATTTTCAGCTTGACAGGTTATATCTAATATTAAGATTTGAGTTCCAAGGAGGATATCCTTTATGAAATCCGCAACCAGACGATTTCTCGCGGTTATGCTGTCGCTGGCATGTCTCCTGTTTCCCGTTACCGGCTATGCCATGCAGGTCCACCGGGTTGGAGCGGGCATGACTGTCGGTCAGACAACTACCGGCGGCAATTATAACAAGAATGAAAAGGTCATGTATCTGACCTTTGATGACGGTCCCGGACCGTATACGGACAGGCTCTTGAAAATTCTCGACCAGAATCATGTCAAGGCAACCTTCTTTGTTACAAACGGTTATCCGAAATACCAGAACTGCATCGCCAAAGAGGCAAAGGCAGGGCACGCCGTAGGCGTTCACTCCTACACTCACGACTACAAGATTATCTATTCGAGTCAGAAGGCGTTCTGGAACGACTACGACAAGATGGATGACATTATCTTCAAGCAGACCGGTAGTCATGCGCAGCTCATGCGGTTCCCGGGCGGAAGCTCGAACACGGTCAGCCGTCACTACGGCAAGGGTATTATGACAAAGCTGGCAAAGGATACCAAGTCCCGCGGCCTGACTTACGTAGACTGGAATGCCATGGCCGGTGACGCCGGTGAAGTCAAGACCGCCAGCGGGGTTTACAATTACATTGTCAAGACGACCGGAAAACAGAAGCATGTCATTGTTCTCTGCCATGACGTCAAATCGTACACGGTAGATGCCATGGACCGTGTCATTAAGTGGGCCAAGTCCCAGGGGTATACGTTTAAGACGGTCACTCCGGGCGGATTTAACGTTCATCAGCGGATTGCCAACTGAAAAATCCAACAAAACTTACGAGCTGTGCGGAAAAAACCGTACAGCTCTTTTATTTTGCGAAAATTCCGTTATAATATGTGTATTATAGTATATTTTATACTACTTTAGTAGGAATTATAGGAAATAAGGTGAAGGTATTCCACATGATAGATATAGACGAAATTATACGGGAACGCTATATTCGGCCCATCCATAGAAAACGCAAAGACTTTGTCGGGGTGGAATTTGAATTCCCGGTGGTCCATTTTGGAAACCGGCCGGTTGATCTCGAGGTTATGCAGGATCTGACGCGGGCGTTCATAGAAAAATTCGGGTTTGACAAATATGGCACAGACGACAACGGCCGAATTTTCAACACACAAAAGACAGAAAACGGAGATGACCTGTCTTATGACTGCAGCTTCAACACACTGGAGCTGTCGTTTGGCGTTGAGTCTGATATGAATACCATTTACAAGCGGTTCCAGGACTACTTCCATTTTATTGAGGAGTTCCTTGTACCGCGGGAGCACACCCTGACCGGGCTTGGCATTAATCCCAACTATCTGGTGAATGATAATGTTCCGGTTGCTAATGGACGTTACCGGATGCTGTTCCATCATCTGTCCTCGTACAAAAAGTATCCGGAGAAGAAATGTCACCGGTATCCCAACTTCGGTATGTTCTCCTGTGCCTCTCAGGTTCAGCTGGATGTGGATGAGAAGAACGTTCTCCTGGCACTTAACACGTTTGCCAAACTGGAACCGTTTAACTCCATTCTGTTCTCCAACTCCTATTTTGTCGATGAGGAGAACCACTGCTACTGCAGCCGGGACCATTTCTGGCGGGACAGTATGCAGGGGTACAACCCTCACAATCTCGACATGTATGAGACAGAGCTGCACTCCCTGGACGAAATTGTAGATTATATTAAGACCGAGAGCATGTACTGCCTGGAGCGGGATGGCAAATACATCAACTTTGCCCCGACAATCCTGTCTGATTATTTTCAGTCCGACGTTATTCACGGGGAGTACTGGAACGGCGAAGCCTACGAGGCGATTGACTTTGAGCCGCGTCCCGAAGACATAGCCTACCACCGGTCTTATAAATTTGAGGATCTGACCTACCGCGGAACCATCGAATTCCGCAGCTGCTGTGAGCAGCCGGTCAGTGACATTATGACAGTTGCCGCGTACTTTGCCGGTCTGATGGAGAGCCTTCCAGAACTGAAAGGTCTTCTGGATAATGACTCTTCTCTCTACGAACACGGCTACAACGCAACCGAGCTCCGAAGAATCATCAATTCTTCGGGAGTCCCGGAATTTGCGGACCGCGATGAAGTCCGGAAACTTCTGCTCGCTGTACTGGATCTGTCCCGCAACGGACTCTCCCGCCGTGGATACGGGGAGGAACATTTCCTCGCTCCGCTGTACGAGCGCGCCAGGACCCTGATCAGCCCGGCGAAAAAAGTGGAGCTGGAGATTAAAAGCGGAGTTCCCAAAGATGACATTGTTCGAGAATATGCTAAACTATAAGAGATAGATTAGTTTGCATAGGGGAGGGACTGCCCATGTTGGGTGCCATTTTAGGAGACATCATCGGTTCTCCATATGAGAGACCGGAGAACAACATTCACAAGACTGACTTTCCACTGTTTACGGACCGCTCTACTTTTACGGATGACACGGTGATGACATGCGCTGTGGCGCAGGGACTCATGGAGTCCTATGGCAGTGACGATGAATCGGTCAAACATTCACTGACCATGAATATGCACGCACTGGGACGTGCGTATCCTGCGAGAGGATACGGAGACCGGTTCCAGGCCTGGATTCTGTCCAACGGAGCTGGACCGTATCAGAGCTACGGTAACGGAAGTGCTATGCGTGTTTCCGCGGCCGGCTGGCTGTATCGTACTCTGGATGACACCCTTCATGCTGCAAAGTTGACAGCAGAAGTTACCCATAATCATCCGGAGGGCATTAAAGGGGCCCAGGCCATTGCAGCGGCTATTTTTCTGGCACGAGCCCGCTGTGAAAAGCAGGACATTCGAAATTACATTATGCGGGACTTTGGCTATGATCTGACGCCGTCCCTGAAAGACTACCGGAAAAATGCGCCGTACAGCGTGACCTGTCAGGTCACTGTTCCGGAAGCACTGACGGCTTTCTTTGAAGGAAACGGCTTCCTGGACACTATCCGGAAGGCAGTTTCCATAGGCGGCGACAGCGATACCATCGCCGCTATGGCAGGAAGTATTGCAGAGGCCTATTACGGTATTCCGGAGAATCTGGAAAAAGAGACTTACCGCCGTCTGGATGACCGACTGGGAAAGATCGTTGTCGATTTTCACCAGTTCTACTACACCCATTCCGGTGTTCCGGAGAATGGCTGGCAGGAGACTGTGTTCTATAATCCTGACCCGGAAATTGCAGCTATGAAACCTCTGGAAGAGAGCACCCAGGAGTTCTATCACCATGACAGTCATGTCCGGGAAAAACCGGATATTGTCTTCGACGAGATTGTCAAACTGATGGATCAGGATGCCAATGTCCTCATCTCCGTCCGCCAGCCCAGTCAGAATCTGGAGCGGGAGAAGCGCAGCGGCGGTGTGGAAGTCCAGTGCATCGCGGATAATCAGGGAAACATTCTCATGCCGATGTTTACGAGCCGGGAAATGCTCAGCAAGCGCAGCGACTATGTCATGACGACCGGAATTAACGGATTTATGCAGACGCTGCTGGACGCCGACAATGTTTACGGTATTATCATCAACCCGTTTGGCGACAACTTCGTTCTCAACAAGGCAGCGGTCCGCTTCCTCATTGAGAAGCAGAAGACCATCCATGAGCAGGAGGAAAAGGCCAGACTCCGGGAGCAGGCTGCGGGAACGCAGAAAGAAGATCCCGGGCGTAAGACCCTGTCGGTGGAAAAGCAGGTTGACCCGAGTGCCAGCAAGGAGGATGTTCCGGAAGGCTTTGCTCCGGAAGAGGGCGAGCCGGAATTTAAGGGGTAATGCCTCTCCCTGCGATTTACAATTGACTTACAGGACGTGCTGTTTGAAAACGGCACGTCTTTTCTTTTGCCTGGAGTCCTTCTGCAACAATCTAATGTTAAAAAAATGACAATATCTTGAAAATAGTGCTTGATATTCTCTGCCACAGCTGTTAAACTTTTAACGAACTTGAGAGAAGGAGATCTCTTGAGGGGTTAAAAGTTTTATGGAGGTAGTAGCATGAGCGAACCGAAACCGGACATGAATCTTATCGACAGTGTCGATAAACTGGAAGTGCGCTTAAAAGAAGTCAAGGCTGCGCAGCAGAAATTTTCCACTTATACACAGAAGCAGGTGGACAAGATCTTTAAGGCTGCTGCACTCGCCGCTAACGATGCGAGAATTCCGCTGGCCCAGATGGCTGTCGATGAGACGGGCATGGGTGTCATGGAAGACAAGGTCATCAAGAACAACTATGCAGCAGAGTATATTTACAATAAATATAAGAACACCAAGACCTGCGGGGTCATTGAAGAGGATGAAGCGTTCGGAACCAAACGTATCGCAGAGCCTCTCGGTGTTATTGCCGCGGTAATCCCGACCACGAACCCGACCTCTACCGCAATCTTCAAGACACTTGTTGCTCTGAAGACCCGCAACGGTATTGTCATCAGCCCGCATCCGCGTGCGAAGAAAAGCACTATCGCCGCTGCCAAGATCGTTCTCGATGCTGCTGTTGCTGCCGGCGCTCCGGAAAACATCATCGCCTGGATTGACGTCCCGAGTCTTGATATGACTCAGCTTCTGATGAGCGAAGCGGACATTATCCTTGCTACCGGTGGTCCTGGAATGGTACATGCTGCGTACTCCAGTGGTAAACCGGCTCTCGGTGTAGGACCTGGAAACACTCCGGCCATCATCGACAAATCTGCGGACATTCAGGTCGCGGTGAACTCGATTATTCACTCCAAGACCTTTGATAACGGTATGATCTGCGCTTCGGAGCAGTCCACTATCGTTCTGGAAGACATTTATGACGATGTCAAGAAAGAGTTCGTAAAGCGCGGGTGCTACTTCCTCAATGAAGAGGAGAAAGAAAAGGTCCGCAAGACCATCATCATCAACGGCTCGGTCAACGCAAAGATCGTCGGACAGAAGGCCCATACCATTGCCGCTCTTGCCGGTGTAGATGTACCGGAGACCACGAAGATTCTTATCGGTGAGGTTGAGAGCGTAGATATTTCGGAAGAGTTTGCCCATGAGAAACTCTCCCCAGTCCTTGCCATGTACAAAGCAAAAGACATTCAGGATGCTTTCAGCAAGGCTGAAGCTCTGGTCCGTGATGGCGGTTACGGCCATACCTCTTCCATCTATCTGGATGTTGTCCATCACAGCGAGATCCTGGAGGAGTTCCAGTCCCGCATGAAGACCTGCCGAATCCTCGTCAATACACCTTCCTCTCAGGGCGGTATCGGTGACATTTACAACTTCGACCTCGCACCTTCCCTGACTCTTGGCTGCGGAAGCTGGGGCGGAAACTCCGTCTCTGAAAACGTGGGAGTGAAACATCTCCTGAACATTAAAACAGTAGCCGAGAGGAGAGAGAATATGCTTTGGTTCCGTGTACCACAGAAAGTGTATATTAAGAAAGGCTGCCTGCCGGTTGCGCTGAACGAGCTCGGCACAGTCATGGGCAAGAAGAAAGCCTTTATTGTTACTGACCGTTTCCTGTATGCCAATGGCTACACCAGCAACATTGAGAAGTGCCTCGAAAAACAGGGCATTAAATTCACCACATTCTCCAACGTTGAGCCCGATCCGAAACTCAAAAATGCGGTCCAGGGCGCAGAGCTCATGAAAGCTTTTGAGCCGGACGTCATCATCGCTGTCGGTGGCGGTTCCGCAATGGACGCGGCAAAGATTATGTGGGTACTCTATGAGCATCCGGAAGCAGACTTCCATGACATGGCACAGCGCTTCATGGATATCCGCAAGAGAGTTTACACCTTCCCGAAGATGGGCGAAAAAGCCTACTTCATTGCTGTTCCGACTTCCGCCGGTACCGGTTCTGAGGTTACTCCGTTCGCCGTTATTACGGATGAGCACGACGGTGTTAAGTATCCGCTTGCTGACTATGAGCTCCTGCCGAACATGGCTATTGTCGATTCCGACATGATGATGAATGCTCCGAAGGGCCTGACTTCGTCTTCCGGTATTGATGCTGTTTCTCACTGCCTGGAGGCCCTTGCTTCCATTATGGCAACTCCTTACACGGATGGTCTCGCCATTGAATCGCTCAAACAGATCTTCCAATATCTTCCCCGTGCCTACAACGACGGACCGAACGATCCGGAGGCAAGAGAGGCCATGGCTAATGCCGCGACAATGGCCGGTATGGCATTCGGCAACGCCTTCCTCGGTGTTATGCACTCCTGCGCTCATAAGCTCGGTGCTTTCCACCATGTACCACATGGTATTGCAAACGCTCTGATGATGGATCAGGTACTCTACTTTAACGCTGCAGAAGTTCCGACTAAGATGGGAACCTTCTCCCAGTACAAATATCCGAACACTCTGCACAAGTATGCAGAAGCTGCCAAGGCTCTCGGCTGCAAGGGCAGAAACGATGAAGAGCTTCTGGATGCTCTGGTTGCCAAGATTGACGAGCTCAAGAAAGCAATCGGCATTAAAGACGGCATTAAAGACTATGTCGATGAGGACGAGTTCATGGCAACTCTTGATGAGATGAGTCTCAAGGCTTTCGACGATCAGTGCACCGGTGCCAACCCGCGCTATCCGCTGGTCAGCGAGATTAAGCAACTCTATCTCAACGCATACTATGGTAAGAACACCAGGGCAGACCGGGTTTAATTCAGAGGGGAGAATTAACTATGGATTACGATACCAGCAAAATGAAAGTTCTCGCCAAACGCGAGAAGAAAACGATCTATCTGGACGACAATAAGAGAATTAAAGTTTTCGATGCGGACTTCGCCAAAAAGGACGTTCTCAATGAGGCCTACAACCAGGCCTGCGTTGAGGAGACCGACCTTCCGGTCCCGAAGGTGCTCGAGGTGTGCAAGGTCAATGGAAACTGGGCTATTGTCACCGAGTACATTGAGGGTAAGACCTTGACCGACATTATGAGGGAAGACCCGGCGAACATGGATTCCTACATGGACGAGTTTGTTGATCTGCAGATCAAGGTCCTCTCCAAGAAGGCCCCAGGTCTTCGCAAGCTGAAGGACAAGATGCAGGCGAAGATCAGCCAGACAGACCTCGACCTCACCACCCGGTATGAACTCCATACCCGTCTTGACGCTCTGCCGAAGCACGACTTCCTGTGCCATGGCGACTTTAACCCGTCCAATGTTATTGTCACCCCTAACGGTGCCAAGTACATTATTGACTGGTCTCATGCTACACAGGGCAACCGCTCTGCAGATGCTGCCAGAACGTATCTTTTGTTTGCACTGACTGGATTCCGCCTCTCCGGTGACCAGAAACGTGCCGACCAGTACATGGAGCTGTTCTGCCAGAAGAGCGGTATTGAGAAACAGTACGTTCAGCAGTGGATTCCCATTGTCGCCGCTTCCCAGTCCGTTAAGGGCAACCCGGAGGAGAGAGATCTTCTCCTGAAGTGGGCCAACGTTGTGGACTACGACTAATCGACTATATCTGTTACACATACAGTTTTTACACCCCAAGGGCGCCGGTCAGATTGACCGGCGCTTTTTTTCCCTGTAAGATGAAACATATCATACCGATTATTCGTGTATCCATTAGACAGAGTTGGAGGGGTAGACTTATGGAAGCTGTTTTGCCGCGTCCCCGGCATAGACTCTGGCGCTTTTTTGCCGCGCTGATCCGCCGTCCGTTTGAGCAGTCAGACGATAAGACAGCGGAGCGGCTCATGAACACCTATGGGGAGTCCATCTACCGGCTGGCCTACTCGTATGTTCACAATGAGGCTGACGCAGAGGAGATTCTCGAAGACACGATTCTTCGGCACCTGGAAAAAGCACCGAAGTTTGAAAACGAGAAGCATGAGAAGGCCTGGATCATGCGGGTTGCCGGAAACCTGAGCAAGGACAGAATCCGGTACAACAAGTATCGGGAGACGGATGAGCTTGAGGACAACCTTGCGGCCGAACACCGCGAAGACCTGTCATTCGTATGGGATGCAGTCAAAGACCTGCCGGTAAAGTACCGTGAAGTCATCCATCTCTACTACTACGAGGGCTATTCCACCGATGAGATTGCGGAGATCCTCCACCGCCGCAGCTCAACGGTACGCACGGAGCTCCGGCGTGCCCGCATGCAGTTGAAGTCGGTTCTGAAGGAGGCGTATGATTTTGAATAAATATACGGAAATCATGAATCACGTCGTCCTGACCGACAGTATGCGCGATGAAGCTCTGGGACATATCGAGAAGAAACGGAATGCACCGAAACATCGACAGTGGTCGTGGGAAAAATCTCTGGCTCTGGCCGCTTCCTTTGTCATTGTGATGACCGCAGCTATTTTGCTGCCGCGCCTGAACAACGGACCTGCTGTTGAGGGACCGACAACTTACGGCGTCACTGAGAGCACCACGCAGAGCGGTGGAAGTGTAGGGAAATCATCACAGGCTGGTAAGGCAGGATCAGAGGGCTGGTCATCGAACGGCACTGCCGGCGGAAATCAAACAGCAGGATCTGGCAGCCAGTCACGCGGCTCAGATCGGTCGGGGCGCGGGAGCTCCGGCGGAAAACCAGCAAGTGGATCGCCTGGCGGAAAAGAGAGAGAGGCGGAGTCGGGCCCGAGGCTGATGGGAACTCCGGCTCATGATGAATCGGTGCAGTCTGTCGGGCCGCAGAGTGTGAACTCCCGGTCTGCTCTTGAACAGCGCATGGGTCATCGACTGAAAATGCCGGCAGTAACTCCGTTCTCGGCGTCACAGTTCCTGTATACCGACTATGGCGACGGAATGGGCAGCGTCACCGAGACGAATGGAAACAGCGAAGTTGAGACCCGTATGGCGAAGCTTTCCGACACAAGAGATCCGTCCGGTGACTACACATCTTATGACACAACAAAAGTGAAGAACATTAACGGGTATTCTGTCACCTTGAAAGGCAATGACGGAAAGTATCAGCTGGCGGTTTGGAACGACGGGACGTATTCGTACTCAGTTCGCTCTAAGAAGCCGCTGACTGAAGCGGAACTGACAGAACTGGTCCGCTCTATGAAATAGAAGAGGGAAATCATCATGAAGAGAAAAATATTTGGCGCACTGGGTGCAGTGGTCCTGATTATAGCGATGGTATTCAGCCTGGGAGGCTGGTCTCTGCCGGTTCCCTACACCTGGATTCTGGAACCCGGCCCGGTTATTCTGACTCCGGAACAGGAAAAACAGGCGGAGGAGTATGCAAAACAGGACGCGGTTAAGGGAACCAAGCTTGCTAACCCATTTGTAGACTGCAAGAGCATGAACGATGCGGAAAAAATTGCTGGATTTTCGTTTACAGTTCCCAAAACCATCAAAGGATATCCGAAGCGGAGCATCCAGGCCATTCAGAATGATCTCATCCAGGTCTTCTATGAGAACAGGGCCGGAGATCAGATTCTTCTTAGAAAAGGCAAAGGGGGCAAAGACCTGACGGGAGACTATAATGTCTATAAAGACAAAACGGTAAAAACCATAAAGGGTAAAAAAGTTACCATGAACCGGAAAGACGGAAAAGTCTACAGTGCCTGGTGGACTGATGGCAAGTATGCCTTTACTGTCGACGCTCTGGATAAGGGCGTCTCTGAACAGTTCCTTTCCCAGCTGGTACAGCAGATGAAGTAAGAAACAGTGGAAATAGAAAAGAGCGGCCCGGGACAGTCCGTTTTGACTGCCCCGGACCGCTTTTGTGTCTGCTCCTTAACTTTGCGGCTCCGCCGGTTTCAGCGCCTCAGCCAGTGCTGCGACCGCGTCAGGTATCTCTTCTTCCCGTATGGCGGAGGGAATGAGTGTTAATTCAAGGACCCCGTCCTCATAGAGGTCTACATAGACGGCCAGTCCGTGAACAGCAAAGACCGACAGATCGCCGGTGAAGTGGACGCGGAGGAAAATCTGCAGGCCGTTTTCACCAATCTGACAGGTCCCGGGGTGCAGCGTCTTCAGGAGCGCGTCGTAAAATTTCCGGACTTTCATGGTGTAGTGGCGCCGGATTTTTCGGATTTGTGCTGCAATGTGGCCGTCCCGCAGGTAGCCGCACAGTGCAATCTGCTCCGTCTTACTGGCGGTCTGCGCAAACCAGTCTTTGTGCTCCTGAAACTTCTGTGCCAGCGCCTCGGGAAGCACCATGAACGAAATTCGAATGCCTGGGGTCAGAACATTGGCAAAGGAACTGACGTAGACAATATTGTCCTTGGATGCCAGCGTGTAGAGCGAGGGAGTTGGCCTTGTGGCGTAGAGAAAGTCGTTGTCGAAGTCATCTTCAATAATCAGACTTCCGTTTTCTTCGCTGTAGTGCACCAGCTCCAGCCGTCGGGAGATAGGCATAACCTTGCCGTAGCGAGTCATGTGGGACGGGGAGACATAGATGACGTCTGCGTCCTTGTCTTTGGTGTGACTCTTGAATCCATGGCTGGTAAACGTGCGGATGGCCTGTTGGAAGCTCTGGTCTGGGAAGGAGACGGTGCCTTTTCGGTCCAGAATCATACAGAGAATATTCATTAGAGACTGGACACCGGCGCCGACGACAATGCGGTCAGGGGATGCAATGACGT
Organism: uncultured Eubacteriales bacterium; assembly: GCA_964425185.1. Taxonomy (GTDB): domain Bacteria; phylum Bacillota; class Clostridia; order Oscillospirales; family Acutalibacteraceae; genus RUG420. Next base: position 17,776 of record CAYRKX010000008.1, read on the forward strand.
TTCGTTTTTCCTGAATATAGTCGGCAATGGCCTCACGGAGGTCGAGCTCACCCTGTTCCTCGGAATAAGAGCGAAGTCGTTCTTCCTGCCGCAGGGCGCTGTTAATATAGCGGTGCCACAGTTTGACGTCGAAACTGTCGGGGTCGGCATCTCCGCTTCTCAGGTCGTACTTGATGACGGGCGATTCACGCTTCGGTTCATCCGCCGGACCTGCTTCCGGAGTCTCTTTTTCCACATATGACACAAAAAATCCACGTTTGGGAGACGGCAGGATGTACCCTTCCGCCTGTAGAGCGAAGAAGGCGTTCTCTACCGTTGTTGTGCTGACAGAAAACAGATCAGCAGTTTTTCGGATGGAGGAGAGTCGGTCTCCGTACTTCATCTGTCCGGAGAGGATCTGCTTTTTAAAGTAGTTGTAGAGTTCTAAGTATTTTTTCATGACGGTTTCCTGACTGGACGTTTGACTCCGGTCTGGTCCGGCCTGCGTCTCAAACTGTCCACTAAAAAATCAAAGATTTTGACCATTTATTTGAATACAACATGAGTATATACTTTCAGCATGAAAAAAACAATCCACGACGAAAAGAGGTTCATTTCATGAGTGGGAGAAAAAATAAGGCCAACGTCAATCCTGTCACTGTAAAGATTGCACAGGCCGGTCTCTTTACTGCGATTATCTTCGTCTTTACCATGTTTGTAAAAGTTCCAACCGGAATTGGATACGCCCATGTTGGAGACGCATTCATCTATCTGTACGCCTGCATGGGCGGCGGCTGGTATGCTCTGGTAGCTGGCTCTATTGGTGCTACCATTGCTGACCTGGTCGGCGGCTACGCTATTTACGCTCCGGCTACGCTGATTATTAAACCGCTGGTGGCTCTGCCGTTTGTGCTCATCTGCAGGGATGAGCCCAAGATCTTGAATCTGAAGTCCGGTCTGACCAACATCCTGGCCCTGGTCATTGATACTGTTGGCTACTTCTTTGCCAACTGGATTATCTTCGGACAGTCTGCTTCCACGGGCTCCAAGACCGCTTTGGCATCTGCCGCCTCGGCTACTGTAGCAACGGCGCTTCAGGGCGTTGCCAGTACTGCAGTATTTATTATTGTGGCGCTTGCTCTAGACAAGGTGAATATGAAGCAGAGAATGCTGTATTACACCGGAAAGCCAAACACGTATAAGAAGACTAAGAAAAAAGCGGCGTAACGCCTAGCTGTGATATTTTTAAGCCAATACATTCTTTTAACTGAATTCCTACATAAGAAAAGGCCGGCTGAAGCTTTTGCTTCAGCCGGCTTTTTCATCTTGATTTCTAAACAACTTGTTCTGTGTTACTTCGTCGGAGCAGCTGTACTCTCCGCACTGGAAGCTTTCTCAATCGCCGCAGCAACCGCGTCAGCTTTTCCGGAGTCTGCTTTCAAAAGGTCACGGATTTCTGTGAGCAGTTCAGCCTCAGTCGGAGCGGGAGCCGGAGCTTCTTCTTCCGCCTTGTCCTCTTTACCTGTGACTTTTTCCATTTTCTCCCGGGCTGTGTTGATGGCCTTGATAATGGCAAACAGAACCAGAGCAACAAGCAGGAAATTGATAATGGCACCAATGAAGTTGCCGTAGTGGAGCTCTACGCCGTGCGCCATGGTAACGGAAAGCTGGTCAATGTTCTTAACTGCGTCTCCACCGATGAGGGCGATGAGCGGATTGATAATGTCATCGACAAGCGAGTTAACAATTGCAGTGAACGCACCGCCGATGATAATGCCGACAGCCATATCGAGCACATTGCCGCGCATAATGAATTCTTTAAATTCGCCCCAGAATCCTTTTCCTTTTTTCTTTTTCGCCATGCTTATTCCTTCCTTTTCTTGTCAAATAAATCGGGCTTCATCATATAATTCAGCGGGACAGTAAAGCACTTCTGAGAGAAGACTACCAGAAGGACTGCTGAGTAGAACAGTCCGAACAGAATCTCAAACCAGAGATGAGTTCCCGCAAAATTGTGAATCCATGGAATCTTCGTCATAAAGGTAATGAACGGAAGATGCCAGAAGTAGACTGCCAGCGTTCTCTGCCCCCAGGTGGAAATATAGCGGATATTTCCTTTGGGAATGATGCTGCAGAAGCAGAGGATAAGCAGCATGGAGCCCGCATAGTAGATGACGCGGAACAGCCAGGTGTACGGCTGCATTCCAAACGGAGCGTCGTCGTAGCTGTTACGTCCGGTTGCGAGCGGTCGGAATGCATAGACATAGCGTGACAGAGTCAGGCAGACAATGTAGTAAACCAGCAGGAAACTGCCGGAGAAAATTTTGAATTTCTTTTGGTCGAGGAATTCTTCCAGTCTGCTCCGATCCAGCAGGTAGCCGAAGTAGAAGAACGGGAAGAAGACAATAATTCGACTGATGGCGAACGTGTCGCCAATATGGGTGTCATATCCTGCCACCAGCGCAATCAGAATGGAGAACAGCATGACATATTTGTGGTTGAATTTCCGCAGAATCCACGCAATTGTGTAGTATGCGAACAGCGCCATCAAAAACCAGCTGATATTGTTCTGATCGTCAAAATGGAAGTGGTGGTCCGGGTTAAAAATCCAGAGGCTGATCGCCCGGTAAAAATTTAAGAAGAAACAGACCAGGAGGAACGGGAGAAGCTTTTTCCAGTTGTAGTGGTCTGAGTCGACGGTGTGTTTGGCAAACAGGCCGGAAATGAAGATGAAGGCCGGCATGTGGAATGAGTAGATGAAGAAGAAGGTACTCCGTGCAAACGCAAACTGGTCGCAGAATACTTCGGTGAAATGGCCGATGATGACGAGAAAAATCAAAAAGAATTTGATGTTGTCCCACCGGGGATCTCTCTTGGTCGAGGCCAAACCGTCAACCCCTTTCTCTCATACTGGCAATCAGCCGGCGGAACATTTCCTCAATGCCGACGGTCGGTTTCCAGCCGAGCGCTTCCAGTTTGGACGGGTCCAGCCGGATGATCATGGTCGGATTGTAGCCGAACGAGGCGAGGTCTTCCGGAATTTCCACACGGACTTTGACGCCGGACTCCGGTTCCAGAGAGGCGACCAGCTCGGCCATTTCCCGGATGGAGCACGCGGTGTCACGGTTAGTGACGTTATAGGCCTCACCAGGGGCTCCCTTCGTCAGAACGGTAAGAATGGCAGAGACTGCGTCTCGGGTATAACAGTATGTGCGTACCGTCTTTCCCTCGGTATGCAGCACGATATCTTTTTTCTCAATTAAGCAGCGTGCGAATTCAGCAAAGACACGGCCGTCGTTGTACTGGACACCGGCACCGAAAGTCTGGGACAGACGAACGACTTTGACCGGTACATTGTATTCAGAGGCGTAGGAGACGCAGAGGGTCTCAACAATCCGCTTGCCCTCGGAGTAACTGGAACGGACACTCATGGGGTCCAGATAGCCGTAGTCCTTTTCACTGATAGTCTCTTTGCTGCCGTCGGGAACACCGTAGACCTCCAGCGAGGACAGGTACACCATGCCCTGCACGTTTTTGTCCCGGGCAAATTCCAGGACAGAATTGCTTCCCTGAAGAGCAACCTGAATAGTCTCTACCGGATGCTCTACAAAGTATTTGGACGCCGTCGGGCTGGCACCGTGAATAATATAGTCGACCTCTCCATCGTAGGAGACCGGAGAGGTAATGTCGCCCTCACAGAAGACGAGATGAGAATCTTCCAGAAAATGGGCAAACACGGTCTGGGCTTTGTCCATGTTTCGAATCATGGCGATGACGGTAATGTCTGCGTCGTGTTTCTTGTTGCACAGCAGGAGCGATTTACAGATCTGTGAGCCGATTAGACCGGTTGCTCCGGTGACAAAGATTTTCTTTCCCTTCAGCTCTGCCGGCACCTGGTCTGCGGCAATCTGAAGATCTTCTTCTAAAATACTGCTCATGAGTCCGCCTCGTCTTCTTTAGTGTGCTTTGCCTTGTTAATGAGGTACCGGCTTCCGTTAGTAAGACCGAAGCCGAATACCTGCTCATTCTCACGGTATTCCAGAAGAGCACGGAAGGTGAAAACGTCAGACGGGGTTGTAACTTTGATGTTGCCGCGGTTGCCCTCGATCATATGAACCGGCTTGCCGAGAGTGGTGAGGATGGTACACGCGTCAACCATGTCTTCGTACTTGTTGGGGCGTTTTCGAATTTCATTGTGGGCGTCGATGATGTCCTGCAGATAGAAACTCTGAGGAGCCTGAGCCGAGAACGTCTCACGGCGGTAAGGAACGGATCCTACCGATTCCCCGTCTTTGGAGAGAAGAATGGTCTCATAGCAGGGAGTGCAGGTGATGGCGTTGCCATTTTTCTTTACGCCTTCAATGTTGGCAGTAATTACGTCGTAGTCGATGAACGGACGGACACCGTCGGTCAGCAGAACAATACTGTCGCCGGGGTTCTCCTCAATGCCTTTCATAAGGCAGTGGTAGATGGAATCCTGTGCAGTTTCACCGCCGGGAATAACCGCGGCTACTTTGGTGAGATGATACTCGGCGCAGAGACCTTCTACATAGGGGATGTAGTCCTTCAGTGTGGAAATGTAGATTTTATCAATGTCGTTGTGGAGCTGGAACTGGCGGACGGTATGGACCAGAATGGGAATTCCATTGACCTCCAGAAACTGCTTCGGGATGCCGGCGCCCATGCGAACTCCGGAACCTCCGGCGAAAATCATTGCGATATTCATGTTGGTACTCCTTTACTGACGGGAAACTCGGGCGGAGGTGCTGGAGCGGGTCCAGTCTGCGTCTGAGTCGGATTTCTGATCTTCTTCGTCCTCTGCGATGGGCTTGGGAATGTCTGTCCTTACACCCGGTGTAATAGTGTGAAGCGCCGGGACAGAGGAGAAGTCCATAACGCGAAGCAAGGCGTTGTCACTGGCAATTTCATCGAGCTTTTCCTGGATGTCCTCCGGAATATTGCCGAGGAGAATCCAGTCAATGACTCGGTCACAGGCGTGGCTGTCGATATGGTCAAACTGCATTTTGACATAGCGCTCAACTTTTTCATACTCGAAGTCCTGGTTTTCCAGGGCGTCCATGACTTCCGCAAAGGTGTGGCAGACTTTGCCAGGTGCGGACTCCTCATAGGGACGGTGGAAGCCGCGGGAGAATGAGTACTGAATTTCATCAAATGCGAAGAACAGCATAGGCTTTCTCATGAGAGAGAACTCAAAGATGTTGGATGAGTAGTCGGTAATGAGAAGGTCGACGACGTAGAACAGGTCATTGATATTCGGATAGCGGCCTACGTCAACAAACTTATCGAGGTACTGTTCTGGAATAGGAACCGGGGCAGCAACCCACGGGTGCATTTTAAACATGACCACATACTCGTCTCCGCAGAACTTGTAGAGACGGTCAAAGTCAATGAGCTGGTACGGATAGTGGGCATCGAAATGGTTGGTGCCGCGGTAGGTCGGGGCAAACAGGATAACTTTCTTGCCGTTGATGAGCGGATACTGCTGACGAATTTCCTTTTCTTTCTCTTTCCGATGTTCCGGATCGTTGTATTCATCCATACGGGGCATGCCGGTCGGGAGAATCTGCTCGGTGTTAATACCGAAGACCTCCGAGAAAAAGTGGGCGATATACCGGCTACCGGCAATGCCGTACTTATACTGTCTGTGACAGCCGTACGGAGCAGGGCATCCATTGTGACCCCAGCGGCTGTAACCGGAGGACTTGAACCCTGCACCGGCGTGCCAGAGCTGAATGAGAGTGGTGGTATCTTTTAAGAACAGCCAGTCAAAGACCGGAGCGTGGTCATCCAGGAAAATCATCTGTGCCTGGGCAATCTTGTTGAGCATTTTCAGCCAGGACGGGACTCCGTAATGCGGGTTTGCCACCGTGGCCCTCGCTGAGAACAGGACCCTGTACTGGTCTCCCACCATGCCGCGCTCGACCATACGGTCGTAAACGCTCATGATATTGGAACTGAGTTCCTCGCTTTGCTCACTCATGAACATGATAGTCTTCATGGTACGCTTGCGGTGAACCAGGCGGTGCCAATGGTAGAAAAAGGCGTAGATGACCTTGATACCCCAGCGCCGGAACCGGTTGTAGTATTTCATGAACTTCTTGCTGAAGGTTGGCTTAGTCTCCGGACGATCATCCGGATTGTAAATGCGAAGGCCGCTCTTCTTCATATCCATAATGGTAATGACAGGGGTCAGCTCTTCTTCCGAGTCGGAACAGGAGAAGTTGACGCAGTAGCCCTGGGTCTTGTTGTTGTGTAGGAAAGTCCGGGACTTGTCGAAAAGATTGGGTGCCAGTTCTTCACCAATTTCCGGATTGCACAGAACGTCGTTGCCCTGGCAGATCAGCAGAGCATAGGTGCCGGTTGGAATGCAAAGGCAGTAGCCCGGATTGGTGACGTTGACGGAGAGATAGTAAGTGCTGCCCTCGACTTTGTCGACCTTCAGTTTGGCATTGGCCTTGTAGAACGCGGCGACCAGGTAGAAGTCCAGCGGCCGGGTCGGGTCGAAGTTCTCGCCGGTCTCTATGTCAATGGTCATGTGGCAGATGATGCGCTCCCATTCAATATCGGTGAGCGTAGCACGGATGAGCCGTTCATCCAGGCGATTCACCATGGGAATGACCTGCGCGTTGCTGTCGGCTTTTTTCATGGAAAAAATACCCCCTGCAAATTGTATTTCTAAATATAAAAAGTATAGCATACCCGTGGACACGATTTCCACACCAACCCGTTTTGTGATAAAATGTTCACTACTCTACTAAATCAGTTACGAGGGGTTACAAATTATGGCAAATTCTACAAATAATTCGGAAATGCCCCAGAAGTATGAGGTGGCATTTGTAAAACCAGAACTCGTTCAGATTATAAAGCAGCGTAAGGAGGCTGAGACTCAGCAGCTCGCCGCCTGGACCCAGGCCGCGGAAGACGGCAGCAGTGAGGCCCGTATTCAGATGGGCATCAACTGCCTGTACGGTATTAACGGAGTGAAACAGGACTGGGACAAGGCTTATGAGTACTTTTCAGAGGCAGGGGACAGCGCCGAGGCCGAATACTGGCAGGGGCTCTGTCTGCTCTATGGCCGCGGGGTCGAAGAAGACCCGAAAAAGGCTTACGAGCTGTTCTGCGACGGAGCAGATGAGGACTATCCGCCGTCAATCACGGCAAAAGGGGCCTGCCTCGAGAGCGGAATTGGTACGGATCAGGACTTCAATAAGGCCCTGGAACTGTATGAACACGCCGATGAACTCGGAGATCCTACAGCTCCGTTCTTCCTCGGAGACATCTATGCCCTGGGAACGAACGTTGAGCCGGACCAGCAGCGGGCGATTGAGTACTATAAAACTTCCGCCGAACGGGAATATGCCCAGGCGCAGTTTATCCTCGGGTATATTTATGAAAACGGCTGGGGAATCGACCAGTCCTATGAAAAGGCCGCAGAGTACTATAAACGCGCCGGAATGAATGGAAGTGCCGAGGCGTGGCTCTGCCTTGGAACCCTGTATCACAGCGGTAAGGGCGTAAAAAAAGACCTGAATCGCGCGTTCTCCTGCTTTACCAAGTCGGCAAGGCTGGGATTTACCCGGGCGCTCTTCTACATTGGCGTCTGCTACGACAATGGCGAGGGCGTGGACCGCGATGTCTCCAAGGCCATGGAATACTACAGAAAAGCGGCAGACGCCGGAGAGCCGAACGCCATTTACCAGATCGGCATGTGTTACGACTGCGGCCACGGAGTGGAACAGTCCTACGAAAAAGCGGCGGAATGGTATGAGAAAGGTGTCAAGCTGGGAGATACCAACTGTATGACCAGACTTGGCATTCTCTATGAGTCCGGGTGGGGCGTAGAGCGCTCAACGGACAAGGCCATTCAGCTCTACAAACAGGCCATGGACCTCGGAAGTCCGGAAGCCAAAACCTGCTATGGCGCCCTGGCGCTGACCGGTTATGGAATGGAACAGGATGTTCCCCGGGCAGTCCAGCTCTTTGAAGAGGCGGCAGACGAGGGGTATCCGAGAGCACAATTTATTCTCGGAAACCTTTATTTAAATGGAAAAGGGGTCAAAAAGGACAACAATAAGGCCTTTGACTATTTTCAGGCGGGGGCGCAGAACGGATCTCCCAAGTCCTGGTTTGCCCTTGGACGCTGCTTCCAGCTGGGGCTTGGAACCGGTATTAACGATCTGGCCGCGGTAAAGTGCTACACAACTGCCGCCAAGGCAGGAGACCCGGATGCCCACTGTGAACTTGGAAAAATGCATCTGCACGGAATTACCGTGGAGCAGGACTATGAGGCGGCCCTCGAACATTTTCGGATTGCGGCGGATCTCGGTAACGATGAAGCCATGGTCTATCTCGGAGAGTTTTTAAAAGACGGTATTGAGGTACAGGCCAATCCGGATATGGCACACGGCTATTTTGATGCGGCGGCACGGGATGGATATCCCAAGGGTCAGTATTGTCTGGCACTGGATTATGAAGAGGGAAAAGCAGTCCCAAGAGATATGAAAAGGGCGCTGGATCTGTATGAACAAAGTGCAGAAAACGGCTATGTTGCCTCTATGATGCGTCTGGGAAGACTGTACCGCGACGGCACCCTGGTTCCCAAAAATTATCACGAATCTGTAAAATGGTTCAAAAAAGCTGAACTTTCCCAGACCTTTTCTCCGACAAGAGAGATGAAGGTCATTTTTCGGGAGGAACGGAAGAAGGTCAAGCTGTGGGATAAGATTTCCCTGGCGTTCCTTGCCGCTCTTCTGGTGCTGGTTATTCTCATGGCAGCAGGGCTCCTGGTAAAACTGTTCAGCTATATTTCCATAGGCGCGGCGGCGGCTCTCGCTCTCAGCACGGGAATCCGTATTTATTATCAAAACCGGTTACGTGACGATTTGACAGAGCCGAAGAATTCGATACAATGATTTCGAATTTTGTTTTGAGGAGGAATCCGATTGGACAGTAAACCAGTAAAGAAGGTCAAAATCGTCCTGGGCATTATCGGCGTTCTGATGATTGCCACCGGAGTGCTGGTCTTCTGTATCCCGGACAGTGTTTCCTGGATTGTCGGCATTATGCTGTTTATCGTAGGCCTGGCAAACATTGTTCTGTTTGCTGAAGATGGACGAAATCTGATTTTTTCCGGACTATTTCTGACAGACGGAATTATGGATATCCTGTTTGGTGCCATGTTCTGCTGGATGAGCAGAGGAATTACCACCATTCTGACTGTCCTGCTGGCAGTTATGCTGATTATGCTTGGCTTCGGACTTCTTGCCACAACCGGAGTTGTCCGGAAACTGTCGAAGAACAAAGCATGGATTGGCATGCTGGTTCTTGGAATTGCCGCCATTATTCTGGGAATTGTCTCCGTGGCCAACCCCGGAGCGGGCGGAATTGGACAGACCGTTTTCGCCATCTCCATTGCCATTATTCTCATTCTCATGGGTGTTGGATATTTTGTCCTTATCCATCTGCTCAACAAGGCGGCAAAAAAAGATACCGACGAGAATGTGGAAGACTATTATCGGGATGTAACTTGATAACCGAACACACATGCAAATCAGGAAATGCCTGCCGGGCATTTCTTGATTTTTTCCTTGCAGGTTTATCCTGCAGTTTGATTCACACAAAATTACTGAAGAAGGGAGGGACACCATACCGTGGTATTCAGCAGTCTGCAGTTCATTTTTATCTTCCTGCCTGCTTTTCTGATTGTCTACTATCTGGTGCCGGAAAAATGGCGGAACACTCTGCTCTTCCTGGGAAGTATGGTGTTTTATACAGTAGGAGCCTGGCATGAGCCCATTTACATTGCCTTCCTTCTGATTGCCGTTGTCTTTAACTACCTGGACGGAATCCTCATTCAGGAGGGCCGGTTTAAAAACCTGTGGTTTATTATCGGCCTTGTGTTTGACTTAGGACAACTCTTCGTGTTTAAATATGCGGACTTCTTTGTCACCGGAATCAACCATATTATTCATGCCGTATCGCCGGCAGCACATCTCATCGCTCCGCTGGATCTGACGCTGCCAATCGGCATCAGTTTCTACACCTTCCAGGCAGTTTCCTACATAATTGACGTCAAACGCGGAGATGTTCAGGCGGAGAAAAACCTCATTAACTATGGAGCGTACCTGACCATGTTCCCGCAGCTTATTGCAGGACCTATCGTTAAATACTCCACGGTAGCGGAGCGGCTGAAGCACAGGGACTACTCCTTCTTCACGTTCGTGGACGGGTTCAAAGTCTTTATCTGCGGTCTGGGACTGAAGGTCCTGCTCGCCAATCGCCTGGGTGGTCTGTGGAGCAGCCTTGAGGGCATCGGCTACGACTATGTCTCTACACCGCTGGCGTGGATTGGCATTCTGGCCTACGCCTTCCAGATCTACTTCGACTTCTTCGGATACTCCCTGATGGCCATCGGCCTCGGCCGGATGCTCGGATTCGAGTTCCCGCAGAACTTTAATCACCCGTACCTGTCTCTGTCCATGACAGAGTTCTGGCGCCGCTGGCACATGACACTCGGCAGCTGGTTTAAAAACTATGTTTACATTCCGCTCGGCGGAAACCGACGCGGTAAGGCGAGGACCTATTTCAACCTGTTCGTAGTCTGGGCCCTGACCGGCCTGTGGCATGGAGCTCACATGAATTTCGTCCTCTGGGGCATGTGTACGTTCGTGCTCATTGCCATTGAGAAGAGCGGGTTCCTGGATGTCCTTGAGAAGCATCACTGGCTCGGACATCTCTATATGTTCTTCGTCCTGGCGATTATGTGGTCGTTATTTTCCATAACCGATCTGTCCCAGCTGGGTTCGTTTTTAGCCAGACTGTTCCCGTTCTTTGGCCATGCATCGCACGGAGCTCTTCATCCGGGTGCTGACTTTGCCCGGCTGTTTAAGCAGTACTGGGTCTATCTGGTACTGGGCTTCCTGTTCTCTACCGAAGTCCCATACCGATGGTATGAAAAAATCCAGGATAACATCATCGGATCGTTTGCGCTGGTCGCCATTTTCTGGCTTTCCGTCTACTGCATGTATAAAGGCATGAATGATCCATTCTTATATTTCCGTTTCTGATGGGGGAAAATGAACTATGAAACAGCAGAGTCCGGAAAAACGCCATGTTGCGGTCCGTCCAGTTAACAATCGAAGAGCCCAGCGCAAGACAGTTCTGGCCAAGGAGCAGAAATTGGTGTTCGCCGCCATTTTCCTGATCAGCCTGATTGTCATCTCTCCGTTTCTCATCCACGGACTGGTCAAGCAGAATCAGCAGAAAAAGCTCGCACTGTCCCAGCAGGCTGCGGTAACGGTACAGTCCCAGAAAGCCGGGCAGAGTACAAACTCCCGCGCGGCTATCCTTCCGTCTTCCACATCGCCGGCCGACAAAAACTTCTTTAACAACACATTGTTCATTGGAGACTCCCGGACGGTAGGCCTGAAAGAATATGCGGGAATTGAAGGCGCGGACTTCCTCTGCGACGTCGGACTGGACTCGCAGAAAGCCATGAACGGAAATCTTCCGGGAATGCTGGCCAGCCACAAGTACCGCCGCATTTACATCATGCTCGGTATTAACGAGATTGGAAATCCTCGACAGACTGTCCTGAAGCATTTCCGAACTCTGGTTCAGTACGTCAAGAACCACGAGCCAGGTGCTCAGATTATTCTAATGGGAAATCTTCATGTAACTGCGAAAAAGGCTGCTTCGGATACGTTTTTCTCCAACTCTAATATTGACGGACTGAACAGCCAGATCTCGCAGATCGCTTCCAGTTATGGATGCCGGTACTTAGACCCGAACCCACCGTTTGACGATGGAACCGGAGCACTTCCGGAAAAGTATTCCGGCGACGGTGCCCATCTGTATGGGAAATACTATACTCTCTGGAAAAACTGGATTGTTGCCCAACGTTGACGGGCAGACTGAAGAGGAGGTGCTTCAATGACCCTGCAGCAGCTTCGGTACGTGGTGGAAGTGGCCCAGTGCGGCTCAATCAGCCGCGCTGCGCAGAATCTCTTTGTCACCCAGCCAAGCCTCTCCAAGGCAATTGCCGACCTGGAAGAGGAGATGGGGATTACCATTTTTTATCGGACCAACCGCGGAGTTGGACTGACGGAAGAGGGAACGAAGTTCCTGTCTTATGCCCGTCAGGTTACCGAACAGGCCAATCTCTTGGAGCAGAAGTACAAATACGGCACTCCGGCGAAACGTGTCTTTGCCGTGTCTTCTCAGCATTATGCGTTTGTAGTCAATGCTTTTGTAGAGCTGGTCAAGGAGTACGGAAAAGACAAGTACGAGTTTTCTCTGCGTGAGTCCCGGACCGCGGATATTCTGGAAGATGTCCGGACCGGCCGGAGCGACCTCGGAGTGCTGTACCTCTCACGCTTTAACCACGATGTTCTGCAGCGGATTATAAAAAATGCCGACCTGAAATTCACCCCGATTTTTACGGTTAAACCACATGTCTTTGTCAGCCGGGATAACCCGTTGTCGGGACAGAACCAGGTGACGCTAGAGGAGCTCAAAAAATACCCCCGGCTCTCGTTTGAACAGGGGCTGAACAATTCGTTCTATTTTTCTGAGGAAATTCACAGCACGGAGGAGAGCCCCAAAAATATTGTGGTCACAGACCGGGCCACCCTGTTTAACCTCCTGATTGGTCTGAACGGGTATACCATTTCTTCCGGCGTTCTGAGTGAAGACTTAAACGGCTCTTCCATTGTCTCCATTCCTCTGGTGAGCGATGAACGGATGGACATAGGATATCTGTCCCAGGAAGACCGGCCGCTGGGTGAGCTGAGTCAGAGGTATCTCGAACATTTAAATAACTACATTGCACAGTATAAAAACAGCCCCGACGAATAATTCGCCGGGGCTTTCCTTATGTCTGAAGTTAAAGACTGGAGATGGCGTCCTTCATCTCTTTTACGAACTGGCCAACATGTGGTGCTGCGTCTTTGCCGTATTTGGCGACAATCTTGACGATGGCGGAGCCGACAATAACGCCGTCCGCTGCAGAAGCCATGTCTGCGGCCTGTTCCGGGTTGGAAATACCAAATCCGATGCAGGCGGGAACGTCTGTGTAAGAGTGAACCGCTTTGGCGAGCTCTTTACCGGCGTTACTGAGACTGGTACGGGTACCGGTAACTCCAAGAGAGGAGACACAGTAGACAAATCCACGGGCCTCTTTGGCAATCATACCGACGCGCTGCTCCGAAGTCGGGGCAATGAGAGAGACGAGATCCAGGCCTTCTGCGGCAAATGGATCGGAGAACTCATGCTTCTCTTCAAACGGAACGTCTGGAAGAATGAGTCCGTCCATTCCCAGGGCAGCCTCTGCCTTGGCAAACCGCTCAATTCCATAATTGAAGATGACATTGGCATAGGTCATGAAAACCATGGGAACTTTGACGTCTTTGCGAAGTTCCTTCACCATGTCGAAGATGTCGTCCGTAGTAACTTTGTTTTTCAGAGCGCGCTCGGAAGCTTCCATGATAACCGGACCTTCTGCTGTCGGGTCAGAGAACGGAATACCGAGCTCAATGAGGTCTGCACCGTTGTCAACCATGGCCTTGACGCACTCTACTGTGGTCTGAAGGTCAGGATCCCCGCAGGTGATGAAGGGGATGAACGCTTTTCCGTGATCAAATGCTTTGGCTATATTACTCATTCCTGAATGTCCTCCCCTCTGTAGCGGGCGATGGCGGCGCAGTCCTTGTCGCCGCGGCCGGAAATGGTGACTACAATGATTTTATCCTTGTCCATGGTCGGCGCAATTTTCATGGCGTAGGCCAGGGCATGAGAGGACTCGATGGCGGGAATAACGCCCTCAGTTCTGGAGGTGTACTCAAATGCGTTGACCGCTTCGTCATCGGTGATGGGAACATATTTGGCACGGCCGATACTGTTCAAATATGCATGCTCCGGTCCGACGCCTGGATAGTCCAGACCGGCGGAGATGGAGTAGACCGGGGCGATCTGGCCGTATTTGTCCTGGCAGAAGATACTCTTCATACCGTGGAAAATCCCGGTGGAACCAGTGTTGACAGTGGCAGCGGTCTCAAAGGTGTCTATGCCGCGGCCGGCTGCCTCACAGCCGATGAGCTGTACATCCTTGTCATCAATGAAGTGATAAAAGGAGCCGATAGCGTTGGATCCGCCGCCGACACAGGCGATAACCGCGTCGGGGAGACGGCCCTCTTTTTCCAACATCTGCTGTTTGATCTCCTTGGAGATGACGGACTGGAAGTCCCGGACGATTGTCGGGAACGGATGCGGACCCATGACGGAACCTAAGCAGTAGTGGGTGTCGCTGATGCGGTTGGTCCACTCACGCATGGCCTGAGAGACGGCGTCTTTCAGAGTAGCTGTGCCGGTGGTGACCGGGACAACATCTGCGCCGAGAAGTTTCATCTTGTAGACGTTAAGAGCCTGACGGTCTGTGTCGACTTTACCCATAAAGACAACACATTCCATACCCATCAGAGCTGCAGCGGTTGCCGTTGCTACGCCGTGCTGTCCGGCGCCGGTCTCGGCAATGAGACGGGTCTTTCCCATCTTTTTGGCCAGAAGGGCCTGACCGAGAACGTTGTTGATCTTGTGCGCTCCGGTGTGGTTTAAATCCTCACGTTTGAAATAGATCTTGGCACCTCCGAGGTCTTCCGTCATGTTTTTGGCATAATAGAGACGGGAGGGGCGGCCGGCATAATCGTTGAGCAGGTCGGTCAGCTCTTTATTAAACTCGGGATCGTCCTTGTAATGGTTGTAGGCTTCATCCAGCTCAATGACGGCGTTCATCAGCGTCTCGGGGATGTACTGTCCGCCATACTCGCCAAATTTTCCATTGGACATTGTGGATCCATCCTTTCCTTGATATAAAAAAACATCCCTGACAGAGGAACTGTCAAGGACGGGTTAGTTGACTCGCGGTGCCACCTTGTTTCGTGAATGTCTTCACGCACTTTCGGTGGAAGTTCTGCCAGAGTGTTTGTGCGGACCCACGCTAAACGGTCTGTGTTCCATCCGGTTCTCAGCCTGTCCGGACTCTCTGTAGGAGCATAACGGTTTTCATCCGCTTCAGCAGTCTTCCGTTTCATTAAAACTTAAAAACAGAATAGCACAGAATTCTCCCTGATGTCAAGATTCAGACGGATCCTCTGTGAGGAGCACCATGAGTTTGTCCAGTGACTTCTTGAGCTCTACCGCATCCAGGTCGGTGTCTGGAGAGGACAGGTTCTGAATCATATTCAGGGGGACGCATGCGGCATTCTGCTTCAAGGCCTTTCCTTTGGGAGTGAGGTCCACAAGAAGGCTTCGCTCATCCTCCGGATCTTTAGTGCGAGTAATATATCCCGCTTTTTCCAGCCGCTTCAGCAGAGGAGTCAGCGTTCCAGAGTCGAGATACAGTCTGCGGCCCAGTTCCTTGACGTTAATGTGGTCCTGCTCCCACAGCGCCATCATGGTGATGTAGCCGGTATAAGTGAGCCCGAGCGGTTCCAGCAGCGGGCGGTATTTTTTTATGACTTCTTTCGAACAGACATAGAGCGGAAAACAGAGCTGGTTTTCCAGCTTCAGAAGCTCGTCTGCCTGCTCGGGAGTTGGTTCTTCAACAGACATGATTTGTTTTCCTCCGGGCAATTTGCATTTTGCACAATCTACTTTTTCTATTCTCAGGCTACAGGGGAAAAAAGTCAAGACCTGGAAAGTGTTTTTATTTCATTCCATACCTTATTTTATAAAGCGGTCGACAACCTGGTACAGCTCTTTAATGGCCGCTTCATCGCCTGTGGACTTTGCCTCATCTACGGCTTCCTTGAAACGCTCTTTGATGATGACCCGAGCGGTCCCGGCGATGGACGATTCCACCGCCGCCAGCTGATTGAGAATTTCGGCTGCATCACGGTTGTCCTGAACCATCCGCTTGACGGAGTTCAGGTGGCCGACGGAGCGGGCGATTCGATTGGTAATGAGCTTTTTCTGTGTCTCTTCTGTGACGACTGGATGCTCCGATCTGGGAGCGGTCTCGGGGGGGGTCTCTACGTCGAGCTGCGGATTGAATCCGGTCTCTCCCAGGAAAGCCCGAAGATAGTTCCCATGCTCATAGTCCCTGGCGCCCATGCCGTATCCAATTCCCTCAATATTCATAACGGGGAGGGGACCAAAACTGTCCACATAATACTTGAGCAGCACTGCGCCGGTCGGCGTGCAGAGCTCCCCGTTGATTTCTGTGCTGTAGATAGGAATGCCGCGGAGCAGATAAGCGGTGGCAGGAGCGGGAATGGGAAGTACACCGTGGGCACATTTGACTTTTCCACTTCCAGTCTGGACGTAAGAGGCCATGATGACCTCCGGATTCAGGGTATCCATGAGCATAGCGACGCAGACAATGTCAGCAATGGCGTCGATCATGCCAACTTCATGAAAATGAATTTCACTGACGGTAGTGCCGTGGACACTGCTCTCTGCTTCGGCCAGAAGATGATAGATCTCAATGGACTTTTTCTTGACTGTGTCAGAAATATTCAGACCGCGGATGATTTCCTCAACGTCTGCGAGGGAGCGGTGTGGAGCGTGGCGGGGAGTTTCCAGATGAACTTCGGAGGGGTCGTCCTTAGGAAGGACATCAACGTTTTCCTCCTCGTTGTTCCAGACCACATGAAAATGAGTTCCGGTAATGCCATGTTTGGTAGAGGGCAGAGCATAGACCCGGACTCCAGGCAGTCCGGCCTCATTCATGGCTTTCAGCATGCCGTCTTTGTCGTCTACAAGTTCCCAGAGGGCGGAGGCAATCATATCACCGGAGGCCCCGTTGCTGCAGTCTAAATACAAGGTTTTCATTGGCAGTCCGTTCCCGCTTTCTATGGATATTCAATCCACATTCTAGCATGAACCCACAGGTTTTTGAATTTTTTTTGCATAAATCCGAACCTGTACACTACATCTTGTTTCACGCGCCGCTTCCGACCACAAGTCTATAAAATAAGAACTTGAAATGAACGGGGGCTCAGTTTTATACTTTTATCATAAAGTGTAGTAAATAGGTGGAAAGTGGAGCAAAGTGGAGAAAGGAGTGGCGCAGGTTGGATTTCCTTGGAACATACAACTACAACATGGATCCCAAGAAGCGCGTCTTCATTCCCGCTAAGTACCGCGAGGCTTTGAAAGACGGCTTTGTTGTCTGCAAAGCTCCAGACCCCTGTCTCTACATCTACTCCAAAGAAGAATGGGAACCCGTTGCTGACCAGGTTAAATCTCTTCCCGGCAGTGCAGAATACCGTCGGTTTAAGAGAGACTTCTTTAAAAATGCAGATATGGTAGAGCTCGACAGCCAGGGCCGTTTTACCATCAAAGCGGAACTAGCCGAGTACGCCAATCTTCAGAAGAGCGTAGTCATTGCCGGAGCGGGAAACAAATTTGAAATCTGGGATGCCGCAGCCTATGAAGAAGACTGTGAACAGGCTCTCACCGCGGACCAGCTCAATGTGGAGGTTATTTTCTGATGGCAGAACACGAGTTTTCCCATACTCCGGTCCTGCTGCAGGAGACCATCGAATCGCTGGAAATTAAACCGGACGGCATTTATGTCGATGCCACCGCCGGAGGAGCAGGGCACTCCCGGGAAATTTTAAAACACCTCGGCGGGAAAGGCAGACTGATCTGTATGGATCAGGACCCGGACGCCGTTAAGATTGTTACTGAGAGGATTGGCGGGGACCCGCGGGTGACCGTCGTCCATGACAACTTTTCTAATATAGAAACCGTACTACACTCGTTAGACATTGAGGCGGTGAATGGAATTTTAGCTGACCTCGGTGTCAGTTCCTACCAGCTGGACACACCGGAACGTGGGTTCTCGTTTCACCACGATGCACCGCTGGACATGCGAATGGACCAGGACGGACCAACGGCAGCAGATCTGGTTAATAACCTGTCAGCGGAAGAACTGAAACAGATTCTCTATAAATACGGCGAAGAAAAGTTCGCCCCGAGAATTGCACGGGCTATAGTGGAGCAGAGAGAAAAGGCTCCCATTGAGACAACCCTGCAGTTGAGTGAATTAGTGAAAAATGCGTACCCCGCCAAGGCGAGACGGGGAAAACATCCGGCGCGGAAGACCTTTCAGGCCCTCCGTATTGCCGTAAATGGGGAGATGGATGCCCTGGATGCCGCGCTTGGCGAGATGTTCGACGCGCTGGCACCCGGAGGAATCCTCTCTATTATTACCTTCCATTCTCTGGAAGACAGAATGGTGAAACAGAGATTTGCCTCGTTTTGTAAAGGTTGTATCTGTCCACCAGAATTCCCGGTCTGCGTCTGCGGCCGAACCCCGGCTGGAGAACTTCCCTTCAAGTTCCGGGAGGCGTCAGAGGATGAGCAGAACAGCAACCCGAGAAGCAGGAGCGCCAAACTGCGTTCCATTCGAAAAATTCATGAACGGTATCCCGATACCTGATTAAAGGAAAAAAGAGGAAAAACCAACTAGCATGCAAAGATCCAGGAAAGGGTGGTGAGCCGGATGGCCGAAGAGACAATGTATACCATGGGCACAGCGGCACCGGCGAGAGCACCACAGAAACGAAAAAAAGCAATCCCTTATACCAGACCGAAAGTTATTCGCAAGAGCAAGGCGCAGCTGAGAGCGGAGACGTTACATTCCCGTAAAATGGCAATCAAGATTCTTGCCATTGTAACGGCGTTCTTTCTGGTAATCGGATTTCAGATTTACTGCCAGGTCAAACTGGATGAGATTAATTCCAAGATTGTCAAGGCGCAGAACAAGATTTCCACTCTGCAGAGTGAAAATGCACAGCTGGAGATGAAAATAGATTCCAATGTCTCGCTCGCAAAAGTAGACGACTATGCGAAGAACGAGCTCGGCATGGTAAAAGTCAAAGATTATCAGGTCAACTATGTTAAACTCCATGACAAAGATGCGGTCCTGGTCAGCGGGGGAAAGACCCATTCCCATCACCAGTGGCACAGGACGACCGGATAAATTGGGAATATAGGAGAATTGAGAGTTAGGTGCCCGCAGTGCCTAACTCTCAAAGTCGTAATTAGGATTCGTTGGAGGTCTGCATAAATGACGAGAAATATAAGGGCAAAGCTCCGGGACAGGGCACTGATTGCCATGCTCATTCTGATTATCCTCGGCCTGGGAACCGGGGTTATTGGCATGATGAGAGCCGGACTGTTCAAAGGCTCTTATTACCGGCAGAAGGCGGAGGCCGAACAGCTGTCGGACAGTAAAATCAACGCACACCGAGGTACAATTTATGACAAGAACGGCAATATTCTCGCCACCAGCGCGGATGCGTTTAAAGTAATTATCAACCCGACGGAGATTCGGGAGGAGAAGATTGATCCCCAGACTCTGTCTAATCAACTGGCCCAGATTCTGAAGATGGACCCGAGTGAGATTTACGAGAAGACCCAGAAAACCAACAAGTACCAGGTCATTAAAACCAAGGTCTCCTATGGCACCAAGGACAAAATTGAGAAACTCATAAAGGACCATAAAAAACAGAACTACAGCGCGGTCATTTCATTTGAGGACGATGTAGTCCGCTATTATCCTTATGACAATATGGCCTCTACAGTCCTCGGAACAGCAAATGCCCAGGGCGGAAGCTCTGGACTGGAGTACTATTACAATGACACACTTTCCGGAGTACCGGGGAGAACAGTGGGCGCCAAGAACGCAAAACAGCAGGAAATTTCTTCTGACTATGAGATTACCCACCCGGTACGACAGGGCGTCAACCTCCAGCTGACCATTGATGATGTCATCCAGTACTACCTCGACTCGGCACTGGCCGACGGCGTAGAACGCTGCAACGCAAGTTATGGTTACGGAATTGTCATGGATGTCAAAACTGGCGCTGTTCTTGCCATGAGCAGTCAGCCGGACTTCAACTGCAACAAGCCCAACGAGATTACCAGCAAGAAGAAAGCCGCCGAAATTGCGGCGATAAAGGATCCAAAGCAGCGGGAAAAGTCGGAATCATCTCAGCTGTTTGCCCAGTGGAGAAACCGTACCGTAACCGACTCCTATGAGCCAGGTTCAGTTTTTAAATGCGTTACTGCAGCGGCCGGTATTGAAGAAGGAGTTGTCTCTCCAGAGGAGATGTTTACTTGTACCGGAAGTATTGTGGTTGACGGACAGGTTTACCACTGCTCCAACCGTGCCGGACACGGAAGAGAGAACTTTACTAAATCCCTCATGAACTCTTGCAACCCGATTTATATTCAGGTCGCCCAGCGAATTGGAGCAAAAAAATTCAGCAAATACTTCGATGCGTTCGGAATGTCTGAGATGACCGGTATTGATCTCCCTGCGGAGGCTAAACCGAAAGCAGGAGTTACCTATTATTCCCCGGATAAGATTGGACCGATTCAGCTCGCATCGTCTTCCTTTGGCCAGACCTTCCAGGTCAGCCCGATTCAGGTCTGCACCGCCATCAACGCCATTGCCAATGATGGAAAACTTATGCAGCCCTATGTTGTAGCCAAAGAGCTTGACAGCTATGGAAACCCCATCCATGTTACCCGTCCGGTCATGAAACGTCAGGTGGTTTCCAAACAGACTGCCAACACGGTCGGCGAAATGATGGAACAGGTAGTTATTGGCGGAACCGCTAAGAACGCCTATGTCCCGGGATACCGAATTGCCGGAAAGACCGGTACTTCTGAGAAATTAAGCATTAAGAACCGAAAACTGTACATCGGTTCCTTCTGCGGATTCGCCCCGGTTGACGATCCGCAGGTCACCTGCCTGATTGTTATCGATGAGCCGAAGGGTGCCACTACCGGTGGTAAGACCGCAGCGCCGATCGCCGCAGAGGTTCTGCAGAACACACTTCGGTATCTCAACGTTGAGCCGGAGTATTCCGATAAGGAATCTGCCGACATGGATGTCCGGACTCCTAATGTGGTTGGAGTTGAGAAGAATGCGGCGAAGTCTTCCCTTCAGGGCAAGGGATTCCAGGTCCGCATTGTCGGTAACGGAAATAAAGTAGTCAATCAGAATCCGGCTTCCGGAAAATTAATCCCGAAGAACGGAATTGTGGTACTCTATACAGATACCAATAAACAGACTGCCCGCGTGAAGGTTCCGAATCTGACGGGAATGTCCTTTGCCCAGGCAAAAGCCGCAGCCAATGCGGTGGGTCTGAACATTGAGTCGACGGGCCATTCCACATCCGGCGCTTCCTACGGTCAGAGCATTCCAGCGGGAAGCAGTGTGGCTATGGGCTCCATCATTACCGTATCCTATGTCTCGACGGACAGCGAAATTGAAATTGAGGATACGGGCAACGCAGATTGATTGGGGGCATCGCTATGAGAATGTTTACCACAGAAGAAATTGCAAAGGCGACAAGGGGAACCGCTTCCGGCCATGCTGAGGTTACCAAAGTCGTCATCGATAACCGGGAAGTCGTCCCGGGAAGCATGTTCATTGCCATCAAGGGCGAGCGTCTCGACGGGCATCAGTTTATTTCCAAGGCCGTAGAGGCCGGAGCAGTGGCTGTTATGTGCTCCAAAGATGTAGAGTGCGGCGTTCCGACCATTAAGGTTAAGGACACCACCCAGGCATTCCTGGACCTCGCGCGGTATTACCGCAAAGAGTTTGACATCCCGGTAGTCGGCCTAACTGGCAGCGTCGGAAAGACGACCACCAAAGAGATGATATGGTGTGTACTGAACGCCAAGTACCGCGCCCATAAAACCTACTTTAACTGGAACAATGAGATCGGCTTGCCCAAGGTCCTCTTGGGACTGGAACCGGAAAACACCGCAGCCGTCATTGAAATGGGCATGAACCATAAAGGGGAGATCTCCCGGCTCTCTAAGACTGCTCTGCCGACCATGGCTGTTATTACCAACATCGGTGTATCGCATATTGAAAATCTGGGCAGCCGCGACGCTATCCTCGCTGCCAAACTGGAAATTCTTGACGGCATGAAGCCGGGCTCCACTCTGATTCTCAACGCGGACAATGACAAGCTTGCCACGGTCAAGCGGGATGATTTTGTCATTAAGCATTTCGGCATTCACAACGATGCAGACGTCCGTGCGGAAAATATTGTCTACGACGATGATGACACAAAATTTGATGCCGTCACGAAAAATGGCCGCGTTCGGGTTGCCATTCCGACGACGGGTGAACATAATGTATATGATGCCCTGGCTGCCATTGCGGTCGGTCAGGAGCTGGACATTTCCCTGGAAGACTGCGCCGAGGCTCTGAAGCACTACGCTCCGGCCGGAATGCGGGAGAAAGTGGTCAAAAAAGGCGGAGTTACCATTATTGAGGACTGCTACAACGCAAGTCCGGACTCCATGAAGGCACTGGCAGAGACCATGACACTGAAAGGGGCTCCGGGCAACCGGAAAATTGTGGTCATTGCGGACATGCTGGAACTGGGAGATTACTCCGAGACCGCACATCGGCAGGCGGGAAAATACATGGCGGACGCCAAGGTGGACCTGCTTCTGACGTACGGCCCCATGTCCAAATACGCGGCCGAGTCGGCGAGAGAGAACGGACTGGTTCGGGTCTTCGACTTCGACGACAAGGACGAACTCGCAGATAAGCTCATCGGCATGCTTAAGCCGGGCGATGTAGTGGCCTTTAAAGGCAGCAGGGGAATGAAGCTCGAAGATGTGATTCAAAAAGTCTATGACGCACTGGAGAAAAAGGAGAAATAATCCATGAACTTTATAGTCGCCATCATAGTCGCTGTGGTAGTTGGTTTTGCCATCAGCGCGCTGCTGGGTACCAAGATGGTGCCGTGGCTGCACAAGTTAAAATTCGGCCAGACCATCCTGGATATCGGACCGAACTGGCACAAGAAAAAACAGGGTACCCCGACGATGGGCGGCCTGATGTTCATCATCTCTACGATAGTTACGTTCCTGATCATTGTCCTGATTGACGCAATTATGGGCCATGATATTGTCGGAACCAACGGCACGGCCCAGGTCCTGGGCATTGCCGCAAATGCCGGCGCTGCCAAGGCCAAGATCTGGGGCGGGCTGATCATGGCATTTGGCTTTGGCATCATCG
Source organism: uncultured Eubacteriales bacterium (assembly GCA_964425185.1). GTDB lineage: Bacteria > Bacillota > Clostridia > Oscillospirales > Acutalibacteraceae > RUG420. Next base: position 40,835 of record CAYRKX010000008.1, read on the forward strand.
GGTTTGCTGACGACTACATTAAGATTAAAAAGAAGCAGAACGAGGGCCTGACGGTCATGCAGAAAACCATTCTGCAGCTCATTCTCTGTGCAGCTTACATTGCCACACTGGTTCTGTCTAAAAACACTTACATGTGGCTTCCGCTCCACCATGCTACCTGGGACTATGGCAACACGTTCTGGTTCTGCATCATTACCTTTATTATTATGTATGCCACCGTTAATGCGGTTAATTTTACTGACGGCATTGATGGACTCTGCGGTTCTGTTACCATTACTGCAGCGGCTGCATTCGCTGTTATGGCGTTCATGCGCGGCGTGCTCGGTGCATCGGTTCTTGCTGCAGCACTGGCCGGCGCACTCGGCGGATATCTCATCTGGAACTGGCATCCAGCTAAATGCTTCATGGGTGACACCGGCTCCATGTTCCTCGGCGGTATGATGATTGCCCTGGCCTATGATGTGGACTGCCCGCTGATTCTTCTTCTCGCAGGCATCATCTATGTCATTGAGGGTGCTTCTGATGTCATTCAGATTGCCTATTTCAAAATCACCCGCAGAATCGCACAGCGGAAAGATCCGAACGCGACCGGTAAGCGCCTCTTTAAGATGGCGCCCATCCATCACTCCTTTGAGCTGAGCGGCTGGAGTGAGGAAAAAATCTGTATTGTCTTCTCCGCAGTAAACCTTCTCGGCGGAATTGCTTCCTGCCTGATCTTCTACTTCGGAAATAAATAAGAGGAGTTTTCATGCCAAGTACAAGTCGTACTCGTTCGCAGGTACAGCGGCGGCAGCGTCCTAAAAAATCAAAATATTCCATCTGGGTTCAGGGCGGATTTGATGTCCCGTTTCTGGTATTCGTTCTGGTTCTGCTTGCAATAGGACTCATTATGATGTTCTCCGCAAGCTATACCTATGCCAGCTATTACCAGCGCAGCCCGTATTACTATCTGAAGCGCCAGCTGGTCTTTGCTATCATCGGACTCATCATTATGTTCATAGTGTCGAGGATGGACTACGAAGCCTTGAAAGTGGCGGCCATACCCATGCTGATCATAGCGTATGTCCTATTGGTGCTGGTTCTGTTTGTACCGCAGCCTCAGGGCTTCGAGCAGTTCCACCGCTGGATTAAGCTCGGACCATTGACGTTCCAGCCCTCGGAAATTGCCAAATTTTCCCTGATTCTGTTTCTGGCCTGGCACGTGGATAAACACTTTGTCGGAATTCAGAAAAAGACGTTGTATGACGCTGCGTGGGCGCAGAACATCAATCGCAGAAGAAGTAGAGTGAAAATTCGCACGAACAACGTCTCTGCAGTTTTATATCTTGCTGTTATCCTTTCTATGGCAGTCCTCGTCTACAAGGAAAACCATGTATCCGGCGCCATTCTGATCTTCCTGCTCGGAATGGTTATGATGTTCCTCACCGGATTCGACAAGAAGGGCTTTATTATCGGTGCGATTGTCGTATTTATTGTTGCACTGATTGTTATTAATAATTACACGATTCTTCCGGAACATGCGCAGCCTCGAATCGTCGCCTGGAGAGACAAGAACTACCAGCCGACCGGCGCGCGCTGGCAGACCAACCAGGCACTCTACGCCATAGGATCCGGCGGATTCTTCGGTGTGGGCATCGGCAATTCGAAGATGAAACAGCTCTACGTCTCTGAGCCGCAGAACGACTTCATCTTTTCTATTGTCTGTGAGGAACTCGGTTTCCTCGGGGCCTTTATTATTGTGGTCCTGTTTGCTCTTCTGGTATGGCGCGGATTTGTCATCGGCATCCACGCAAAAGATGAGTTTGGCTCTCTGCTCTGCATGGGTCTCATCTCTCAGGTCGGCATCCAGACCGCCCTTAACATCGCCGTTGTTACGGACATGGCCCCGAATACCGGTATCAGCCTTCCGTTTTTCAGCTATGGCGGTACAGCGTTAGTGATCTTACTGTTTGAAATGGGCATTATCTTGTCGGTATCCCGAAGTGCCCGACTAAAGAAATCGAAGTAAAGGAGAGGTTTTCTGTGAAAATCCTGTTTGCAGCCGGCGGTACCGGCGGACATATCAATCCCGCGCTCGCGGTTGCGGGAAAAATCCGGGAGAGAATGGGTGACGACGCGGAAATTCTCTTTGTCGGAACCCCAACCCATATGGAGACCAAACTGGTTCCCGCTGCCGGTTTCAATTTTGCTTCGGTCGATGTCCGCGGCTTTTACCGGGGACTCTCCTGGAACAACATTAAAAGAGATACCGTTGCGGTATTCAAGATGTTCTCCGGGTCCCGGGCAGCCAAAAAAATTATTAAGGACTTTCAGCCCGACGTCGCCATTGGATTCGGCGGATACGTCAGCGGCCCGGTCATCCGGGAAGCCCACAAGCTTGGTGTCCCCACGGCCATTCACGAGCAGAATGCATTCCCAGGTATTACCAATAAAGCACTGGCCAAAGAGGTCGACCTTGTTATGCTGACCTCTGAGGATGCGGAAAAACGCATGGAGTGCAAAAACAAGCCGATTGTCACCGGCCTTCCCGTACGGGAAGAGATGATCCGCGCCAACCGGGCAGAGTGCCGGAAAAAACTCGGCATCCCCGACGACAAACTGCTGATTCTCTCCATGGGCGGCAGCCTCGGAGCGGACACAATTAATGAGGCCATGATTGATCTCATCGCCGCGAAAAAAGACGACGGCGACTGTTATTACATTCATTCCATGGGACAATACGGTCTGTATGTTCCGGAGCGCCTGAAAGAAAAGGGTGTCGATGTCGAAAAACGCAAAGACATTGATGTCCGGGAATATATCAGCGATATGGATGTCTGCATGCCGGCAGCCGACATTGTTATCTGCCGGTCCGGAGCCTCTTCGCTCTATGAAATCCGTGCTCTCGGTAAGGCATCCATTCTGATTCCGTCTCCGAATGTCGCGGAAAACCACCAGTATTACAATGCGATGGAACTGGTCAACAACCATGCGGCCCTGATTATTGAGGAGAAGGATCTTACCGGAGAAAAACTTCTGGATATGGTGAACAGCCTGGTCCACAACCCGGACGAGATTCATACCATGGAGAAAAATGCCAAGTCCATGGCTATCCTCGACGCCACGGACCGGATTGCTGACCACCTGCTGGAGCTGGCAGAAACAAAATGAGCGAAAGAAGGAAAAAGGGGAACCGGAAATCTACTTCCGGTACCAAGCAGCAAGCAGCAAGAACGACCGACAGGAAAACGCCTTCCACAGGCCGGCGTACGAAGAACAGTTCCTCTGGCGGCAGAAATTCTCATCGGAGAGCAGCCGGCAGTTCCGGCTCGCGGCAGCGCACACGGACCGGGTCTTCTAACAGAGCAGATTTAAATCGGAACCGTTCTCGGAATACGGCACGTACGACCAGAAAGTCTCAGAGACAGGCACCGGCCTCACGGTCACGGGAAGAGCTCCGTCTGGAACGCCGGAAAAAACAGGCAAAGAAGCGTAGACGCAAAAATCGGATGCGGAAAATTATTCTGGTCCTGGTCCTGGTTATTGCAGCGCTCATTGTGGTCGGAATCCTCTGCTTTAAGATTGAAACTATTAAAGTACTGGGGGTATCGCAGTACACAGACTCACAGATTATTTCCGCGTGCGGCGTTCATAAGGGCGACAACCTGTTCTTAGTCCGCGGGTCCAAAATTCAGGAGAGCATTAATGCAGCTCTGCCCTACTCCGGAAAAGTCCGGATAACCCGCACATTGCCGCACACGCTGGTTCTCCATGTCTACGATGCGGAAATTACTACAGCAGTGCAGGAGGGGACATCCTATTATCTGCTGGATGAAGACGGTACGGTTCTGGAACACGCCAGAACGCAGCAGGATATGGTCCAGTATCTGGAAGAGAAGAACTCCCGTGCTCCCATTCACAGAGATAAAACAAAGGCAGCTTCTTCTACCACGTCGACCACAACTTCTACCACTTCGGGTACTTCTTCCTCGGCTACCTCATCAACGGCGGTTACTGATGCCTCGGGAAATGCCATGAGTGAAGAAGAAGCCGATATTCTCAACCACGTCATGGTTGTATCCGGGCTGAAAATCAAATCCGCTCAGGTGGGAAAGAAAATTCAGTTTAAGGATCAGTCCGGCTGGGCAATCTATGAACAGATTCACAGCATCATGCGCTCCATTGGGCTGCGGGATATTACCAGTCTGGATCTCACAAGCCAGGTGGCCATTAAGATGACGTATGAAAACCGCATTCAGATTATTGTCGGCGACACGACTCAGCTGGAAAATAAACTGGAAATCTGCAAGTCGGTGCTCGACAAGCAGGATGAAATCTCCAGACAGCAGAGCGGCCAGCTGGATGTCTCCATCCCTGGAAAGGCTTACTTCTATACCGGAAAGCTTCCGGAAACAACAACCAAAAAAAGCACCAGAACGGCCACACAGACGATAACTGTAACGCAGCGGGCAGCGACATCCGCAGTTCCCGGTGTCACTATGCGTACTACGAGAGCGGCTGCTACCGGGGTCAATAACCAGAGAATGACGTCCCGTTCCTGGTAAGAAACCGGATTGAACATTGAATTTTAATCGTACACATGATAATATTATTTAT
>CAYRKX010000009.1:0-44880 GCA_964425185.1 uncultured Eubacteriales bacterium
TCTTCGTGGTAATGGTGAAACGTAAAATCCAGATGACGAAATTCCTCCGCCAGAAAGTTTATGGATTCCTGCAGGCTGCGCTGGGACATACTGACTCCTCCTTATGGTCTGATTGTACCACATACCTGAAGAAACGACACTGGCTTAATTAAGAACTAACGCTGATATGGACCATGCTTCTGCGTATCATATGGTTGTCAGTTGAAAAGAAAACCAATACGAAAGGAAGCTATGGATTATGTATGATTTCGATTTCTATATGCCCGCACATGTATTATTTGGCGCAGGAAGATTACAAGACTTACACGCCCAGGATCTTCCCGGAAAGAAAGCTCTCATTGTCACTTCTAATGGTAAGTCCGTCAAGAAGTATGGTTACCTCGATGCGGTAGAAAAGGAACTTGATCTTGCCGGCGTAGAGTACGAAGTATTTGACGAGGTTCGCCCGAACCCGACCGACCACAATGTTATGGACGGCGCAAAGAGAGCCAAAGAGACCGGCTGTGATTTTGTTATCGCCCTGGGCGGCGGCTCTGTTATGGACTGCGGCAAGTGCATCGCCCTGATGATGACAAACCCGGGAGACATCTGGGACTATTCTCTGTCTGAGTCCGGCGGAAAGAAAACTGCACCGGAGGCCGCAGCTCCCATCGTTGCCATTACTACCAGCGCCGGCACCGGCTCCGAAGTCGACATTGCTTCGGTTATTTCCAAGGATGAAGTCAACGAGAAGACCGGAATTTTCTTCCCATCCATGTTCCCGACCATCTCTGTTGTCGACTCCAACCTCATGATGAGTGTTCCCAAGAGCTTCACGGCTTACCAGGGAATGGATGCGTTCTTCCACGCTTCCGAGTCTGTCATTAACAAGAACGAGCACCCCATGGGCGAAATGTTTGCCCTGAAGGCGATTGAGTTGATTTCACATAATCTCCCAGATGCTGTAAAAGATGGCAGCAATAAAGAAGTACGGTCCAATATGGCTCTTGCCAATACACTGGCTGCATATTACATGCTCTGCACATCCGCACATACTATGGAACACACTATGGGTTCCTTCCACCCGAACCTCATTCACGGCAAAGGGTTGATTGAGATTGCCCATGCGTACTATGATTTCTTTGCAGAGAGAAAAGCCTGCGAAGAGCAGATGATTAAGATGGCGAAGGTCATGGGCGTTGAGAATCCGACCAGCGGCAAGGATTTCGTCAAAGCTCTCGACGACCTGATTGCGGCGGTTGGCTGTGCTGATGTCAAGATGAGTGACGACGGAATTACGAAGGAAGAACTGAAACTGTACCCTGCAAAGGTTCATCATGTCCTCGGCGGAGATATTACTGCCGATCCGCTTCCGCTGTCCGATGAAGACTATCTCACCATCTATGAGAATGCCTGGAAATAACTGAGGTGAACGAAATGACAGAATTGGAAAAACTGGATGCCGGACTGTACTTTGATGTCAACGCCCCGGAAGTCGACGCGAGAAAGCTTCATGCGGTAAAAGGCTGTCAGGCTCTGGAGGCCATTGATGCAACCGACCGTGAAGGCAAGGAAAAAGCGATTCGCGCTCTGTTTGGCAAAGTAGGTAAGAACCCCAATGTCCTGACGGGTTTCCACTGCGACAACGGCCTGAACATTGAAGTGGGCGATGAATTCCTGGCCAACTACAATGTTACCATTCTGGACATTGGCAAGGTTATTATGGGCAATAATGTGTGGATTGGTCCCGGTACACTGATTGCCACGGTAAACCATCCACTGAACCCGGCAGGCCGCCGGAAACATCTCGGCATTGCCAAGCCGATTCACATTGGAAACGATGTCTGGATTGGCGGCAATGCAACCATTCTTCCCGGAGTTACGATTGGAAATAATGTTGTTGTAGCGGCCGGTGCAGTCGTTACGAAAGATGTTCCAGACAATACCCTTGTCGGCGGAGTGCCGGCCAAGAAGATAAAAGACTTGGAAAATGATGTCTAAATAATGGTGGGGAACTACTGTTGTCGAGGTGAACGTTATGGCGAAAAAGACAGAAAGCTCGAGTGCACCGAAAAAGCTGGTGGACCACAGACAGCCGAAGGAACCCGCAGAGCTGACAGACAGGGAGGTCTATGACACGCCAATAGGCCCGGTCTGCATGTCTAAGGTGGAGCACGAGGAGTATCTGGAACAGGCGGAGTTTCGCCGGGAGTTGGAAAAGGCTGCCCGGAATACCGAGAAGGGCTGAACACTCGCCGATTGTACCGCGCAGGCCGCAATATGCCTGAAGCGCCATATGCGTTAGTGCCGCTATGCGTCGAAGTGTCGTTATGCTTTTGCCGCTATGCGTCGAAGTGGCAAAAAGTGTGCTTTGCCAAATCCACCATCGCAAAATGATGGCAATTTTTAAGATTTTACATAAGTGCCCCACAAAAATGGGGGCTATAATTCAAAATGAAAGAAAGCGCCACCGGGATTTCGGTGGCGCTTTTGCTATTATTAGAGTCTTGCCTCTGAGGCCCGGTCCTTGAGGCGGTTCAGGTAAACACTGACCTTTGGAATGTGGCAGAATTCATACACATCGCGCAAAAATGCAGCACAACAAACAAGCTGTATGGGCAGAAACTTGCGACCTGGTGGCAGAATTCAGCATATGGATTTTTGCCACCGAATTTTGGAGGCTAAAAAGTAAAAATGTTGATTTTGCCCCCAGTTTTTTTCAAAGTGGCAAAAATCTGGAAATTAAAAAATGACCCCATGTGAAAAGTCAGCATATGAGAGGGCGCGCTCATATGGGAAGACACGGTCAAGAAAATACAGTGAAAAGCATTGCTGTTAGGTGGAGCCTGTACGGAAAGTGCGTTTTGCGAGAGGCACCTGTCTTGCACTTTTAACTTATTTCATATATGATTAGTATGAAATAAGAAGGGACCACAAGCACACACGCCTGCACGCCCACATGCGGCGCCCACCGGCAGCCGCTTGAGCGTCCCAATAAGCTCATCGCAAATAAGAATTTTACATTTCATAACATAGATAAAAACTGGAGGACACCATGGCAAAAAAGGAAAACAAGTTCAAAGATTACGGTATAGCCACCCAGGCCATCCACACCGGGACAGACTACGACCAGGAGACCGGCGCGGTCCGCCGGCCGCTTCACATGGCAAACAGCTACAAGCTCCCAGATGATCTGTCCAAGGTCAACTACTCCTCAACCGACCTTCTCATGTATGCAAGAAACGGCAACCCCAATCAGCATTGGCTTGAGGAAAAAATTGCGGCGCTCCACGGTGCAGACGATGCTATTGTACTTGCCAGCGGTGTCGGCGCCCTTCACGCTCTGTTCTGGACTTTACTCAAGACCGGAGATCGTGTGGTCTATCCCAACGTAAGCTACATGGCGGTTTACCGCATGTTCCATGAGCTGTTTAACCGAAAATTTGGCGTAGAGACCGTCATGGTCGACATGACAGACCTGGACGCGGTCAAAAAAGCTATTACCCCGGGTACCAGGCTGGTTCATGTAGAGACTCCGGACAATCCCACAAACGGGGTATCAGATATTGCTGCCATTGCAGAAATTGCCCACGAAAATGGTGCACTGCTTTCCGTAGACAACACCTTTGCTTCTCCATACAACCAGCGCCCGCTGGATCTCGGTGCCGACTTTGTCGTTGAGGCCCTGACCAAATTTATCAACGGCCACGGCGATGCCCAGGGGGGCGCCATTATTTCCAACGACCTCGAGACCATGGACCGTATTCGCTACGAGGCCCAGGTCAATGTCGGTGCCGTCATCAGCCCGTTCAACGCCTGGCAGATTTTCCGCGGGGCTGTCACGTTCCCGCTGAGAATGCAGAGAATAAATGAGTCCTCGCAGCAGATTGCCGAGTGGCTGGAACAGCGCGAAAACGTCACTTTCGTCTCTTACCCCGGGCTTCCCAGCAACCCCGGACATGAACTCGCCAAGAAGCAGATGCACAACGGCTACGGCGGCGTCATCTCTTTTGGGCTGAATACCGACGACAAAACTGTGGAGAAATTCTGCGCGGCTCTGAAGGTTGTGACCTTCGCAGTCTCCCTTGGTCACGATGAGAGTCTCATCTTCCCACAGCCGAGCTATGACGAGCGCATTAATCTATACCCGGAGAAGTTCCGCAAAGGCTTTATCCGCTTCAGCGTGGGCCTGGAAGAGCCCGAAGACATTATCGGCGATTTAGATCAGGCCTTAAAATCTGTAGGCCTTTAAATCCGTAGTCCTACGGTCCAAAACGCCGTCAGCTGCAGCTGAAACAGTACGTCCAGAAAACGACGGAGCTGTAAAAAAAAGCACAAATTGGCAATTTTTATTTGACATTCGTAACATCAGTGCTATAATTCTTGTAACAGCAAATCACACGAAGCCTACAGAAAAAGTAGGAAATAAATGCGATGCGCTGTGTGTCAAGTTAGTACAATCCAAATCCATTTATTCATCAGCCTTGGAGGGCTCAACATGATTAGACCAACAGCCTCAAAACAGAATATGATGGCCTGTTGCTGTATGTGCATGTGCGCAAAAATGCATACAGTTTCTTTTTGTGTGCCCGAAAGGCAACAGACGTTTAACCATTGGACATTTTAAACAACCTCCTTTATTGTGAAAAAATGTGAATGCAGCGGCTGTCCTGAAGGCAGCCGCCCTTTTTTTGTCTAACGATTTACTGACCGGAAAACCGGAGGTATTTCTTAGTGCTGAAAAAGCGCAAGGAATACCCCCGGTTCTTTTTATATAGATTTTTTGTGGAGAATTTCTCCGAAAGGAAACGGGTTATTACATGGGAACCAAAGTAACAACATCTTCGAAAACGGCGGGAACGCGGAGCACTGAGAAATCAGGAATTCGCTATCTCGAGGTGGTTCAGAACCTGGTCGAGGATCTCGACTTTGGTCAGGTAACCATCATTGTACAGGATGGCAAAGTCATCCAGGTCGAGCAGAACCGGAAAATCCGGTTGAAGTAGAAAGGCGGGAAGCGACATGAAAGGAAAAAACTATGAACGGCTTCAGCAGTCTCACCCCTGCTTCGGGGGGATGCAGAACAATGCAGGCCGCATTCACCTCCCGGTCTGCCCGGGCTGTAACATAGCCTGCCGCTTCTGTGACCGCACGATCAACGATGTTGAGCAGCGGCCCGGTGTCACCAGTACCATCCTGAAGCCGGAAGAGACCTTAGATGTCATCCGGCGTGCGGTTGCCCTGTGCCCGGACATTAAAGTGGCCGGTATTGCCGGCCCCGGCGATACCCTCGCTACCGATTACGCGCTCGAAACGTTCCGGCTCGTCAAAGAAAACTTCCCGGATATGATCAAGTGCATGAGCACCAACGGACTTCTCCTGTATGAGCGTGCCGACGAAATCATTGATGTCGGTATCGACTCTCTGACCGTGACAGTCAATGCTGTAGATCCCTTTATTGAAGCCCAGTTAAACAAATACGTCATCTGGCACGGTAAGAAGTACGACGGTGTGAACGGTGCGAGAATTTTAATTGAAAACCAGATCGCCGGGATTCAGAAGGTGGCGGAAGCGGGAATTACTATCAAGGTCAATACAGTGCTGGTTCCGGAAATCAACGGAGACCACATTGAAACTGTTGCCAAAACCGTCAGCGAGGCGGGGGCCACCATTTACAATATTATCCCGCTGATTCCGCAGTATGAACTCGCCGATTACCGGGAGCCGAACTGCCTGGAAATTGACACGGCGAGACGCCAGGCCTCGAAATACATAGACGTGTTCCGTCACTGCCAGCGCTGCCGCGCGGATGCTGTCGGCATTCCCGGACAGCTGGAGCTTGGAAATTATGTCTACCGCGACAAACCCCGTGTGAAGGAGACCTTCTCCCATGGTTAAGATAGCAGCCGCGTCCTCTGACGGTTACAACGTAGACCAGCACTTCGGCCGGGCCGAGCGGTTCCTGATTTTTCGCGCGGACCCGGAAACCGGGGAGGTCTTCGACGACGGGGAGAGACGCGAGACGTCGTTCTGTAACGACGGCGCCCATGATACCGATCTTCTGACCCATACCATCCAGGAGCTGAGCGACTGTCAATATATTCTTGTCAGCCGGATCGGCCCAAGGGCCAGAATGGAAGTGGAGCGGCACGGAATTGAGGTCTATGAAATTCCGGGAGACATCGCTGTCTCTGTAGAAAAGCTGCTCCAGTATATACAGCTTCAAAAGTTTATGGATGAAACCTTTAAAGGAGTGAAATAAGCATGCCGCAGAAAAAGTATTCCGGAGTCCGGGAGAGCCGGCCTAACCGCTACAACGATTACGGCGGTACCGGAAAAGCCGCGGAAGACTCATTTCAGAAAGTCTGTTTTAAACGGGCCGATCGTTCATTTGCCCAGGGACTGCAGTGCCAGCAGATGAACTCGATGGCCTGTCTGATGTCACTGGAAGATGCGGTATTTATTTCCCATTCCCCGCAGGGCTGTGTGGGATGTACGTCTCTCGCGGTCGACCAGTACCGCGTTGGACAGGCGCACCGCGGGGTAAAGAATATTAAAAACCCACATATTATTGTGTCGAATCTTGACCAGAAAAGTGTCATTTTCGGTGGAGATAAGAAACTGCGAGACGCCGTGAAAAAGGCGGAGGAACGGTATCACCCCAAACTGATCTTTATTTTCACCTCCTGTGCTTCAGGGATCATTGGAGACGATATCGATGCCATCGTAGAAGACCTGCAGCAGGACACTGATGCAGTTCTCATACCCATTCACTGCGAGGGCTTTAAATCCAAAATCTGCGCGTCCGGCTTTGACGCGGCGTTTCTCTCCATCAACAAGTATATCTTAAAAGGGGAGCAGCTTCCTACGCAGGATAATCTCATCAACCTGTTTGCTCCGGTCTCCATCAGCTATGCGGACCAGAAAGAGATGGAGCGAATGCTCTCTCTGTTGGGACTGGAAACCAACTACATTCCGTTTTACAGCTCCCTGGAAAAAATCAGAAAAATCCCCGCGGCGCGGGCCTCTACTTCCATCTGCAAAGTCTTTGCCGATGAGTTTATGCAGCAGCTCGAGACCGATTACGGGATTCCCTATTCCCACACAGTTATGCCGATTGGCACCCGCAACACCGACAAGTGGTTCCGGGGAATTGCCAAAGCCGTGGGAAAAGAAAAAGAGGCAGAAGAAATTATTGCCCGCGAGCATGAACGGCTCGAGCCGCTGGTCAAGGAAATCCGCGACCGGCTGGAGGGCAAGAGAGTATTCATCTGCGGCGGTACCGGCCGGTCCTTTGCGGCGGCAGCGCTCATTGATGACTTCGGAATGGAACTTGTCGGACTGGAAACTCCGACCTACGATTCCGATGCGCAGACTGACATTGAATATCTCACCGGCGTGCACGGCGATTTCACTCTGGATGTTGCCAATATGCAGCCGTTTGAGCAGGTCAACCTCGTGAAAAAGCTAAAACCCGATGTCTTCATCGGTATACCGGACTGGGCGGCGAAACTTGGAATTCCCACCACCCATGTCCTCGACATGAAGCGGCCGACCATGGGATATGACGGCTTGCTGTATCTGGGTCGAAAGATGGCGGACCAGCTCGAGAACCCGGGCTTCAACGTCAAGCTTTCCCAGCATGTCAAACTGCCCTATAAGGACAGCTGGTACGATGAAGACGCGTTTAAATACATTGTGTCGAAAGGAGACAAACAACATGTCTGAGATTCTGGAAAATCCGCGCGGAGGATGCGTTCTGGCCGGAATCAACGACGTGCTGGGAGCCATCGACCGTGCGTGCCCGATCTTTCATTCCGGGCCGGGATGCTGTATGCAGGCAACCGCGGCTGAGCAGGGTCAGTCAGGGAACAAGAGCAGCTGCTTTGTCAGCAGTGTTTCTATTCCCTCTACTAATATGCTGGAGCGCGAAGTGGTATTCGGCGGCGTCAACAAGCTGCGGACTACCATTCAGGGCGCTGTCGACATTATAGACGCGGATGCCTATTTTGTACTGACCGGATGTACCGCTGGAATTATCGGCGACGACATCGTAAGTGTGACAGATGAGTTTCAGGAGCAGGGCTACCCGGTCTATCCCATTGAAACTCCCGGCTTTGCCGGCGACAGCAACCTTGGCTACGAGGTGGCCTGGAACAATCTGATTGACCAGGTCATTGAGAAAGATGTGCCAAAGCAGCCGGATCTTGTCAACCTTTTCGGCATTGTGCCGTACCACGACCCGTTTTGGAGCGGGAATCTGGAGGAACTTTCCCGGATTCTCAGCCGTCTCGGGCTCAGAGTTAACACGTTTTTTACCGGCGGACAGGGGATCGAGACGATCCGCAAGTGTTCCGGCGCCGCCCTCAACATTGTGGTCAATCCCTGGCTGTTCCAGGGTCCGGCTGTAAAGTTTGAGAAAAAGTTCGGCACCCCGTGGATTCGCTACCCGGGCCTGCCAATCGGCGCAACCGACACCACACGGTTTGTCCGTCAGGTGGCCGAGGCCTTGTCGCTCGACGAGGACCTGGTCAATCGGGTTATTAAAGAAGAAGAAGACTATGTGTACCACTACCTCGCGCAGTCCATCGGCATGCTCAGCTGGAAACGCTTTGCTGTTGTTGGCGATGCGGCTTCCGTTACAGGAATTACCAGATATCTTGCCAACGACTACAGCTTTACGCCAAAACTGGCCGTGATTTCCGAGCAGCTGTACCGCGTTGAGGACAAAAACCGGATCATCGAAGAGCTGAACCATCTGGAATATGCCAGACCGCCAAAGGTCATCTTTGCGGCGGACCAGTATGAAATTAACAAGGCCATTGAAGACGAAGAAGATATTACCCTGGTCGTCGGCAGTACGAACGAGCGCTACATCGCGTCGAAGATTGACGCACAGTGCGTAGCCGCAACGTTCCCACTGAAAGACCGCCTTGTATTCAACCGGGCCTATGCCGGATACCGCGGCAGCTTGTCGCTGACCGAAGACTTGTATGACAACTTATAAATTATCAGGAGATTAAAGGAGAAAATCATCATGGCAAACATTCATAAATCCATTACCGAACTCGTAGGCAACACCCCCCTTGTTGAATTTGAGCGTCTGGAGAAAGTTCTTGGCCTGAAAGGCCGGATCGTCGGCAAGCTGGAGTACTTCAACCCCGCCGGATCTCACAAGGACCGCATCGCCCTGGAGATTATTGAGGACGCAGAGAAGCGCGGCGATATTTCCCCGGACAAGACCACTCTTGTAGAGTTTACCAGCGGAAATACAGGCGTAGCACTTGCTGCTTTTGCAGCAGCTAAGGGCTACAAGTTTAAAATTTCTGTTCAGCCCGGTGTATCCATTGAGCGTTCCAAACTGCTGGAAGCTTATCATGCAGAAATTCTTCCGGTTGACCCGGCCAAATTCGCTGAGCTGCCGGAAAAAGGTCTGGCTCTTCTGGATGAAATCCAGGAGGAACAGCTTGCAGAGATTCCTAACGGCTATGCAACCCGTCAGCTCGACAACCCGGACAACGTCAAGGCCCACTATAAACACACCGGTCCGGAAATCTGGAGAGACACTGACGGAAAAGTTGATGAGTTCATTGCCGGCGTCGGCACTGGTGGATCCTCTCACGGTGTCAGCCAGTATCTGAAAGAGCAGAACGAGGACATTAAGACCATTATTGTTCAGCCGGATCCGGAGTCTGTAGTAAACAGCGCAGTTGAAGGTGCAACCGACGGCGGATTCCACGGTATTCATCAGATTTATGATGAGCAGAAAGGCTACCTCAACACCAGACCTGGCAACTTCAGCGATGAGTACATTGACGAGTTCCAGTTTGTCACTTACGCCGAGAGCTTAAAGGCAATTCACCTGCTGGGCCAGTACGAGGGCGTTTTCGTCGGTGCTTCTTCCGGTGCAGCACTTGCTCTTGCTATCCGCGAGGCAAAAAAGCCAGAGAATGAGGGCAAGCTGATTGTGGCTCTTCTTCCGGACAATGGCGAGCGCTACCTCTCCGAGGATCTTCAGAGAGTTCGTCCAGAACTGGAAGATGAAGTTAACTTCGAGCCGGTTTACACCAAGGCAGCAGAATAAATTAAATTTATATAGGAAGGACCAGGGAACTTATATCATGGGAAACTTAAGACAGATTGCAATTTATGGTAAAGGCGGTATCGGAAAATCCACAACCACACAGAACCTGACCGCCGGGCTCGTAGAGCGCGGGAAGAAGGTTATGGTTGTCGGATGTGATCCGAAGGCAGACTCTACCCGGCTTCTGCTGGGCGGTCTGGCTCAGAAGACCGTTCTGGATACCATTCGGGAAGAGGGCGAGGACATTGACCTCGACCAGATTATGAGAATTGGTTACGGCGGCACTCGATGTGTTGAGTCCGGCGGACCGGAACCGGGTGTTGGATGCGCAGGACGCGGCATTATTACCTCCATCAACATGCTGGAAAATCTGGGTGCTTACACCGACGATCTGGATTATGTTTTCTATGACGTTCTCGGCGACGTAGTCTGCGGTGGATTTGCCATGCCCATTCGCGAAGGCAAAGCCAAAGAAATCTACATTGTCGCTAGCGGCGAGATGATGGCGCTCTATGCAGCCAATAATATCTCCAAAGGAATTAAGCGGTATGCCCGTACCGGAGGAGTCCGGCTCGGCGGCATCATCTGCAACAGCCGCAAGGTAGACAGAGAAGAAGAACTGCTCCGCGCATTCGCTTCGGAACTCGGTACAAAACTTCTGTACTTTGTTCCCCGCGACAACATCGTTCAGCGCGCGGAGATTAATCGTAAGACAGTTATTGAATATAAACCCGACAGCGACCAGGCCAACGAGTACCGCAACCTTGCGGATGCTCTAATTAACAACACCGACTTCGTCATTCCGAAGCCTATGAGCCAGGGAAGACTGGAAGAGATCCTGCTGGACTACGGCATGATGGATCTTGGAGAAGAGGCCGCGGGCTAAGCGCGGAGAAGGAGTCGTTTGAATGGAACACAATTTGGAAAATTCCAATGTGGCGGTACGTGAGGCTCGGATCGGGTCCATTACCGGCTACGTAGGAGATTTGAAGGATCTGGCACAGCAGAGTGAGGATGGCACCCTTCGAGGATGCTCCCGCTGCTTCAGCCAGTCCAGTACGTGCCTGTCTGGTTGCTGCCTTGGCCAGCTCGCTGGAATCCGAGATATTGCTATTGTCCATCACGGTCCCGCAGGATGCTCTGCGGTTGCTGCAAGCAGTTACTATATGGACAAGGTTATGGCAAAGAAACGCGGCGTTACGAATAATACTGTATACGTCGGCACTGGAGTTAATGAGAACGATACGATTTTCGGCTCTACGGATAAACTGAAAGACATTGTCCGAGAAGTGTATCGCCGGTACAAGCCGAAGGCAATTTTCGTCTCGAGCTCCTGCACCACCGGAATTACCGGTGAGGACATTGACAGCGTTGTCGATGAACTGAAGGAAGAAATTCCCGTACCGATTGCGGCCATTCACTGCGAGGGCTTCAAGTCTCGCATCTGGGCGACGGGCTTTGACCTGTCGGACCACGCAGTACTGAGCTCGATTGTCAAGCCGCCGAAGCAGAAACGCAACACCATCAACTTTAAGAACTTCTATGAGAGTGCACGGCCGGAGATCATTGAGATGTTCAAGAATTTCGACCTGGAGCCGGTATTCCTGTACTGCAACTCCAGTGTAGAAGAGCTGGAACATATGTCAGAGGCGCAGGCCACAACGTCCATCTGCGGAACGCTCGGGAACTATCTCGGCAACACGCTCGAGGAGAAGTACGGGGTACCGTACGTGCGGAGTATTAACCCGCTTGGTGTTACCGGATTTGAAACCTGGCTGCGCGCTATTGGAAAAGCGACGAACCGCAGCGAGAAGGTGGAAAATTATATTCAGGAACAGCGGGCCATCTATATTCCGCAGATTGATGAGTATAAGAAGAAGCTGAAGGGTCTGCGGGCTGTGCTTGGCATGGGACCGGGCTACACATTTGAGGTGTCCCGTGTCCTGAACGAACTCGGTATTGAGGTCGTCTGGGCGCTGGCATGGCACTATGACAAACAGTACGATAACGGCGATGTACCGCCGTCCATGAAATATCTGCTGGACAATGACATTAACTTTGAGGCCTCTGTAGCCGACCAGCAGAATTTTGAGGTCATGAACATTCTGCACAAGTATAAGCCGGATTTATACCTGTCACGGCATCCGGGCTCCACGGTCTGGGCCATTAAGAACGGCACACCGGCGGTCTATGTGGCAGATGAGTACATGATTTTCGGCTACAAGCACACTCTGGAATTTGCACAGGCAGTTTACGATGCCATTCACAACCGGAGCTTTGAGGAAAACCTGGCGCGCCGCGTCAAGCTTCCGTATACGGACTGGTGGTACGACCAGAACGTAGACTATTTCCTGGAAAGGGGGAAGAAGAATGGCAAGACTGCTGGATAAACAACGCTACAAATGTGCCATGGCGGCCATGCAGACCGTACAGGCCATTCCCCGTGCCATTCCTATTCTCCACTCCGGTCCGGGATGTGCACAGAAGCTGTCCGACCCCATTGGCAGCAGCGGATATTTTTCGCCGAACATCTTCCCCTGTACCAGCATCAACGAGAAGGACGTAGTATTCGGCGGCGTTCGCAAGCTGCGATCCACGATTGAGAACTCTCTGAAAGTTATTGACGCAGACCTCTATGTCGTTTTGACGGGATGTATTCCGGAAATTGTCGGTGATGACACCGGCGAGGTGGTCTATGAATTCGAGGGGTCTCCCAAACCGGTTATCTATGCGGAGACCGCTGGATTCAAAGGCAACAACTATATTGGTCACCAGCAGGTTATTGATGCCATTGTGGACCAGTATCTGGAGCCGTCGGACCATGTAGAACCGGGTCTGGTAAATATCTGGGCGGATGTGCCCTACCAGGATCTGTTCTGGCTCGGAGATTACCGCGAGTTGTCCAAACTGATTTCACAGCTGGGTCTGACACCGAATGTGATTTTCGGGTATGGCAACGGCATTGAGAACATTAAGAAGATTCCAGAGGCACAGTTCAATCTGCTGATTTCCCCGTGGGTTGGGCTCTCCAATGTGAAGAAAATGGAGCGCAAGTTTGGCACGCCGTTTCTGCACTATCCCACTTTACCAATTGGCGCTTTTGAGACCAGCAAGTTCCTGCGCGAGGTCGGCTCATTCGCCGGCGTGCCGGACAGCAGAGTCAATGAAGTGATTAATAAAAACGAAGACTATTACTACTATTTGATAGAACGCTATGCGGACCTCTTCCTGGAGACCCGTGTTATGGCGAAACAGTTTACCGTCTCCGCGGATGCGCAGTATGCTTTGGGTATTACCAAGTTCCTGGTGAACGACCTCGGTCTTCATCCAGGCCCCCAGTTTGTCGTCGACGATACCCCGAAGAAGTATCAGCCTGCCATCCGCAAAGAGTTTGAGTCCCTGAATTACGGGATTAAGGCGGACGTCGCATTTGACGATGACGGTTACCACATTGAACAGGCGATTCGCGGCCATGATTACCACGGCTATCCGCTTGTCCTTGGCAGTTATTATGAGAAAGAAGTGACTAATGATCTCGCCGGTCATTACGTTAATATCTCGTGGCCGGTTCAGGACAAGGTCGTTCTGGATGACACATATGCCGGTTACACCGGTGGTATCCGCCTGATAGAGGATATCTATTCGGTTGCGGTTACAAGGTGGAACTGATGAGTTACAAAATTGCGGTTGCCACGTCGGACGGTGTGAATGTCGACCAGTCTTTTGGAGCCGCTTCTGCGTTTCAGATTTATGAAGTCACTGATGACGGTTATGAATTGGTGGAGACGCGAAAAGTGGCGGATGAAGATGCGCAGAGGGTGAGCCGCGCAGGTGGCGAACCAGCTGTAACAGGCAGTACTGATTCCACAGAACGCTGTGGAACCGGGGCCGGATGCGGCTCTGGTTCCGGCTGCGGATCCGGTGGTGGATGCGGCAGCGGCGGCGGATGTGGAGGAGCTGCATCGCCCAAGGTCGAATTACTCTCGGATGTCCGCTGTCTTCTGTGTTCCAAGATTGGCTTTCAGGCGCAGAAGCAGTTTGAAAAGAAAGCCATTACAACTTTTGACATTACCTGCGAGGTTTCCGTCGCACTGGACCGGATTACTGGTTATTTTGCGAGGGTGGACCGACACCAGTCGCTTCGCGGCTGGGTGCAGGGATGAAAATCCTATGATATAGCCCTATGGGAGTGCCACTGTGAGCTTCGGCTTGCGGTGGTGCTTCCTTTTTGTTGGGCGATGGAGAGGGTGTAATACCAGAGAGGTGCTGGGAGTGGTTGGAATGGTTGAAATACGATTCAACTGACCGGAAGGGCGATTGTTGAATTGATGAAAAGTTAGATGTCTTTTAGGCCAGTATGATTAGACAAAAGTGAAATATTTATATATTGAATGCTTGTTATGATGCCACCTGTGTCTTTACAAGCGCTTTTATGTGCTTTTTACGTGTGCTTGTGAGCCGAAAAGGTGTAAAGTTTGGTGTCAAAAAGCTGGAGTGGCTGAAAGTGCAATTCTTTTAGGAGGGCTTGTACTACAAGTGATCTGTATAGAGCGTTGTAGTACAGGGGTTAAAAAGGAGGGTACCACACACGCGTTGAATGAGGGGTTGTGGTACAGGTTTTGAAGAAAGTTTTGTACCACAAGGGCCTTGGAGCGAGGTATGTGGTACAAAAGTCTATGGGATATAAAGATTAGCGTTATTAATAAAGACCAGCATGAAAATCTGCAAATAAATACAGCTTACTGTATCTTTGCAGGCGCTGGACTATAATAAAAATCTGTAGCATAATTCTCTTGACGTCAGAACCACACGGGCGAGGGCAAGCAGTCAGCGGATGCAACCAAAAATCCCGTGCAAAAAACACTTTGGAGAGAACAACATGTTAGAGCCATTAGACCCGAAAGATTTTGACAGCCTTTATGCATTAATGGAACTCAGCTTCCCCAACAATGAACGGCGCAGTTATCAGGACGAAAGGAACTATCTGGCAACGACCCGTCATCAGGCGGCTGTGGTGCGGAGCGACGACCAGTTAATCGCGGGGTATGTTACGTACACAGAATGCGAGGAGTTTGTTTTTTTGGAAAGTTTCGCTGTGGACCCAAAGCGGCGGAACAACGGCCTCGGCGGGAAAATTCTGGAGGAACTGAAAGACTCATATGACAAGCGGATCGTGCTGGAAGTGGAACCACCCGAGACCGAGACCGCCCGGCGACGTATTGGATTCTACAAGCGGCACGGCTTTTTCCTCAACAACTATCCCTATATCCTGCCGTCTCTCGGCGAAGGCAAGCAGGCCATCCCGCTGCGCATCATGACGACGCGCGGGGCGGTCGATGAGGCGGAGTATGAAAAAATAAAGTCAACGCTGTACAATGATGTATATCAAGTAGACGAAAGGAGCCTGCGTAATGAATGAAATTCTGAAAGCCATGGAGACCCGGCGGAGCATCCGCAAGTATAAACCCGACATGCCCAAGTCAGAGGACATCGACCAGATTATCCGGGCCGGACTGTACGCCGCCAGTGGACGCGGCAAACAGGGCACGAAAATTATTGCTGTAACCGACAAAAAGACGCGCGATGAACTGTCTGACCTAAACCGCCGCATCGGCGGATGGCAGGACGGCTTTGACCCGTTCTACGGCGCACCGGTCGTACTGATTGTACTGGCCGACAAGTCAAGACCAACCCATGTATATGACGGCAGTCTGGTTATGGGCAACCTCATGCTCGCCGCGGATTCTCTCGGATACGGCAGCTGTTGGATTCACCGTGCCAAAGAAGAGTTCGAGACGGACTACGGAAAAAACCTGTTGAAACAACTCGGCATTGACGGGGAGTGGGAAGGCGTCGGTCACTGCGTCATCGGATACGCTGATGGTGTCACTCCTGAAACGCCGGAACGCCTGCCCGACCGCGTTTACTACATTAAATGAGCTCAATCTCACAAATAGTGGTAAAATGAAAGACAGAAGGCACCAGGCTTCGTGTCATTATGAATAGTCGAAAGGGAACGGTCTTGGCGCACGTCTATACTTCGACTTCAACCTCAATGATGACGCAGCCCTCCGCAACGAACATAAAATCCTTCCGGCTTCAGTAGAACTTCGTGGGGAGTACGGGGAGAAAAAATTCCACCACTCCTGTGATGTTGTCCGTGGGAACATTGCCGCAGCGGCAGAGAAAGGAAACGTATGACTGACGCAGAATGGAGACAGGCCGAAACCTTCTGGCTGAAAAAAGATGAAGAGAAAAAGAAAATGCCCAGTGAGGCCTTAAAAGCCGAACTGGACAAGTTCCTGAAAGATCATAAAATCTGTGCCCTGGCAACCGGCAGCGGCAGCGACATCCGCTCCACTCCGCTGGAGTATACCTGGGCAGACGGTGCCCTATGGATTTTCTCTGAGGGCGGCTTGAAATTCAAAGGTCTGCAGGAAAACCCGAAGGTCTCTGCAGCCGTGTTTGAGCCCAACAGTAAATTTGGCAGTTTAAAAAGTGCTCAGATTTTTGGCCGGGCGGAACTGGTAGAACCGTTTTCTGACGAGTACAACGTCATTGCCAAACTTCGTCACATTCCGCTGAAAGTTCTGAAAAAACTGCCGGACACCATGTGGCTTATTAAAATTGTTCCGGATGAGATAGTCTACCTCAACTCAGCTCTGAAGCTGAAAGGGTATGGAAGCCGCCAGACGTATCACTGCTGAGGAACTTCTGCACCAATAAGAGCACTTTCATCCAGCTCAAAGACCACTTTATCGGGGAAAACATGTAATATTTTTCCGGTGGCTGTACTTCCTAGCTTGTTGTACAGCCGGCTGGCGCTCATACATTCGCCAAGGTAAAATAAACAGGATTCACAGGGATACCTCCTCACTGCCCTGGTACTTCTTTTGTACCATTTGAGGTGTCCCATAAATGTCATTTAAAATAGTCCATGAAGGGGAAATCATCATGATTAAAACAGAACTGTTAGACGTAAATGGAACCGCTGCTCAGGGCTTGCTTGTCGAGGCTCCCGGTGGAGAGGGCCACCCGAATATGATTGTTGTCGAGTGCAAAAAAGGCTACCTCATGTGCGGTTACCTGAACCTCGAAGCGGCTGAAAAATTTGGTGACGCCGCTGTCCTTGTCGGCGGTGCAGATTTCGACGCTGTTCTCGCCAATCCCATTAAAGGTGCGACCACTGCCGCTCTCAATGCCGGCGTTAAAGACGGCATGACCGGTGCCGAGGCCGCAGCAGTACTTAATAAGTAAACCAGCTGCTGCCAGCACCGAGCGGTGTTGGCCAGGCTTTACGTATACCGCCGAATAATGTCGACCACCGAATAGTAATACCCGCCGCCGAACATGTTCAGATGGTTCAGCAAATGATACAGGTTGTACAGGTCTTTTCGCTCTCCGTAACCCGGCTGGAGCGGGAAGGCCTCTTCGTATGCCCCGTAGAATTTTTTGTCGAACCCACCGAAGAGCTCCGTCATGGCAAGGTCCGCTTCTCGGTGTCCATAGGAGACTGCGGGGTCTACCAGCCATGCTTTGCCGTCCGGCCCTGTGGTGAAATTGCCGCCCCATAAGTCCCCGTGTAAGAGACTGGGGTGGTCTGGCTCCACCAGTAAATCGCCCAGGCGATCCAGCAATTGGGTAATCCGCCTGTGGTCTTCCTCCCCGAAGTGAGACCAGGCGGCGCGAAACTGTGGCTCCAGGCGGCACTCGCGGAAAAACGAGATCCAGTGGTCGTGCGGGGTGTTAATCTGCGGGCGAAGGCCAATGTAATTGTCCTCCGAAAAGCCGAAATACTCCTGCGGCACCCTGTGCATGGCGGCGAGTTCCCGTCCAAATGTCTCCCAGTAGTCCGGAATGCGTCTGGCAGGGTCTATCCATTCCATGAGCAGATTATCCCGGTCCCGGTCAATGACATGCGGGACGCCAATGGTTTCGGTATTGGCAATAGTCTGCAGCCCATGGGCCTCGGCCGCAAAAAACGACTCCGGTTTGTCGTGGTTGCTCTTCAGAAAGAGCCTTGTACCGTCGTTCATAATCAATTTATAAGCACTGTTAATGTCTCCGCCGCCGACGGGGACTTTTTCTTTTACATTTGTCAGATCCATTTGGTACACCTCACAAATATTATATGTTACAATATCCCAAAAGGGGGCGGACAATTTGTTATACGATCCACACCTGGAGCTGTTTCTGCAGGTGGCAGAACAGGGCAGTTTCTCCAAGGCGGCTGAGGCCAACTTCATTACGCCGTCGGCAGTCATCAAACAGATTAACCTGCTCGAGTCCGATCTCGGCGTCCGTCTGTTCAACCGGACCCACCGCGGCCTGACGCTGACCAGCGCAGGAAAGTCGCTTCAGAAAGACGCCCCGGAACTTATCCAGAAGTGCAACGAAGCCGCGGAGCGGGCCGTAGAGGCCATGAATCAGGAGTCTGACCTCATCCGTATTGGCACGTCACCTATTACTCCGGCTGAGGTCCTCATGGAGTACTGGCCGAAATTATCCGCTATTCTTCCAGACCTCAAGTTCCAGCTGGTGCCGTTTGAGAACAACCCCGAGAATGCACGGATGATTCTCAAAAACCTCGGCGAGACCATCGACGTGGTTGCCGGACTCTTTGATGACAGCTTGCTCGACTTCCGCGAGTGCAACGGCCTGAAGCTCTCGGATGAAACACTCTGTGTGGCTTTTCCGGTAAACCATCCGCTGGCTGAGAAAGACAGCATTACGGTTGAAGACCTGGACGGCCAGACCCTGATGATGATTGATGCCGGCCGCATGAGCAGCATGGATGCCCTTCGTGAAGATTTGACAAAAAATCATCCCGGGGTTCATATTGAAAACTTTGTCATGTACAAGACAGAAGTGTTTAACGAGTGCGCTAATACCGGAAAGGGACTGGTCACCATAGACCGCTGGAAACCGGTTCATCCGCTTCTGAAAAATGTCCATGTGGAATGGGACTACACCATGCCGTATGGAATTCTCTACTCCAAGACCCCGGACGAACGAGTCCAGCGGTTCCTAGACGCTCTGAAATCTATAACGTAACAACCTGCATATACGAATGGGTATAAACGCCTTTCCAAAAGGAGACTTCATTTTGAAGTCTCCTTTTTTTATAGTAGAGACAGGACGAAAAACACTCCAATCACCAGGGAGGATTCAATATGGAATATGTAACATTATCTAACGGAATAAAGATGCCCATTGTCGGGTATGGTGTATATCAGGTCAGCAAGGAAGAGTGCGAGCGCTGCGTGCTAGATGCCCTCAAGGCGGGCTACCGCAGCCTCGACACAGCACAGAGCTACTTCAATGAAGAAGAGGTCGGCAATGCCATTCAGAAGTCCGGTGTGCCCCGTGAAGATATTTTTCTGACTACAAAAGTATGGATTGAACATTACGGCTACGACGAGTGCCGCAAATCCGTAGAGACTTCCCTGAAGAAGCTCAAGACCGACTACCTCGACCTTGTCCTGCTTCACCAGCCTTTTGCCGATTATTACGGCGCGTGGCGCGCTCTCGAAGACCTCTACGAGGAAGGCGTCATCCGGGCGATCGGCGTGTCTAATTTCAGCCCGGACCGGCTGGTAGACATTGCGTCTTTCAATCGCATAGCTCCTATGGTAAACCAGGTAGAGACGCATCCATTTAACCAGCAGACCGAGGCCAAACAGTGGATGGACAAGTACCATGTTCAGCATGAAGCGTGGGCCCCGTTTGGTGAGGGGCGAAAAGGACTGTTTGACAATCCGGTCCTGACCGCCATCGGCGAGAAGTATGGCAAATCTGCGGCACAGGTTATTCTCCGCTGGCATATTCAGAGAAATACTGTAGTTATTCCGAAGTCTACTCATTACGAGCGCATGGTGCAGAACATCGATGTCTTCGACTTCCAGCTTACTGATGAAGACATGAAACAGATTGCTGCGCTCGACCGGAAAGAGACTTCGTTCTTCTCTCACTCGGACCCGAATATGGTTGAGTGGTTTGTCAAGATGGTAGACGAGCGCAAAGGTAAATAAGACTGGAGGATCAGAATGAAAACTTGGTTAATTACTGGAACCTCTACCGGAATCGGCCGTGGAATTGCTGAGGCGGTTCTGAAGGCCGGAGACCAGGCTGTGGTTACCGCCAGAAATCATCACAAGATGGATGATCTGGTCGAACAGTATGGCAGCCGGGTCCTCCCCCTGAACTTGGAAGTTACTGATCCAGAGCAGCGCCGCGAAGTGGTACAGAGAGCCGTGGAAAAATTCGGCGGAATTGATGTGCTGGTTAACAATGCCGGACGTGGACATTTCGGTGCAGTAGAGGACAGCCCGAAAGATGATATCCGGCTTCTCTTTGAGACCAACTTTTTTGGACCTGTCGGGATGATCCGGGACGTCCTGCCCTGCATGCGGAAAGCCGGAAGCGGCATGATTATCAATGTCTCTTCCATGGGTGTGATGTTTGAAAACGGAACCGGTAATGCCTATTACACGGCTTCTAAGGCGGCACTGGAAATGCTCAGTGACGTACTTCGGAATGAAGTCAAGCCGCTTGGCATAGATGTCATGATTATTGAACCCGGCACATTTCGTACAGAGTTCCGTGTTTCAGCCATTGAAAATCCCGACGCGTCAATCGCCGATTATGAGAAGACGGCGGGTGCCTCACGGAAATATCTTCGAGACCATCCTTACAATCAGTCCGGGGATCCGGCCAAGGCCGGCGAGGCAATTTATACCGCGGTCAACGCGGAGGACAAGCCGGAAGTACTGATTCTCGGCAAGGGAATGATTGAAGCTGCTGAGAAAACATTGGAAGACCGGATTGCGGAAATCAAAAAATGGAGAGATCTGAGCGAGAGCACAGATTTCGAATAAATCAGCAGATACCTTTTGGAAAGTGGGATACAAATGAAAACCCGTCACTACATTCGCACAGGGCTGGCCGCTCTGTTGTCATTTTTGATGCTGCTTGTGCCGACAACAGCAATGGCTGCTGAACTGTCTGCTCCGACAGCGCAGGTCACCGGCGGCAAGATTGCCGGAAGCCGAATTAATGGTGTTGATCAGTTCCTGGGCGTTCCTTATGCGGAAGCCGCCTCACGGTTCACTCCGGCAGGCCCGGTAAAACCGTGGAAGGGTACTAAAGACGCCACAAAGTATGGAAAGATTTCCATTCAGTCGGCGATGTTCGGTCAGAATCCGACCAAAGCCGGACCGAATGAGTCCAATAATGCGCAGAATCTGAACATCTGGACTCCCAATATGGATAATCAGAAGCGGCCGGTTATGGTATGGCTGCACGGCGGCGGGTTTTCTACCGGATCTGCTAACGAGAGTGACTACGTCGGGGACCAGCTGAGTAAACGACAGAATGTTGTCGTTGTCGGCGTCAACCACAGACTGGGTGTCTATGGACATCTTGACCTGTCATCCTATGGAAAGAAATATAAGTACTCCGACAATGTCGGTATGATGGATATTGTTGATGCTCTGAAATGGATTCAGAAGAACATTGCTCAGTTCGGCGGCGATCCGCACAATGTCACGCTGTTCGGCCAGTCCGGCGGCGGTGCCAAAGTACTGACCATGATGGGTACACCGTATGCGAACGGTCTGTTTAATCGTGCCATTGTAGAGTCTGGCGCAACCGAAGGCATGGGCGCTGTCTTTACCCCGAAGAATGTCAGCGTTGACCTTGGGCGAACCATTGTGAAGAATCTTGGTCTATCCGCGAAGAACATTGAAAAAATTCAGACCGTTTCCAATGATGACCTGATGCAGGCTATGACCAAGGCACAGAAGACTATTGCCAACAAGTACAAGATTCCAGTGTCCATCGGGAACGGATATGCAAGCGAGTGGGAGCCGGTTGTAGACGGTGACTTCCTTCCGCAGAACCCGGTTCAGCCGGAAGGATTTGCGGAGAACGCAAAGAAATATCCACTCTTGATTGGTTCTAACCTGAATGAGTGGAACCTGTACGGCCCGGAGCGGGATTTCCTGGAGCACAAGAATCTTACAGCTGAGACCAGACGCGATTACGCGGCAGCGTATCCGAATGAAGACCCGACCGGCGCAGCAGATGTGGATACTCTTCTCCGTCTGCCAATTCTGAAACTGACTGCTCATAAGGCGGACCAGGGAGGCGCTCCGGTTTACAGCTACATCTTTACAAAACAGATTGGTAACCAGGGAGTTTTCCACGGGGCAGAAATTCCTTTTGTCTTTGAACATGCGAGTGACTGGATGCTTGCCGACACGGTTGCCGGCTACTGGGCATCGTTTGCCCGTACTGGTGTTCCGTCTGTACCGGGTAAACCGGCTTGGGAGCCGTATACCCGCCAGTCTGGAGCGGTTATGATTCTGGACGACATTACATACCTTACTCATCACCATGATGAAAAACTGCTGAAGGATTTAGCACCGAATTATCAGTGGTAAAATTGTGAAATAAAAGGACATGTACAGCGATTGACCAGTGGGTTGGCTGTGCATGTCTTTTCTCATTGGGTGAATCGCCCAAAGGGGGATATAATGGAGGAGAGGTGAGGCAGATGGAGACGGTCTGGACAGTTGTGTTTCGAGAAAAAGAGGGCGGTGGAAATCCATGCCCTGTTACACTGGAAGCCGATGAGCTGATTGGGGAACAGATGCAGGAGATGGCTCGAAAATTTGGCGTAGAATGTGCATTCTTGATGCGCCCTTCGCGAAGGGACTGCGATGTGAAGGCGCGTTATTATGTGCCAAACCATGAAATGGAAATGTGTATTCATGCAACCATAGGCAGCACAGCGGTGCTTGTGGAACGCGGGCTGATCTCAAAGTCGCCAATTGTGTTTGAAACGTTTTATGGTCCGGTGTCTGTAGAGTGGGAACGGGTTGATGGCCAAATTCAGGTGGGAGTCTACCAGTTCCTGCCAACCTTCCAGGTGCCGGAAACCGATGACTTGCGTGTTGAAGTCTGTCGGGCGTTGAACATACCACAAGAAGAGCTGGGCGATGGACCGATTGAGTCAGTGGCAACCTCAAGAGAAAAGCTGATTGTACCGCTGAAACACAAAAAGACCCTGTATGCACTGGCACCGGACTTTGAATATTTGTGGAAGCTCTGTGACAGATATGGAACGACAGGGTTCTATCCATTTGTGCAGGAGAGTGACGAGACTGGAGAAGAGGATGGCATCTTTTATGCACGGCAGTTTCCGAAACGGGCAGGCTACAATGAGGATCCGGCAACGGGTGTTGCGGCTTCTGCACTGGGAGCTTATTTGACTCGGCAGAAACTGGAGAGGCCAGCGCAGGGAGATGGGCCGATACGGACTGTCAATAACGCAGTCTGTGAGGGATGGCAAACTTTTGTCATAAAACAGGGCGAAGCTATGGGGCGGCCGAGTGTTCTGCTGTCGGATTGCTTTGTGAAACATGGCAGGATTACACGGACGAGGGTTCGCGGAAGTGCGGAAATCATAGAGCGATGAAACAAGCCGGGACCTGCAGGTCACGGCTTGCTTGATTTTATGAATATGTGTGCGGCTTTTTGACGCTGGGGTTATTTCGCCCCGTCGTCTTCCCACGGCTTGACGTGAGCTACTGCGTCGACCTGAGAAATTTCTACATCGCCGTTATCAATGTCAATGAGGTGATACCGGTCGTTGCCCATGCCCATCTCTTTCATGTAGGTGAGCTGGCGCAGACCGTGGCGGGACTCCATGCGCTCGCGAAGGTCTGCGCTGTCTTCCGGTTTCATGGCGTAGACGAGGTCTACCGAGGCCTGGTCTGCAGCGAGAATGTCGGTTGAGGCAATAATGCCGACGTTTGGTGTGACGACTGGCTGTGCAGCTACTCCTTCGCAGTCACAGGAAACGGACATGTTGCGCATGACGTTGATGAAGCATGCATGCTTGCCGAAGTAGCCGAGTGTTGCTTTAGTGGACTCGACAATGCGCTCCATGAACTCCTCTTCCTTGATATCCCACTGGTCGTTGGAGCCGGGGGTGGTGTGGATCATGGCCTTACCAATCCGTCCGTCGGCGCAGCCAATGCCGAGGTTTTTGTTGGAACCGCCGAAGCCGCCCTGGACATGGCCCTTGAAATGCGTCAGGGCGATTAACGAGTTGTACGCCAGCATTCCCTTGCCGACAGACATCTCAGTAAACCATTTACCGTCTTTGACGGGCAGCATGGTGGTGCCGAACTCGTCCATAATATCCACAGCGCTGAAGGTCCAGCCGTTGGTCTTGAGAGTCTCGCGGTGCTGTTCTGTCGTGTAGCGGTCACCGTCGTAGTAGGTGTTAGTTTCGACAATATTAGCGTCTGGCATGTCAGCCATGAAATCCATGACCCAGGTCCGGGGGATGATGTTCGGACCGTGCGGCTCGCCGGTGTGTAATTTGATGGCAATTTTGCCGTCGATGTTTTCGTTTACGTAGGTGTATATTTTGCGAAGTCCCGCAGGGGAGAGGTCGCGTGTGAAGTAGACGTTGGATTCTGCGCCGGTCCGCTCGCTATAAGGAATATAGTGGTCTCCGCCGGTGCCGGGGGTTGGTTTATTTGCCATAGTTATAACCACCTTTCTTTTCTATAATATAGCACAAGAGAAAAAAGGACGGAACCGGGAAATCCGGTTCCGTCCAAATGTGTGTGAAAAGAAGATATTAGTCGATTGGACCGTCGGTGCTTGCAACGTACGGAGCAGTGGTAGAAGCCGCCGGAGCTTCTTCGGTAACTGCGGTAGTCTCAGCTGCGGTAACAACCGGAGCAGCGGTTACAGGAGCTGCTGGAGCAGTAGTGTCTGCAGACTTGTTGTCGTCCTTCTCGAAAACGCCTTTGATGTTGTTGACAAGATCAAAGGTGCTGTTAGCGAGGTCGAGGCCGGTCTGAGTCTTTCCAGCGAGGTCGCCAGGAATGTTCGCTGCGTCTTTGACGTTGTTGGCAAGGTCAAAGCTGCCGTTTGCAAGATCAAGCGTACCGTTAGCGAGATCCAGAGCGGTCTGTGCTTTTTCAACACCGCCATCAACAGGGTTCAGACGTTCAGCAGTGTCGAGAAGAGAGTTGAAGAGGTCAACGTTGGCTGCAAGGTTGTCTCTGTCAGCGCGAAGGTCTTCCTTCGTCTCATCTGCTTCTGCTTTAAGCGCATCAATACGATAGCTGATGATCTTGGTGATTGGGTGTTTGGCAAACTCTACCCACGAAGCAGCGGTCAGAACAACATTCTCAGGGCTGAGCTCGGACTGGGTTTCTACTCTTGCTGCAAGAGCCGGTACGGCGCAGACTGCCATGAGGCAGAAGCTCAATACGACTGCGAGAATCTTCGATGAATTTTTCACTTGGTTTACATCTCCTATTCTTTTTCATCTTTAGTTAGGTAAAACTAACTGCGCGACTATTATGATAGGAACACTGTAATCTTACAAGTGTCAAATTATTGCAGATTTGCCAAACAACTTTACGGTATTGTGCTGGATAAAGAAAAGATCTGCTACGATATTTCACATACTGTAGCAGATCAAAATTTTGCTCAATTTTTATCTTACGCAAAATGATAATTTGCATTGGTAATCTGGAGTTTATCCTTGATTCCCGGTGTTGCGTAAATGCTTCCGTCTTTCTTGATAAAGACTGCTTCTGCGTTGTAATGCTTCAATAGGTTGAGAGATTTCTGGTTATAACCGTACATGAAGCAGGATGTTGCCAGCGCATCGGACAGGGCGCCGTTGCTACAGACAATGGTAACGCTGGTAACGTCTGTTTTGGCCGGGTAGCCGGTTCTCGGGTCCAGAATGTGATGGTACTTCTTGCCGTTTACTTCCAGAACCTTCTCATAGTCACCGGAAGTGGAGACAAAGCACGGGCCAGTCTTGAACGTCATGCAGGTTTCATTATGAGTTCCTTTAGGGTCCTGAATGCCGATGTTCCAGGAACCGTCAGAACGGCTCGGATTCTTGCCGTACAGAGCAATGGAACCACCTACAGCGACAGCGCCGCCGACGGCCTTGTTCTTCTTCAGAATCTGTGCACATTTATCGGCGGCATAGCCTTTGCCAATGCCGCCGAGGTCCAGGAACTGACCTTTGCCAACGGTTACCTCGTTTCCGTTGACCTTGACCTTATGCCAGTCAACATAGGGGAGTGCCTGGTCGATTTCACTCTGGGACGGAAGCCGCGCTTTGTCGGTTCCGATATTCCACAGAGTAGACAGTTTACCGATGGTGATGTCGTAGTTGCCATCGGCATGGGCGGCAACATCCAAGCATTGTCTAATAGCCTGCGCGGTGGCCGGATTGACTTCCGCTTTTCCGTAGTGGTTAATATTCCAGACATCAGATCCTTTGATTCGCCAGGAGATGTCTTCTTTTTCCAGGCGGTCAATCTCATCCTTGCACTCGTCGGAGATCTTTCCGGCCTTTTTCTGGCTGTCTCCGTAGATGGTAGATGAAATGACGGTTCCCATTGCCTGATAGCTCTCCTGGTATGGCTCTGTTGCCGAGCTCTTTCTCGCACCGAGCGCTACGGCCAGAATAACGGCAACCACAATCAGGACACCGATGATCCAGTAAATATTGCTGTTTTTCTTCGTCTGAGTTCCCTCTGCCATGATGATCCTCCTTGACAGTTAGCTTTCTCTAACTGAAAATGTACTGCCTATTATAGCACAATTTTACTCAGCGGAAAGATCCTTGGAGAATTCATCAGATACTTTGTAGAGACACTTGATGGCCTCTTCCTGGTCTACGACGATAAAAGCATCATACCCTTTGTTTGTCTCTTCAATGAATTCCTGCAGCGGAACATTGTTGTTGGTGAATCTGGTAATATCGCCGAAGATGGCAAACTTCATATGGTAGTTCTTATACATGTCAAGAACTTTCTTCGCAAAGCCGTTGTCCAGGTCAAAGAAGTCGTCAGAGACTCCCTCAACGTTGATGCAGAAGAACGGAGTCTTTGCGTTGTTCTTGATCATAATCATGAGGTCTTTGGCAGATTTTTCATCCTTGATGACCGGGGCATCTGCGTTGACGACCGCAAAATCTTTCCCGTCGACCGGGATAACTTCTATCATTGTCATGGGTTAATTCTCCTTTGCTTCTTTGATGGCAGACATGACGGTACTCAGTTCCTTTTCTGTAAACCCGTCTTCCCGGAAAACATAGCACATATGTTTTGGGACATCGATGGTGAACAGTCCGTTTTTGACTTTGCAGGACTTGACATCCGAGTAAAGTACCGTGCTCTCAACAGCATCATCGGCTCTAATCTGGAACTTGTCTGGATAGAATGTGGTCTCTCTCTTAGCCGGTCCGTCTTTCTCGAACCGTCGGAAATAACGGAGCCCGGCGGATTTCGGATAGCCGAATCGCCAGTAGATGACAAACCCGAGGAGAAGAACAACCAGAACCAGCTCCGTAATGAGGCTGGAGGTGTTGACCGTGTGCCTGGTCAGGCCGATGATAGCGAGCACAATGCTGGCCGCAACGACGAGACTTTCAATGATCAGACAGACCAGCGTAATGACGTTGGTGCGCTGTTTGAACCAGTTTGTGAAATCCTCTGCAGTCAGCGTCTTAGTATAGACAGCAAGCGATTCATTCATAGTGAGGCTCCTCTCTTACTGAAAGTTACTTGAAATAGGTGATCATGCCGGAGACGAAGATAATGGCAATGAGGATGGGAAGACCAAATTTGAAATAGTATCCCATCCAGCGGGGAAGTTTCATGCCCTCGCCCTTGTTGATTTCGTCGAAATAATTGTCCTGGCCCCAGCCGATCTTCCAGTTGCAGAAGCTGACAAATACGAGACAGCCGAGCGGAAGCAGGATATTGCTGAGCAGAAAGTCCTCAGCACCGAGGATATTGCCCATCGGGGTATTGGCGAATGCGCCGGACCAGACGTTGTATCCCAGCGCGCACGGCATGGAGAGAATAAACATGATGATTCCACTGATGACCGAGGATTTGACCCGGCTGATGTGGAAAATTTCCATAGTCGTGGCGATGATGTTTTCAAATACGGCAATGACAGTCGAAAAACTGGCAAATGTCATAAAGACGAAAAACAAGGTGCCCCAGACGCGGCCGCCGTGCATGTGAATGAAGACATTCGGCAGGGTGACAAAAATGAGGGAAGGGCCGGCATCCGGCTGAACACCGAAGGAGAAGCAGGCCGGGAAAATGATGAGTCCGGCCATGAGAGCGACGAACGTGTCGAGACCGGCGACGCGGACTGCCTCACCGGGGATAGACTTCTCATCGGACATATAACTTCCGAAAATCTCCATGGAGGAGATACCAATGCTCAAGGTGAAGAACGATTGGTTCATGGCTGCTGTGATGACATTCCAGAGCCCCTGCTGAGAGGCACGGTGGAAGTCCGGTTTCAGGTAGAAGGAGACACCGGCTCCGGCACCTTTCAGGAAGCAGCTGTGGATGGCCAGCACGGTAATCAGGATGAAAAGCGCGGACATCATATATTTGGATGTCGTCTCTACACCCTTTTGCAGACCGAAGCTGACAATGAGAAATCCAAGAACTACAGTAATTCCGGTCCAGAGCACCATCTGCCCGGGGCTGGCCGTCATGGCGTCATACGCGCCCTGGACCTGCACCTGGTTCATGTTTGCCACAAAGTCTCCTTTCAGAAACTTGACGAAATAGGCGAGCATCCATCCGGAGACGACTGTATAGTACATCATGAGAAGATAACTGCCGGCATAGCAGACATATCCGTGTAGATGGAATTTTGTTCCTGGCTTTTCCAGCATTCGGAATGCCGGAAGCGCGCTTCGGTGGGAAGCACGGCCCACAGCAAGCTCCATAGTGAACGCCGGAATGGCGAGAATAATCAGGAAAATAATGTAGAACAGAACAAAGACACCGCCGCCGTTCTGCCCGGTGACAAAAGGGAATCTCCAGACGTTGCCGATGCCGACAGCACATCCGGCACTGACAAGGAGGAACCCCATCCGGGACGAGAAACTTTCCCGCTCTACTGATGTGGCAGGATCATTAGCCATGGTTAGTAAACTCCTTTATGATGGAAAATAGCCCCGCACTGGCGCGAGGCTGAAACAGTATAGCCACAGGTTAAAGCCACTTCTTCCGCTTGAAATAGGCAAGTGTTATGCCGAAGACTACAAGGGACAGGCCAATAACGAAGTAGTAACCGTATTTCCAGTGAAATTCCGGCATCTGCAGGTTCATACCATACCAGGCGGCAATAAGACTTAATGGATTAATTAACGTTGTAACGACAGTGAGCACCTTCATAATCTTGTTCTGCTCAATGTCGAGCTTGTTCTGTTCAATATCAATCTGAGACTGATAAGCTTCACGGACCTGCTCAATATATTCCTGCGCCCGTAGAATAAAGTCGTATAGGCGGTCGAACTTCTTATCAATGAAGTCGAAGGTGTGGTCGAGGTCGGCAAGTTCGTCGGAAAGCAGTTCCATCTGCTCATAGTAACGTTTCTTGTGGAGAATTTCTTTTCGAAACTGAAGAATACGGCCAATACCAGAATCATTAGGCTCTCCGTTGACAAACAGTTCATCTTCCAGCTTGTCTATGCGGTCTTCCAGCTTCTCCATTTCATAGATATCCGTAGAGGTCAGGGAGATGAAAAAGTCGAACATCTCCTGGATTCCATTGGGATTGTCGATGGTAGCACAGCGCATGGCAACGGTCTGGCTGTCTGTCATCAGTCGACATACCTTGTCATCGGCGTAGACAGTGACATTTCCTTCATCCATCCACTGGAACTCTACCAGAAGAGCTCCGCTCTCGGTTCGGACAGCGTAGGTCCTCGCATTTCGGACCTGACGCAGGGTCGGAAGGTCAATTTTACGGTAGAACTCTCCGGATTCAGCCGGTGCATACAGTCTGATCATAGACTCCAACCTCCTTTATTTCGAAAGATTATGAATTGGCCCACAGATAAGCGTAGGCCTGAGTTCGAGCCGCAAACGGCTCGGTTTTCAGCAGCTCTCGAACTTCCGCTTTACTATACCAGTTTGCGTGAATTTCTTCCAGTGTAGAGGAAGACTTGTGAAACGTTCCCTCCGCTGTGCCGAGAATGCAGACACTCTTCTCGTTGGAAAACCCAACTGCGTTGTAGCTCTCATTCAGTACATCGCGGATAGACGTGAGAGTCAGGCCGGTCTCCTCGCGGAGCTCCCGCTTTGCACTTTGCTCCGGTGTCTCACCGGGGTCGATGAGTCCGGCGGGAAAGTTGTAAATCCAGCGACCCATGGACATGCGGAACTCCTGATTGAGGAGAATTCTGTCCCCCTCTGGGTTATTGATGATGAGGATGACCGAGTCAATTTTCGGGTTGTGCACATCCTCATAGGTCTTCATGTCGTGGTTGCGGCTGATCATCTCGTAGGTCTTGTCCAGACCGTCCTCGGTCTCATAGTAGAGGTCGTAAGTGGCCATGAACTTTCCCTCATGGACCAGCTTCAGTCCTTTATATTTCATGCATTAACCTTCTTCAGGTTGTTCTTGTCGTCCAGGGTGACGGTATCGCCCTCATAGATTTCGCCGCCCTCGTCGAGCTGATGGTCGGTGAGGTCCAGGGTCTTCTTTGCTCCGGACGCATCCTGAAGCGTGACAGTGTTCAGGCGGGACATTCCCTCTGGAATCTCCTCACAGCCGTAGTCTTTTTCGTGGATGTCAATGACCTTGTAGGTCTTCATGGTCATGCGCCCCTTTCCAGTTTAAAACTCAACAATTATAACATAAACAGAGACCCAGTGGAATTTTCCGCCGGGTCTTCTGGCTCTCTGCGATTCAGATGTCTTTTTCCTGTCTCCAGGTGGCGAAAGGCTCAACTGGTCCGGGGTCGTCGACGTGTTCACCGATTTTCTTTTCCATCCAGACCATATCGTACCATTTGCCGAACTTATAGCCGACTTTATGGAACCGGCCGACGAAGTTGTAGCCGACGTGCCGGTGAAAGCGGGTGCTCTCATTCTTAAAAATGTCCTCGTCATTTCGGTACCGACGGGGAGAGACCGCAATACAGGCGTTGCAGTTGCGGTAACCCATTTCCCGCAGAAATTCCTCCAGAGCATAGTAGAGCTTTGTTCCAATGCCCTGCCGCCTCATGTCCTGAACAACATAGACAGACATTTCTACCGCCCAGTTGTAGGCTTCTCTTGCCTTGAACTGGTTTGCGTAGGCGTACCCGACAACCTGGTGGTCAATGGTAGCTACCAGCCATGGATAATTCTTCTCAATTTCCGTAATTCTATTGCAGAATTCTTCGACAGATGGAACATCATACTCAAAGGTTACCGCGGTGTCGGTGACATAGGGCGCGTAGATTTTTTGTATGGCTTCCGCGTCGTCAGGTCTGGCAATACGAATACGGACCTCGGAATTTGCCATAAGACTTCAACTCCCACTTTCTAGTTTTCTGTCGAGTCCATTCTAACACTATGGATGACAAACGAAAAGCAAAAAATACAGCCGTACAAAACGTACGGCTGCAGAGTGTCAGATTATTCGAAAATTGGCTTGAGAGCGGCGGCCAAACGGTCTTTTTCCGCCTGAGCTTCTTCAAGATTTTTACCAAGGGTAGTGTAGTAGGCCTTGATTTTCGGTTCGGTTCCAGATGGGCGGACAACTACAGTCTCGCCGTTCTCCAGATGATAGATGAGAACGTTGGCCTTCGGCAGTCCGGTCTCTTCCGGTTTGAGATAGTCGGTAACCTCGGTGACTTTGGTGCCGCCGATATCGGTCAGCGGGTTTTTGCGGAGGTTATCCATAATGCCTGCCATCTTGTCCATACCGGACAGGCCTGGAAATTCAAAGCTGTCGACCTTGTTGAGATAACGGCCGTACTCAGCGTAGATTTCCTCAAGGCGCTCTTTAATGGAAGAGCCTTTGCTCCTGTAATAAGCGGCCATTTCGCAGATGAGCATGGAAGCGACAACCGCGTCCTTGTCACGGACATATGGGCCGGCAAGGTAGCCATAGCTCTCTTCAAATCCGAAGATGAAGCGGTCGACTTCACCGTCGGCTTCGAGCTTGCCGATCTGGTCCCCAATCCACTTGAACCCGGTGAGGGTGTGGCGAAGTTCTACGCCATACTTCTTGGCAACAAGGTCAGCCAGAGGCGTCGAGACAATGGACTTGACGGCAACCGGATTCTTTGGCATGGTGCCTTTCTCAATACGTCCGGCGCAGATGTAGTCGAGGAGCAGAACGCCCATCTCATTACCGGTAACGAGCTCGTAAGAGCCGTCCGGACACTTCATGGCGATACCGACACGGTCTGCGTCAGGGTCGGTAGCAAGCATGAGATCAGCGCCTTCTTTTTTGGCGAGGTCCAGACCGTATTTCAGAGCCTCGAAGATTTCGGGGTTCGGATACGGGCAGGTGGTAAAATACCCGTTCGGATATTCCTGCTCTGGAACGATGGTAATGTCAGTAATACCAATATCCTGGAGAACAGTGGTGACCGGAACAAGACCAGTGCCGTTCAGCGGGGAGTAGACCAGCTTGAGGTCTGCAGTCTTGCAGAGACCGGGACGAACCTGTCTGGACTCGATCTCCGAGTAGAATGCCTTCTTGCACTCGTCGCCGACGAACTGAATGAGTCCCTTCTCTACGCCTTCGGCGAAAGACATGTATTTGGCGCCGGTGAGGACGTCAGTTTCCTGGATGGCCTCATAGACAACAGCTGCTGCCTCATCGGTCATCTGGCAGCCGTCCGGACCATAGGCTTTGTATCCGTTATACCGCATGGGGTTGTGCGATGCAGTGATCATAATACCTGCGTTGCAGTGGTAAAATCTGGTGGCAAAACTCAGTGCCGGTACAGGCATGAGAGCATCGTAAATGCGGACGTGAATACCGTTTGCCGCGAGAACTCCGGCGGCATCTTTGGCAAAGTCCCAGCCTTTAATTCGGGAATCGTAACTGATGGCGACGGTCTGTGTGCCGCCCTGTTTTTTGACCCAGCTGGCAATACCCTGAGTGGCCTGTCTGACCACATAGATATTCATGCGGTTGGTGCCTGCGCCGAGTGTTCCACGAAGTCCGGCAGTACCAAATTTTAAAGCGACAGCAAAGCGGTCTTTAATGGCGTCGTCATCGCCCTGAATGTCCCGCAGCTCTTTCTTTAAGTCAAAGTCTGTGAGGTCGGCCTCCAACCATCTTTTATACTCATCCTGATACATGTTTGCAACACCGTGCCTTTCTCCTATTGATACTACTTTCATGATACTGAACTGCGAAAAACAAATCAAGAAAAATACTGCTGCTGAGCCCGCGAGAGCGCCCGGCGGACTTTCTGCCGCAGACTCTCCGGTTCCAGTACTTCGCATCCTTCTCCGTAGCTGAGAATCATGGAAACTAAATTTTCATTGTCAGGAACCCGTGCCTCTACTAAAAGCCGGCTCCCGCTCTGAATGGAATCGGGGACAAAATCCTCGTAAATTCTCCATGCCATGTCCTGGTTGAACAGTAACTTGATATCGATTAATTTTGCGCCAAACCGGATGGGCGGCAGCGTATCCGGGCAGGTTCTGTCAAAGTAGGTGGGCATTACCGTCAGCTCTCGCATCATGGAGAGCCGGAAGTAGGATTCTTCCTCCATAATGAGGTCGTAACCGAACAGATACCATACGCGGTGCTGGTTCACCAGCTTTAGTGGCTCAACTGCCTTGGGCGCCGTATCCTCTCCGTAGGAAAACCGGATGGGGTGGTGCTGGACAATAGCATCCCGGAGCGGGGCGAACAGCCCGGATCCGGTGACAGTAATCCAGCCCAGAGCATCAGGCGAAAGCGGGTCCTGTGGTTTGGCTTTCCTGCTGGCATCTTTGACTGGAGTGTAGTCCGGAGCCAGAGTGATTCCTCCGTCACGGCCCTGCGTCATAGACAGGGGAACTCCCGAGGCGGTCAGGGTGACAATGTCACGGTAAATGGTCCGCGTGGATACAGAAAACCGCTTGGCAAGCTGCCTCGCGGTCAGAGTTCCATGCTCCATGAGCAGACTGATAATTTGCTTTTGACGGCTGCTTTGCATGAATGGTTACTCCTTTAGGGCGTCTGCAGAAGATCCTGGTAGTCTTCATGCTTGGAAAACCAGTGGTTCGCATAAGAACATTCTGATTTGAGTTTCACTCCCTGCTCTCGTGCGGCATCTGCAACACATTGAACCAGTTGAGAAGCTATGCCCCGCCCCGTATAGATGGAGTCTACTCCGGTATGGGTAATAGTCCAGACTCCGTCGTCATGACGGGTATGGCACATGCCTATGAGGTGGTCGTTATCATAGGCGGCAGCCCGGTTCTTCTCTTCTTCATACACGATTTTAATCATGGTTGGACTCTCCTCCCTCTTTGCGGACCTTGCGGTCAACATAGAGGTAGTATGTCATTCCGGCTGCTCCATACAGCGCCCAAATGTACCAGGGCTGTGCGCTCAGGTACGAAGTCTTGACGACCGAGCGGATCTGCTCTGTGGAGGAGACCGTAATGTGATTTCGTAAGATATAGGCGGCAATTCCTGCGGCGACCAGGAAGACCCAGCCGAGAACATATGGATAGTTGTCCCGGACATACGGTCCACGGTCGCGGTACTGAACTTCAGATTTCCCGGACTGCAGCGCGCCGATTAAAATACCGAGTGCCGCTGCAATGATGAGGAAAATCCAGTTTATGGGCTCCCATTTGTCATAGACAGTGTAGACGCACATGGCAATAGCGTACAGCGGGGCAAAGACTTCCCGGAATGGCTTGAACCGGTGAAACCGGAAGGCCCCAATGCATACGCTCAGGATGACAATGGCAAATACAATGTCCAGCATGTTTTGGGTCAGAAACTGCGCGATCTGGTATTCGTTCATTTCAATAAGTGGTTTTTCTCGCAGAACGCCTGAATACCGGTCTGGTCACTGCCTTTTAGGCTCAGGGTGTCCTGAATACCGACAGAGGCCAGTTTGCGGTGAGCCGTGGAAAATGACTTGGATGCATTTCCGCTCCCGGATGTGGCTACAAGATATACGTTCTTGCCGAGGAGTCCGCCCTGGTCGATAAATGCGCCGATTGCCGGCGGATAAGTACTAGCCCAGACAGGATAGGCAATGATGACGTTGTCGTAGCCTTTCAGCTTGTCTGCAATCTGCGGGAGTTTGGGGTCAATCTGTAGAATGGCCTGGAACCCGCCGACCGCCATTTTCCCAAACCCGCTCCTGGGCGGCTCTTTTTTCGGCTGGAGACGGAAGAGATCGCCTCCGGTAACAGCGGCGAGGGTCTCTGCAGCCGCTTTGGTAGTCCCTTCCAGGGAGTAATAGACAATTGCGGTATGACTCATAGGATGACTCCTTTATTATTAATGGGAATAAATTTATTGTATCTGAATTTATGACATTTTGTCCACATCTTTGCCCCATCGACGGTAAATATTTGATAAAATTGCCCCGGAAATATTGTGCCAGACGGAAAATACTGCTCCGGGAACTGTTGCCATGGCAAGATTAGGAAAGGCCGTAGTGGCCAGACTGGACGCCAGTCCAGAATTCTGCATGCCGATTTCAATGGACAGGGCCTTGACTTTCGGGATGTCCATATGAAACAGTTTGGCAACGCCAAAACCGCACGCATAACCGAGCAGGTTGTGGAGAATAACAACGGCGAAAATGACGCCTCCGGTGGTCAGAATTTTAGCCGAGTTGTGGGAAACTACCGTGGCTACGATAAGCGTTATGGCAATAACGGAAATGGATGGAAGGACTGAATTCAGCTTCTGTGTGAACTTTCCCCAGAAGTGGTTGATGATAAAGCCCAGGGCAATGGGAACAATGACAACTTCAATAATGCTCAGAAACATGGACCAGGCATTAACGTGTACCGTTTTGCGAAGAAGAAGGTAAGTTATGGCCGGTGTAAGTAACGGAGCAAGAAGTGTGTTGACGGTGGTCATGCCGACAGAAAGAGCTACATCGCCCTTGGAAAGGTAGGTCATGACGTTGCTGGAGGTTCCCCCGGGGCAGGTGCCCACAAGTATTACGCCGGCGAGCAGCGCCGGGTCGAGTTGAAAGAGCTTTCCGAGTCCAAACGCCAGAAGCGGCATGATGGTGAACTGGGCAATGCAGCCGATGATGACATCTTTTGGCCTGGTGAACACAATTTTGAAGTCAGCTGGCTTCATGGTGAGACCCATGCCGAACATGACAACCATGAGAAGGTAGTTGATAGTGTTCAGGCTGATCCAGGTGCCGCTTGCGGGGACAAACAGCGTCAATGCCGCGACTGCCAGGACGATGATAGCCATGTACTTTCCAAGAAAGTCACTGATTTTTGAGAGTATACGCAAACTGATGCCTCTTTCTATTTTTTCTGGTATGATCTTATTACTGGGATAACGAAGTATCACTGCTTTAAGTATAGCATTTCAGAAAAGGAGAACCACCATGCTTTATACAAATTGTCTGTTCCGCCCCAACCCCGAAGAAGGGACTATTACTCTGCATCCTGGTGATGAGTTTGACCGGGAGATGGAACTTCAGCGCTATGCGTGGAGCAAGGTCAACCGCATTTATCTTGAGGCGGATGACATTTTTGCAGCAGATACAAATGCACTGGTAAAGCTAGGGGAGTCCATTAAGGATAAGTTCCCGGAATGTAAGGTCATCAGCGCCTATGCACGGATTCCGGAGCTGCAGAAAAAATCTCTGGATGACCTGATTCTCCTGCACGAACTATATTTTGATGAGATTAATGTCGGCGTAGAATCTGGACTCGACCTTGTTCTGATGATTTTCCAGAAAGGGTACACAGTTGCCGATGCAAAAGAACAGTTACAGAAGCTGGAAGAGGCCGGGATGCGGTATTCTCTGGACCTGGTCCTCGGCGGTCTTGGAAATGGGGACTACGAAGAGGTGGCCAAGGCGAATGCCGACTTCTTGAACGAGTTCCAGCCATTTAAGTTCTACACGGCTTCCGTATATGCTGATGAGGGAAGTCAGTACTATGATCTTATTCATGATGATGATTTTGAGTTTACCGAGAACACTTTCGGTAAGCTGATGAGTGAGGAGATAGATTTTATTTCCAAACTGGAACTGACGAACACGGATTTTGACGGCACACACCTTTCGAATCCTATTCCGGTTGCCGGCCATCTTCCGGATGACAAGGAGGAGTTAATTTACGTCCTGGAGGAGATGCGCAAGCTCTTCCCATTGGACTTCCTCCATGCAATTCCGACCCGCGGTACGGACGGGTGCATTTTGGTCCCGGAGGAGCTGGGGCAGAAGATTGCTTCGGCGTTTGAGGATGACGGCGAAGAGTGAGTGGTGTGCAGGAGTGAAAAACGATGTGTACCACACAGCCTTAAAGAAGGACTGTGTGGTACACTTTTTTCAACAATTAGCAATTATTTTTGCCTTTGAGATGCAGTTGTACAGTCAATGCAGCCGGCAACTGGCGCGTCACGTCCGGAACGCGTACTCAACTTCCCCGCAGCCGCCGTCTGTTCGCAAATGGTTTTCACCCCACCGCGCAATGACAACATAGACGCGCCCGGCCTTCAAATTCACAACATACGGGCGACTCACTGTTCGCACCTCCGCCGAAACCTCCTCATACGTGCTGCCATCCTTACTGGTAAAAGGAACAACAGTTATGGAATCCGGCTGAGTGTCCCACTTTAACAGGCACAGCCCTTTCGGAAGCGTTTCCAGGTTTGGTGACATCCATGGAGCAATGGCATCTATGACAATTCCGGCCGTTTGGCCATCTTCCTGAACCCAGGACCAGGTGGCACTCCCTGAGCTAATTCCATAAGTCTTCACCGCCCGGCATGAACCAGGGCCTTCGGCAGCTGACACCCCGGACCTGCAGGGGCCTGCCACACTCACTGCTTGCATTTTCGGCAGCTTCAATCCTGCAGCCGAAGCCGGTACGGCGGCTGCCGGAAACGCAAAAACCGCCAGGCAGCCCAGAACGAAAAGTATACTAAACAGTGTGGACAATAATTTTCGGTTCATATAGTTACCTCTGTTCAATCGCTTGTAGTGGACATGCCTCTTTGCACAGCCCGCACCGCAGACAGTGGGTCTGGTCAATCATGACCGGGACGTCGGACAAGTCTATGCATTTCTGCGGACAGGCTTCCCAACAGGCGGGACATCCAAGACACTCGTCCGTCACGAAGAAGCCGCTGCTGCGGATTCCGTTGGTCCCAAACAATTGAAACTCGTACGGTGCAACCGCATCCAGAGTTTCAAACAAAACGTGTAAATCCATGGACAGCTCGTAGTACCGATCCTCCATGGCCTCATCCAAGAATTCCGGCGTGTCCGGGAACTCCGCAACAACATACAACTGTTCGTCTCCGCCTGTCACAAGACCTAAGCTCTCGTGGGCCTGCTGGATTGGAACAGACGATGGATCGCGCAGGAAGGAGAAGACAAGGAGCGGGAGCCCCCGGTACGTAATAGTGATGTAGTTGTCCTGTTCCGCCACGCGCACGTCATCCGCCCAGCTGTCAGGGGTCTCAAACGACAGATACTTTCCGGTGTATAACATAAGGAATCCCTCTTATTTGAATACTAACTGTACCAGTACCATGTAAAGTACTGTGCCGCTGCCTATGCTGATGAGCATGTTGTGCTTCCACAGGTAGGTGCCTGTTACCAGCGCACAGCAGATGAGTTCTGGAAGGGCATGCCACGGTGAGAAGACAGCATCTTTAAAACAGTATACCACTAAGAAGGCAATGACGGCAGGGGGAAGCACTTTGCCCAAATGAGTAATGAATTTCGGTGGAGTTTTTCCCTCAGGAAAGATGAGAAAGGGAAGAAAACGAGTCAGCATGGTTGCCGCTACTATAATGGCAATGGTAATAATGCTCTGTGTGACAGTCATCGTCATATGCGCTCCTCCTTTTTATAATCGTCCAGAGCAAAGGAGAAGATGATGAGAAGCATAGCCGGGAGAATGAAGTGGCTGCTTCCCAGGGTCATCAGACACAGGAAGGTGCAGATGGCGCCTACCATAATGGATTCACGGTTGACTTTATCCTTCCACTGGTCAACCAGCATACAGACAAAGAGTGCAGTCATAACGAAATCAATTCCCGTTGAGTTGAAGTGGATAAGAGAGCCGAGGAGGGCACCAAGTGCTGTGCCAATAACCCAGTAGGACTGGTCCAGAAGGGTAACGAAAAGCATGAACCAGTCCTCGTCGACATCTTCAGGAATAGCAGCGGTATAGTTGACCGTGAAGGTTTCATCGGACATGCCAAAGATCAGAAAAGGCTTTTTCCATCCTGTCCCGCGGTAAACGTCCAGCATGGAAATGCCATAGAACAGGTGCCGCGCGTTGATAATCAGCGTGAGGAAGAAAGCGTGAACCGGGCTGAATGCGGACAGAAGCAGGCTGACCGCTACAAATTCCATGGAACCCGCATAGATGAACATGGCCATGAAAATGGGGTACAGCGGGGAGAACCCCTTGCTGACTGTCATGAACCCGTATGAGATTCCCAGAAAGATAAATCCGAACAGGATGGGAATTGTGTGGGGAAATGCTGCCTTGAATGCTTTACGTTTCATTGCTATAATCCTCTTTGTAGTGAACAATCGTTAGATATATAGAACTGTTTAATATATCTTACGTCCGTTCACTATACTTGTCAATCCAAGGCGGAATTTATTTATGGAATTAAGTCAGATTATTGCTATAAACTTGAAAACACTTCGTCAGGAGCGGAATATGACACTGGGCCAGCTGGCCAAACAGTCCGGAATCAGCAAGGCCATGCTCTCGGATATTGAAAAGGGTGGCAGCAACCCCACAATTAACACTCTGCTTAAAGTTGCTACCGGTCTTAACGTCTCCTACACCCGGCTGATGG
The DNA here is from genome assembly GCA_964425185.1 of uncultured Eubacteriales bacterium. Classification (GTDB taxonomy): domain Bacteria; phylum Bacillota; class Clostridia; order Oscillospirales; family Acutalibacteraceae; genus RUG420. The sequence goes on from CAYRKX010000009.1 coordinate 39,929, forward strand.
AGCCCGTAGAGAAAAATGCAGCTCTGGTGCATCGTGAAGAGACAGATCCGTCCATCAGTGATGACCGGCATTTTCGTGCCTATTGCTACTATGGAACATCGTCGACCCGGGATTTTGAGCTGTTTCTAGATGAGTTGGACCCCCACAGTCAATACCAGTCCAACGGCCATAAAGAAAAATCCCAGGAATACCTCTACATGCTCCGGGGAACTCTGGAACTCCACACAGAGCCGGCCGTCTATACTCTCCATCCGGGCGATGCACTGATGTTTGAATCTGACCAGATGCACATCTATGTCAACCCTGGCGATGAGCTGGCGGAATTTGTAGATATCAATTATTACCCGATATAAATTAAAGCAGTGATGAAAGAGCGCCTGTCCGGCAAAGCCGACAGGCGCTCTTTCTATGTCCTATATGCTTTATGTGCTTATTGATGCAGGAAGCGAAGGTCAAAGCTGCTTTAACGTATTGAACGCGCTGCTCATATCCTGCTTAACCAGCTTTTTCTGAAGTGCATAACGCTCCCGGTAAAACTTCTGGTTTTCTTCATTTGTGTGGTAAGTCTTGCGAACAGCAAAGTTTCTGGTAACGGCAGCTTTAATGTCGCTGAGGTCTCCAGCCGCATAGGCGCCCACGGTACAGTCGGTGACGATGGCGCCGCCGGCATTCTCCGGAACTACAACCTCACTTCCCAGCATGTCCGATTTGATTTGATTCCAGATGTCACTGCGACTGCCGCCTTCCGTGGCAGTAATACGGCTCAGGTCCACTCCGGCGGAGCGGTACAAATCTGTAATTTCCATGTAGTCATAACCAATGGCTTCCAGCACCGCATGCCACATAGCGGCCTGCTCTGTGTCGAGTGTCATGTTGAGAAAACAGCCGGTTGCATTCTGAATGTCGTTAGTCCCTCCGGTGAGATAGGGGAGGAACAGGAGGCCATTAGAACCGGGCGGCACTTTGGCAGCCTGATCATTGAGAACATTGTAGTAAGAGCCGTCGCCTTCGTGTCCGCAGACATTATCTTTGAACCAGCGAAGTGCAAGTCCACCGGTACGAATATAACCCCAGTAGAAATAGGTGTTGGGCAATGTGCCGGAGTTGAAAATGAGACCGGCGCCTTTCTTGCTGAGCTCCGGTACAATTCCATTCGTAGAGACGCAGAACATGGCGCAGGTCCCGGCGACATCTACTGCCTGACCAGCTTCCATGTTCCCAGAGCCTATCATAGACTGCATGGTATCTCCGGCACCGCCGCAGATGGGAATTCCAGCCGGAAGCCCGGTCTGTTCAGCAATATCCTCTGTCAGATGTCCGATGATATCCCATGGCTTTACAATTTTGGGCATGCATTCGACCGGAATGTTCAGCAGTTTCAGCTGCTCTTCCGACCAGCATTTTTCCTCGACTTTATACCCGAGTCCCCAGCCGGACATGGTGCCCCAGTCGACAAACATGTCGTCAGCCTTTAACCCGGCCAGATGAGCCAGAATATAGGGCGCATCGTGCACGAACTTACAGATTTTTCCACCCCACTCCTCCTGGTGCTTTAAAAACCACCTGGCAAACAGAGCGGGGAACATGCATTTGGCTTCCGGGTTTCCGGTCTCCCGGCCCCAGAGGTCCAGGTCCCAGCTGTTTATGAGATCTTCATCGTCTTTGGTGCGTGAGTCCAGATAATTAATGTACGGCGTGACCGCATCTCCGTTTTTGTCCACTCCGGCAATACCGCAGATAACTCCATCGCCCATAATGGCGCGGATACAGGATGGATCCAGTCCTTTCTCACGCATTTGTTCCGCGCAGACTTTTATGCCTTGAATGGTGAGTGCGAGGTACTCGTCGACATCCATATTGACCCAGCCAGGGTGCGGGTACGTGAGAGTGGTCGGCGCCGAGGTAGATGCAACTTCATGCATGGCATCGTTGTAGACGGCAACTTTGACGGACTGGGTGCCCGCATCAAAACCGAGATAATACTGTTCCATTAATACTGTCCGAATACGACAACCCAGTAGTCACGGCCTTCATCGTTCTGGTAGTGGGAAGCACCCATGCAGGTAATGCGGTCGTCAAGCATGTCGCGGCGGTTGCCCTGTGCGCCGTTGGTGTAGCTCTCCGGTCTGTACCAGTACTCAGCAGCCTCTTTGGCGGTCTCCTTGTCACGGGCAATGAGCTCCGTGTACATCTCCTTGCCGTTGGAGGTTACACTCCACTGTGTTTTGCCGTTGGCCAGGTTGTGGCTGTAATATTTGGAGACCTGCTGTGCGCGGGTCCGGGCAATGGCAGCCATGTCGTTGTCCCACTTCAGCGCTTTGAGCTTCGGATGTTCGTCCTGACCGTTCAGGTTGACGTAGGTAGCGAGCTTCGGGTCAGTACGATAATTATTAATGACCTTCAGCATGTCTTTGGAGTCATTCTGGTAGCCTGTAGCTGCAAGTGCAGGAACGGCAACAGACATGGCGAACATGAGCATAAGTACGAGGGAAAGAAGAGTCTTTCCAATGGTTTTGCGTTTCATTTTGAATTCTCCCTTTTGCGATTTATATTATTTTTTATTCTAAAGAATATTTGTTGCCAAAGCGTGAAGCGGCGGCCTTTCGTTAAGACTCAATTTTCTTTGCAAACCAGTAGAGCCGCGCAAAAATAATGAAAACAAAAGCGACGGTAATGGCAATGTTAATGGCCATATAGTTCCGAAGAACCAGCATAAGGACTGCAAAAACGGTAATAATCAATGCATTCTGCAGGTACAGCTTCTTGTCGTGTTCGTGGCAGATCGGCTTGTTGTATTTTCCGGTAGCCAGCAGGAAAACATAGTATACAACCAGAGAAATAATCAGAAAGACCATCTTGGGCCAGGTTCTCACCTCGGCATCATGCATGAACTCCAGAGCAGTGGAGACATTGTTCAGGCCAAAAATCATGAAAACATGCAGGAACATGTAGCCCAGGCCGTTTGTATTGAGTTCCCGGTCTATGATGTGGTCATACAAAGTCTCATAACTCAGGAACAGTCCGACAACAACCAGAAACGTCATGCCGGCAAAATAAATGTTCCAGAAGTTGACTGGTCCTGTAAAATACCCGGCAATGGCGACAACCATTTCACCGAAAGTGAAGACGACGAAGAGCATGGCGCGCTCGGTCAGATGCATAAAATCGACAGCTTCGTAATTGCCGCCGCTGGTAAAGCCGCTCGCCAGCATTCCAAAAAGGATGGCAGCGCCGGACAGGATAATACCGGGGACACCTTTGAGCACAACCGCCAGAAAGACAATGACTGCTTCCAGGGTTAGAATTACAGCGAGTGTCATGATGGATTTCCGGTTCTGGGGATCTTTGTAAGAACGAAGTTCCCATAAGTACTGTACTGCAATGTTTAAGAGGATCAGGCCCCAGGCAACATGATACCGTGTCTGTAATGCGCTCCAGTGAACGATTGTGGCTGATCCAACAAAATACAGCAGAAACATGTTCACAAACAGAAATACATGATTTCGTGCACTGTTCTTTCCGTACATGTTGATGTAGTACGTGGAGAAGTTCCAGATTTGAATCATGCCGAGGAGGCAGAGAATGTAGGACAAAAATGAGGTCCAGGGAAAAAATCCTCCGTGAATATTCTGCAGGAGCTCATTGATCTGCCCAATGATGTAGACAAATATAAGGTCATAGATGAGCTCGGTGTATTCGACTTTTTTCTCTTTGACACCTTCAAAAATTTTCATGATTTCTTGTCCGTCGCCGCTTGCAGCTTCTTTTTTTCTATACGTCTTCCAGTGATGTATTTCGTGGGAATAATATAGGCAGCAGCGAGAAGAACACTGTACATCATGATTGGCGGATACACTGTGAGGGTCAGGATGAGCCCGACAATTTTGATGCCGATATCCGGCAGCAGCAGTTTGCGGTAAGTTTTTGTCGCCTCTAGAAGAGCTGGCACATCCTGGTTCGGCTTATCCAGGGATTTGTGTAGAAAATAGTTCACAACTGTCATGGCAATGACCACAATTCCGTAGAACCCCTGCATGGTGCGGCTGTTGAAATTGTCGCTGCAAAGCGAAGTGGCATAAGGAATGAGTGAGGCGAAAAACAGCAGCAGAAGATTCCACCAGATGACAGCATTATTAATGCGCTCTACTTCTCCCCATATGCTGTTCAGACCAACCCATAATGAGCCAAGCCAGAAAAATGACAGGGCATAGGAAAAATAGGCGGTTCGCAGAGCCCAGAATGCCGATGGCGCATCAAAAGCAGGTTTAGCAAGCTCCAGAACCAGAATGGTCATGATGATGGCCAGAATGGCATCAGTGAAGGCGATGAGTCGTTCTTTGCTCATAGAGAATACTCCTCCTTAGATGATATGAGTTAATCTTAAGGTTAGTCTTTTACTGTGTACACAGGAAAGTCGGCTTGAACAACTTTAAGCGTCATGAGGGGACTCCAGGTCAAACAGACTCTTCTCGTAATCCTTTACATAGTAACAGATGTTTTTCCTTCCCCGCTGAACAATGACATGTCCCTCTGTCTCCAGTTTTGCCTTCTGAGCTTCAGCCCCGCCTGGATACTTGGGGTTCAGCTCGCCGTCTGCCTTGAGGGTCCGCCAGTACGGGGTTTCCTCTTTGCCGTTCCGCTGGTAACTGGCCCAGGCGGCGATGGACACGAAAATCCCCGCTGTGATGGGCTCTGTAAAATCTGCCCCGGACCGCTTGGCAAAATGGTCGCGGATTTTTCCAACGGTGATGACTTTCCCAAAGGGGACTCTTTTCATGACGGCATCGTAGTCAATTGGCGGGGCAAAATACATTCGACTGCCGCCGTATCGTTCAATGCTTTTTTCGTCCGTTATGGTCTGGAACTTCGGCATATCTTTGCTGTCATGGAGCATGGCATTGAAATCCTTATTCTCTTCATGTGCCATACCGTCACCTCCTCCGAGACAATTT
>CAYRKX010000010.1:0-31033 GCA_964425185.1 uncultured Eubacteriales bacterium
GGGTAATATAGGACTTTAAGAGCTCATTGCGCTCTTCCGCACTCAGGTCGTCGGCGGTTTTGGGAGAGTCGTCAGCGGGAGCGGCGGTGGGTTCCGCCGGTGAATCGCCCGTGGATTCGGATTCGGTTTCATCCGTTACTTTGTATCCATGGGAAGCAAAGACTTCTTTGACTCTCTCCATAGGAATATCTTTGATGGCAGATCCTTTCTCAAGGGTGACTACTTTGCCGACGGTTTTAAGGGCCATGGGCTTGGCAATGTCCTTAAAGCCGAGTTCAGTCATGATGTCTTTAACATCCGGGTTTGCGTTAACGATATTATAAACGGTTTCTTTTGCGTTGATGGTTTTCATAACTGCCTGCCTCCTTAAACTGGCACCATCATAGCAGAAGCCCTGGCTAACTTACGTTGCTGAAGCAACGGAACAGGAAAAATTTCTGATTGAGTTGTGCATTGTTTGTAGCAAATTCGCTCCACTTTTGATTGCCATGATTGGATTTGTTCAATTTCAATCAAAAATATTCATATCTTTGTGAAATCTTCCCCTAGGTCAAATTAGCCGGCCCTAATTATAATAGGACTACAGCAAAATCAGAAAGGGCTGAATATCCATGAGCACAGAAGTTAATAACCGTAAAGTAGCCGTCATCGGCTGTGGATTTGTTGGGTCCTCCTCCGCGTTTGCACTGATGCAGAGCGGACTGTTTTCCGAAATTGTTCTGGTCGATGTCAACAAGGAGAAAGCTGAGGGCGAAGCCATGGATATCTCTCATGGCGTACCTTTTGTTGACGGACAGGTTGATATCTACGCAGGAAATTACGGCGACATTGTTGACGCCGGTATTATCGTGGTCACCGCCGGTGCGGCACAGAAGCCCGGTGAGTCCCGCCTGGACCTCATCAACAAGAATGTCGCCATCTTCAAATCCATTATTCCGGAGATTGCCAAGAGAAACTACCAGGGCATTCTGCTGATTGTCGCCAACCCGGTCGACATTCTGACCCGTGTGGCCATGGAAATTTCCGGCATGCCGGAGAATAAAGTCTTCGGATCCGGAACGGTTCTGGATTCTGCACGGCTGAAAAATGAGCTTGGTAAGCACCTGAATGTAGACTCGCACAGTGTCCACTCGTTCATCATCGGGGAGCACGGAGACAGTGAAATTGCCGTCTTCTCCAGTGCCAATGTCTCCGGTGTTCCGCTGTCCAGATTCTGCGAGCTGCGGGGTCACTTTGACCATCAGTCCGCCATGCGCGAAATTGCCGACGATGTCCGTAACAGTGCATATGAAATTATCGAGAAGAAGCATGCAACCTACTATGGAATTGCCATGTCGGTTGTCCGTATCTGCCGCTGCATTGTCACAGACTCGCACAGTGTTCTCCCCGTCTCTACGATGGTTCACGGCCGTTACGGCATCGAAAAAACCGTCATGAGTATGCCGTCTGTCGTCGGCATTAACGGGGTTGAGACTCTTGTACCCATCACTCTCAGTGAGGGCGAGGAAAAGCTTCTCCAGGAGTCCGCGGAAACTCTGAACAAGGTCTGGGACGGGCTGGACCTGGACTAAGCCTCCTGCTGACAGGCAGTTCTGAACCGGGCCACCGGCCATTCAGATAACAGTTTCAGTTCATACAGAGAAAACGCACCGCATCGGAAGGTTTGACGCCTTCACGATACGGTGCGTTGTTTCGCTGTTTAATTTCCGTTTACTGTTTTTTACTCTTCTTCTCTTTGACACCAAACGAGATAATGAATCCCAGAATGGCCAGAGCCAGAGTGAAGTAGAAGCCGTAATGTGCGCCGGTGGTAAATGCGGCAGCGCTGTCATGTCCGACAGCCGTCAGATAATGTTTCTGACCGGCACCCAGAAGACTGGTCGTTACTGCAGTGGAAATTGCTCCGAAAACCTGCTGTAACGTATTCAGGATGGTGGAACCATCTGTAGAGAGTTCCGGCGGCAGAGAGTTCAGAGCACTGGACTGTGCCGGGGACATGGCGAGCGGAACACCAATCATCAGAATGACATGGCAGAGAATAATAAAGGCAATTCCGCTGTCTTTCGTCGTCATTAAAAGAAGAACGGCTCCAATAATGGAGAGAGCAAAACCAACTTTGGTGGGGATCTTCGCTCCGACCTTATCATAAAGCTTTCCGGCTCCAAGGGACACCAGTGCATTGACAACACCGCCGGGAAGCATGATAAGACCAGTCATGGCTACAGCGTACTGCGCTCCGTTCTGCAGGTACTGCGGAAGCAGGTACATCGCCGACAGGGTAATTCCAAAGTTGATCATCATCATAAGAGTTCCTACAGTGAAGGCCGGAATTTTGAAGGCACGAAGGTTCAGAACCGGGTGCTCCATAGTGAGCTGACGTCTGCAGTAGATGACAAGAGCAACAACGCCGATGACCAGAGCAATGATTACCTGGGCAGAGCCCCAGCCGTAGGAACTGGCAAGGCCGGCACCGAGAACAATGCCGCCGAAGCCGAGACAGGAAGTGATGACCGAGAGGACATCAATTTTCGGTTTGGTGAGTTCGTACGGATTGACCATGTATTTGGCTGCAAAGCCGATAGCCACAGCCAGAACGATGGCGAAAATAAAGAAGAGCCATCTCCAGGAGAGTGAGCCGAGGACCAGGCCGGAAAGAGTCGGGCCGATGGCCGGAGCAAACATAATGATGAGTGCTGTGACGCCCATGGCGGTACCAATTTTGTTAGCCGGGAAAACTTCCAGGACAACCGCAAACATCATCGGAAGGATGAGCCCGGTACCAATGCCCTGGATGAGACGTCCTATGAGCAGGACAGAAAAGACCGGAGCAAAGCCGCTGATGAGCGAGCCGACGAAAAATGCGCCAAGGGCAAAGAACGTCAGCTTCCGGACTGGAAATTTTTTCATCAGGATGCTGGCAAACGGCAGAACCAGGCCGATGACAAGCATATAGCCGGTAACAAGCCACTGTGCCACGGAAGTATCCAGACGGAATGTCTGTGACAGGACAGGCAGAGCAATGTTTAAGGAGGTCTCACTGAACATGCCGATAAAGGCACCCAGGTAGAGACCCATCATGACCAGAAATGGATGTTTAGTATCCACTCTGGCTTTCATTTGATTTGTTTCAGCCATTCATTTCACCTTTTTCTAAAGATTACTTAGTTATTTTAGTCGGAAACGTCCAAAAGAGAATTCGAAAAATGTTATTATTAATACGGAAACCGTATTAATAAGGAGAATGGCTATGAACACATTTCAACTGGAGTGCTTTCTGGCGCTGGCACGGAATCTGAACTACGCCCGTACAGCTGAGCAGATGCATGTCTCCCAGCCCGCGATCACCCGGCAGATTCAGTCCCTGGAAGATGAGCTCGGAACCCAGCTGTTTCACCGCTCCACCCGCTCCGTGTCTCTGACGGATAACGGGAGGAAATTTATTCCCGATGCTAAAAGTATTGTAGAGACCTCGCACCGCGCAGTGCACCGGTTTGCCGGCAGACAGGCTGATGCTGTTGTGGACTACACCATCGGCTGTTCCGGTATGGCACCGATGTCCCTGCTCATTCCCATCCTGAAAAATTTTTCCGATGCGCACCCCGGCCTGCACCCGAAACTCATTGACCTCCCTCTCACTCAGCTCGTTCCGCAGCTGGACGACGGTATGGTCAACATAGCTCTCGGAGCGAAAGTAGAGCGCAGCGAGCTGAAGAATTGTTCCTACCATGAGATCTGCCGCACGCGATTAAGCTGTATTTTTGCTGCAGGGCACCCTGTCAGTCAGGAGCCGGTTATTACTATGGGAACTCTGCAGAAGTACCCGACCATTCTTTACAGTCCAATTGACATTCCCACCTCAGTTGCCCGCCAGCAGGATGTGGCCCTTGAGGGAAAAACAGCCTCGGATATTTACTACTGCGACACGGCAGAAGAGGCCGTCATAATGACGGCCTCTGGTCTGGGAGTTTCATTCCTCCCGGAAATATTCTTAAGCGTGTTTGACGAACTGGATTCGGCTCCCGTCGTGGATGTCCCGGAAATTTCTTTCGGGGTGTTCTACAAGAGCCATCATCTGACAGCCGTAACGCGGGATTTCATTGCGCGGCTCAGTGACTCACTGGAGTCAGTGGGTGTACAGTGATGCTACCGGAGCTCCCCACCTGTTGGGGAGCACGTTCTGGCTGGGAGATCGCCTGTTGAGGTGCGCCAGGCGGCCGGAGCAGTTTAGAGGATGTCTCCGGTAACCGGGCCGTTCAGCATGGTGCCGCCGACGAAGTCGAGGTCCGGATAATCTTTCTTCAACTCTTTGAGAGCCTTGTTCAGGTTGCTTCCGCCGGAAGTAGCGAACAGGGCAATTTTTTTACCCTTCAGATCATTGTTCTCAATGAAGGTGCGAATAATCTTCGGCGCAGTATACCACCAGATGGGGAAACCAATGTAGATGGTATCATATGCAGACAGGTCGGTTGTCGGCTCGGCAAGTTCCGGACGTGCGGAATCGTCGTTGGCCTCTACTGTACTGCGAGCCTGTTTATCCTGCCAGTTGAGATCGGCAGAAGTATATTTGACAGCCGGTGCAATTTCATGGAGATCTGCGCCGACAGCTTTTGCCAGCTGCTGTGCTTTTTCGGCGGTTACTCCGCTGGCGGAGAAATATGCTACTAATTTACTCATCGTAAAAGCCTCCTTTGGTTTAACTCTATTGTAGTCCAGGACTTTCGAGATTAGAAGTTCCAAATAGGACAGGTGTTTATAACCTGGGGTTTATACCGGCGGCCGCCCAAGCGGCTCGGTTTTCGAAGGCCGGCGGCCAGCAAGCGGCTCAGTTTAGGATTTTAGCCGGTTTGGTTCCATTATTATTCGTATGCTTAAACTCCGTTTCTTCGTGAGTCGTTACTCACCTGGCATAATTGCCGGAAAATCCGCTAAGAATCAAGAAAAAGGACCGCATTACGAGTTTACGTAATACAGTCCCTTAAAATTCATTTTAAAATCAGTCCACAGCCTCGCCGCAGACTGACAGCAGCTTTATCACAGCCTCAGCACAGCTTCGCGCCTGCCGGAATATGGTTGTCAATCATCAGGAGGTTCAGCTTCTCTTCGCCCTCTTCTTCATGAACAGCGCTGAGAAGCATACCGCAGGAGTCAACTCCCATCATGCTTCTCGGCGGAAGGTTGACAATGGCAACCAGGGTCTTGCCAACAAGCTCTTCCGGCTCATAGAACTTATGAATACCACTCAGGATAGTTCTGTCGGTACCAGTGCCGTCATCCAGGGTGAACTGGAGCAGCTTCTTGGACTTCGGAACAGCTTCACACTTTTTAACCTTGACAGCACGGAAGTCGGACTTGCAGAAAGTATCAAAGTCAACCTGATCTTCTAACAGCGGCTCAATCTTGACCTTGGAGAAGTCAATCTTGCCGTTCGGAGTAAAGAATCCGTTGTTGTCGCCAGATACATGGTTTTCCGCAGAAGAGTTTCCGTTTTTCATCGTCGGGAAGAGCAGTACATCGCGGATGGCGGCGCTGTCGGTGAGAAGCATGCAGAGACGGTCAATGCCATATCCAATTCCGCCTGTCGGAGGCATACCAATTTCCATGGCGTGAAGGAAGTCTTCATCGGTATGGTTCGCCTCTTCATCACCCGCGGCAGCAAGGGCATCCTGCTCAGCAAAACGCTCGCGCTGGTCAATTGGGTCATTGAGCTCGGAGTAAGCGTTGCACATCTCCCAGCCGTTGATGTAGAGTTCAAAACGCTCAACCTTGGACGGGTCGGACGGTTTCTTCTTGGTCAGCGGAGAGATTTCTACCGGGTGGTCCATGATGAAGGTCGGCTGAATCATCTTGTCTTCGCAGTACTCCTCGAAGAACAGGTTGATGATGTCGCCTCTCTTGTGGTGCTCCTCATAGGCAATATTGTGCTCGTCGGCAAGCCTTCTTGCCTCTTCCAGCGTCTTGACCTCGTCGAAGTCAATGCCGGTCTCTTCCTTGATGGCATCAATCATGGTCAGACGGCGGAACGGCTTGCCGAGGTCAATTTTCCGGCCGGCATAGGTGATGGTAGTAGAACCACATACCTTCTCTGCCAGATAACGGTACATGCTCTCGGTGAGTTCCATCATACCTTCGTAGTCGGTATAGGCCTGGTAGAGTTCCATCAGCGTGAACTCAGGGTTGTGTTTGGTGTCAACACCCTCGTTCCGGAATACACGGCCAATCTCATAGACGCGCTCGAGGCCGCCGATGATCAGGCGCTTTAAGTACAGCTCCAGAGAAATACGAAGTTTTTTATCCTCATTCAGCGCATTGTAATGGGTGACAAACGGACGGGCCGCAGCGCCGCCGGCGTTGTCCACCAGCATAGGAGTCTCGACTTCCATAAAATCTCTTGCAGACAGGAAGTTCCGGATTTCCTGGATGATTTTAGAGCGCTTAATAAAGACGTTCTTGGAGTCTTCGTTCATGATGAGGTCCAGGTAGCGCTGACGGTACCGCACGTCGGTATCGGTCAGGCCGTGGAATTTTTCCGGCAGAGGATATAACGACTTGGACAGCAGAGTGACCTCTTTGGCATGGACGGAAATTTCACCGGTCTTGGTCTTGAAGACAAAGCCTTTAATTCCGAAAATGTCACCGACATCACTTTTCTTAAAGATCTTGTAGTTGTCGTCACCGAGATCATCCCGGGAGACGTAGATCTGGATTCTGCCGTCGCGGTCCTGAATGTTGGCAAAGGAAGCCTTGCCCATAACGCGCTTGAACATCATTCGTCCGGCGATGGACACGGTCTTGCCCTCGTACTTATCGTAGTTGTCCTTGATCTGGGTGGTGTGCTCGGTCTGATCGTACTTGACAACCTTAAAAGGGTCCTTGCCCATTTCCTGTAGTGTTTTCAGCTTTTCCCGACGCACCTGTACCAGCTGGTTGGTATTCTTCTGCTGATTCTCAGCCATAGATGTCTCCCTCTCAATTAGTTCTTCTGTTCAATCTTCACAATCATAAAGCTCTCTTTTCCGCCGGGGGCCTCAACCTCAACGACGTCGCCCTCTTTGTGGCCGAGAATAGCTTTGCCAATAGGAGATTCGTCAGAAAGTTTACCGTTGAGAGGATCGGCCTGGGTGAAGCCGACGATTTCATAGGTCTCGTCCTCATTTAAGGAGAGGTCACGAATGGTGACCTTGGAGGAACGGTTTACAGTGTCCTTGGAGAGCTCAGACTCATCAATGATCTCTGCATTCTGAATAATGGCCTCGAGTTCCTGGATACGGGACTCCATCTTGCCCTGTTCGGACTTGGCCTCATCGTACTCAGAGTTCTCAGACAGGTCGCCAAAGGAAAGGGCAACCTTAATTTTCTCCGACATTTCCCGACGGCCGGTACTTTTGAGCTCATCGAGTTCGTCCTGGAGTTCCTTTAAGCCTTCTGTGGTCAGTTTGATCTTTTCAAGTGGCATATCGATTATCCCTTTCAGTTAATTTTCTTCAATTTTTCTCATCGCCTTGTCCCGGTTCCGGTTCTGACGGACCGGTCTGACCTGACGGCGGTTAAACGTAACCGGCGCCACATCGTCGGCGTTTTTGTCCAGTTTGACTTTAATTTCTCCGGAGATGAGGTTCTCGTCGACCACCACACCGCGGCCCTCTTTGGTATCAACCAGAGCGCCGACCCGCGGGGTAATCTTAATGAGGTGTTCATACGCCTCTTCCTCATACTGGAGACAGCACATAAGCCGTCCGCATGTCCCGGAAATTTTGGCCGGGTTCAGAGACAGGCCCTGCTGCTTGGCCATCTTGATGGATACCGGATGGAATTCACACAGGTGGCCGCTGCAGCACAGCCCCCTCCCGCAGATTCCCAGTCCGCCGATCATCTTGGCCTCGTCGCGGACACCGATCTGACGGAGTTCAATCCGGGTCTTAAACACACTGGCCAGATCTTTGACCAGTTCCCGGAAGTCTACCCGACCGTCCGCGGTGAAGAAGAACAGAATCTTCTTATTGTCAAATGTATATTCCGCCGACACAAGTTTCATTTCCAGCTTGTGCTTGGCGATTTTCTTCTCGCAGATATCAAAGGCGCGTTCCGCCTTGCGCTTGTTTTCCTCAATGCGCTGGAGATCATCCGGTGTTGCTTTTCGGATGATCGGTTTCAGCTCGGTCTGCACGGTGGAGTCCTCCACCATCCGATTTGCTATGGCGACCTTGCCGCACTCCACTCCTCGAGTGGTCTCGACAATGACCTGATCGCCCACAGCGACCTGATTCCCGGCCGGATCGAACGTGTAGACTTTGCCGACGTCCTTGAATCTGACGCCGATCGTCTCTATCATAAGTTCCTCCAACGTTATCCCCACGCGGCTGCGGCAAGTCTGCTGCACAGCCGGGTAAGGGTCAGATTCTTATTGGCATGCCTCTGGATGGACTCGGAGATATCGCCTGAGGCGCGCTCCATGTCCAGCAGCCGTTCCGCCGGGTACTGCCCGGCCAGCTGCTCGGCCTCCCGGTTCAGACCCGAGAGCAGGGCATGACTGCCTGCCTGTTCCACGAGGGCGTCCCGCAGGATGAGCTGGAACTCCTCAATGGTCTCCGGCAGGAGATCGTAATTCTTTTCATATGGCGAGACCGCGGCCAGCAGCCGCATCTCGTTGTGTGAGAGGATTCCTTCTGCCAGGGCCTTTGCGCCATCAACGGCCTCCTGAAGGACTTCTCCCCGAGTATCCTCGCCCATCTCCGTGTTCAGACTGAATGTCGCGGTACGAGACAGTACCGTGTCCAGCAGTGACGACTTGGACTGGGTACAGAGGATAAATGTTGCATAAGCCGGCGGCTCTTCCAGAATCTTCAACAGTGCGTTCTGTGCGTAGACCTGGAGCTGCTCCGCCTGGTCTATAATGTAAACTTTACTGTCACTCTCATTCGGGAGGACAAATGCGTCTTCCCTCATATTTCGGATCTGCTCAACGGAAATGGTCTTGCGCCCCGCCTCCGCCGTGACATGGATAATGTCCGGGTGGATATGCTGTTCCGCCTTTTTACAGGGGCCGCACACGCCGCAGGGTTTCCCCTTTTCTGCCGTGCACACGAGCGATTGAGCGATCTTATCTGCCAGCAGCACCCGAGCTGCAGTGGTCCCGCCGTCCAGTACCATGGCATGGGGGACGCGTCCGCTGTCAATAAGTGTGCTGATACGCTCCACAATATGGGAGTCTACACCCTGTACTTTCATTTCGGCTGACGTCCGCCTTTCGTCACTTTCGGCTCCTCAACCGGTTCTTTCCGGCTCTTCCCGAGAAGACTGGTGGGAAGATTCACAATGAGGAGAATGGTATAAAAGATGGCTATGGTGATGTCCGCCGTCTGCAGGGCCGGAGTGCCCCGGAACAGTCCCGGTGCACAGAGATACCCCAGGAACATAGCCGGTACTCCTGCAAAATAGAGCACCCACATACTGCGCTCTGACTCGACCTGCGAAGCAATTCTGGCAAATGCGAAAAACGCAATAGAAGCAAAAATCAGAAACAACAGTTCGAAGAAGAGCTGGGAGACATTCAGATATTTAATAGGTCGGATAAACGCGGACAGCAGGCAGGCAATGCCCCAGAGAACCGGATTCGAAGAGAGTACGCCAAGTCTGGAGCACACTGCGGTTCCCTTGAACTGGTCCGCAGTATAGAACCCGAAGTAGACCGCCGAGAGCAGTCCGAACACTGTACGGAAGATCTGCGTGAGGAAGCCCGTGCTGACAAGAAAATAACCCACTGTCATATTCCAGGGGTCATACGTTCCGACAAGAGAGATGCACTGCGTGACACCGAGAACTGCATCGCCAGTGAAGCCGATGGTCATGAGACTTCCGCCGATTCCCAGCGGAACACTTCGTTTGACCGGGAAGACCGGTTTGGGCAGATTCCTGCTGAATTTGGAACAGAGCAGCGCGAGAACAACCACCACAAGAATGAGGCCGTAGAGCACCCAGCGCGTCGGGTCGGAGCGTGTCCAGAAACCGGTGTCAGGGTTCACGGCTGCCGCAAGCTCATAAATGCGAAACGGGACCGCCAGAACTGCCGCGCAGAGTGCGGTGAGAACGGCGAGCGCCGGGGTAAGCCTGCTGGCTGTGGAATTGTTCTGATCCATCTGTGTCCATCCTTTAGAAGGCGCAATGCCACACTTAAAAATAAAGTTACAGTGTATTATACTTCATGGCAAAAAGGTAGTCAATGAAAAAGGACCGTACCCAAACGGATACGGTCCTCTGTATTTTCAAGCTTACTGCTCTTCTGCAGCATATACGCTGACTTTCTTGCGGTCTTTGCCAAGACGCTCAAACTTAACGGTACCGTCAATGAGAGCGAACAGGGTGTCGTCAGAACCCTTGCCGACATTGTTGCCGGGATGGATATGAGTTCCGCGCTGTCTGACAAGAATGTTGCCGGCAGATACGTACTGACCGTCGCCGCGTTTTACGCCAAGTCTCTTAGATTCAGAGTCACGTCCGTTGTGGGAAGAACCCTGTCCTTTTTTATGCGCAAAGAGCTGAATGTTAATTTTAAGCATGTTCTACACCTCTCTGAAGTTAATGTCGTCCGGATACTGTCCGGCTAAAGCTTTTAGGTGGAGCTCCAGTCCTCTGAGGATGTCCTGCGCCGATTCCGGTTTGGGAACTATGACTTTCATATAGCCGTCATCCACGTCTGTGTCAATATCCTCTCCCAAGATTTCGGAGATGGTATTGGCCGCCATGTAGGCTGCGGAGGAAACCGCTGCACATACAATGTCCGAGCCCTGCTCCGCATAGTCGGAGTGGCCGGAGAAGCTGTAGCCCCGGATTATCCCGTCGTCGTTCCGGTAGAACTCGACCTGGATCATGTTATTTCGTTATGCGTTGATGGCGCCGATTTCAACCTTGGTGTAAGGCTGTCTGTGGCCCATTTTCCGTTTTTCGTTCTTCTTAGGCTTGTAAGTGAAAACGGTAATTTTCTTAGCTTTGCCGTTCTTAACTGCCTTGGCAGCAACAGAAGCACCGTCCACATAAGGAGTGCCGACTTTGATTCCGTCGTCAGTTCCTACTGCAAGGACCTTGTCAAAAGTGATGTCAGAGTCAGCTTCAACATCAAGCTTCTCAATGTAGATTACGTCGCCGGTCTCGACTTTATACTGTTTTCCGCCGGTCTCGATAACTGCGTACATGTTATTTCCCTACCTTGTTTTAGACTCGCTACGACGGGTGAGACTCCGGTCTCTTAACAGGGAATTCCCCTACCCGGAATATGCGGCATGTAGCATTATAGCAGAGCAGTCAAGGCAAATCAAGCGGATTTTTTCGCGGCCTTATCGTGGTTCCGAAACAGGGCTTTGCAGACTTTCTGCAGTTTCTTCCGTCCGGCCCTGCGCTTTGCCTTGGCCTGTTTCTCCGCTTTTGCCTCTGCCCGGTCCTCACGGCGGATCTGCGCGGCCAGTTTAATATCCTGTTTGGTTCTTCCGAGAGAGTTCCACTCATTCGGCAGGGTCTTCGTGGACAGGATGGTCTTTCCCGTCGTCTGTGTTTTCAATGTCGGATCCAGTTTGTTTGCCATGGACAGTCTCTCCTTTCAGTCCGGGGTTGCCCTTGTACTTTACCGCAAGGACAATCAGTGCAATAAATGCTGCAACGGCAATACCGGCGGAAATCCACTGGGAAACCCGGACGTTCGAAGCGCCGATATACAGACTGTCGGTCCGCAGGCCCTCGACCACCGCACGTTCCACTCCGTACCAGACACAGTACATGAGGATAATTTCTCCGCGGTATTTTCTGTGTTTACTAAACATTATATAAAGGATAACAAACCCGAGCAAGCACCATATGGACTCGTACAGAAACGTCGGGTGAACATACTGGTTCGGGCTGACGTGCAGTCCGTGCTCCTGAAAGAAGTACTGCC
Source organism: uncultured Eubacteriales bacterium (assembly GCA_964425185.1). Lineage (GTDB taxonomy): Bacteria > Bacillota > Clostridia > Oscillospirales > Acutalibacteraceae > RUG420. Next base: position 11,921 of record CAYRKX010000010.1, read on the forward strand.
GGGTAATAATGTACTCTTTGACTTTGGCGCTCGTCATGCCCCAGGGCAGATTCGTGTTGGTTCCGAACGCTTCCTGGTTCATAAAGTTGCCCCATCGCCCGACGCCCTGGCCCATTAGAAATCCAACGCCCGCAAGGTCAAACATGTCGAGTGGATGCGCCTTTTTCACCTTGCTCACCACAATGACCGTAATGAGCGCAACGATAATTCCGCCGTAGATGGCGAGGCCGCCGTCGTGAATCCGCCAGATTTCTCCGGGGTGGTCTTTATAGTAGTCCCAGCTGAACAGGACATAGTAAGCACGCGCCCCAAGGATGCCAATGATGGTTCCCCAGATGACCTCGTCGAAGAAGACATCCAGATTAATTCCGCTCTTTTTGCACAGTTTCGTACAAAACAGCAGCGCAATAAGGAATCCAATAGCAATGAGGACGCCGTACCACCGAATGGTAAATTCCTGATTTCCAATGTAGAAGTCCGCCAGAGTAGATGGGACGTTCAGCGGATGGTGCAGCCCCTTAAAATAAACTAACGTGTAATCGGACATGGGTTATTTATCCTTCCCGGGACGGATAATGGAGATGGCACTGTACTCATCGTTCAGCTCCCGCTCCAGCTGGGACTCGACATCTTCCACCGTAAGATTCCGGTAGATATCCAGGTCATCAAACAGGCCCCAGCCCTCAAAGTGGGCGGCGACCATGTCGTTGGCCAGCCCGTCAATATCATTGTAATCCATAATGGCCTTGCCGTAGCTCATCTTGAGAATCCGCTCGAACTCTTCCTGCTGCAGGCCCTCTTTCTTCACCCGGGCAATCTCCGCACGAATGGCGTCAGCCACCGCATTCGGGTCCTTCGACTCGCCCTCGAAAATGATGGTAGAGTATCCGTAACCTGTAAAGTACTCGTAGCCAAAGCTCGTGTTAATTAATCCTTCATTGAGCAGTCGGTTGTACAGCGGGCTCATCTCCCCGGCGATGTAGTCGAGGAGGAAATTGGCAATAAGTTTCTCCTTCAGAGTACGTACCGGAGTATCCCAGTGCTCCTTAAACCCAAGGGCAAACAGGGGCATGGCAACAGCCAGTTGTTCTTCTTCCCGGGTTTTAACCACTTCGGCGGGCTCGCCATAGTCGGCACGTTCCACCTGAATGTTTGGCCTGTCGACGACTTCTGCGTCAACCACACTCATGACCTCATCTACAGTCGTGTTGCCGGCTACGCAGAGAACCATATTGTTCAGGCTGTAGAAGTTATTGTAGCAGTCATATAAGAGGTCCGCGGTAATGTGGGAAATAGACTCCACCGTACCTGCAATGTCAATTTTTACCGGGTGCTTCTGGTACAGGCACTTCAGAAGATTAAACAGTACCTGCCAGCCCGGCTCATCCTGGTACATGCGGATTTCCTGACCAATAATGCCCTGTTCCTTCTGTACGGTCTGCTCCGTGAAATAAGGATGCTGAACGAAATCCATCAGGATGTGGAGATTGTCTGCAAAATTTGAGGCACAGGAGAACAGGAAGCAGGTCTTGTCAAAAGATGTATAGGCATTAGCGGAGGCGCCGGTCTTGGCAAACCGCTCAAACGCGTCGAGTTCCTCAGACTCAAAGAGCTTGTGTTCCAGATAGTGAGCTGTTCCCTCAGGAATAGGTCTGGGGTCAGACCCGGCAGTTTTAATGTAGGTATCAATAGAACCATAGTTGGTTCCGAAAATAGCATACGTGGTCGAGTAGCCTTCCTTCGGATAGACCATTACGGTCAGTCCGGACGGATGCTTTACCTCGTAGTAGGAATCTCCGAGGATGTCGCTCTGAATTTTCTTAATATCGCTCATTCCTCATCGTCTCCTTTCGCGGTGCCCTTCAGGAAGAAAATGGTATCCAGGGTCACGTTTCTGGCAGCTTCGACCACCTGCTCAGCCGTTACCGCATTCATAGCGGCAGCTATATCGTCCGGGGTGGAAAATTTTGGCTCGCAGATCTGCATGTATGCCCAGCCGTCAAGGTCTTCCGGGGTATCTCCTACGGAATGGAGTCCGTCGGTCATGGCACGGTGGGAGTTTTCCATGTCCTCTGCCGTAACATGTCCGTCTGCGAGATCTTTCAGCTGCTTCTGGACTTCGGTAATAACCTTTTCCACGTTCTCATTTTCAATGCCGCTCTGGACCATGATGAGTCCCTTCTGGCTTAAGAAGCGGGCGCTGCAGTAGTAGCACAGGCTCTGTTTCTCACGGACATTCATAAAGCAGCGGGAATACGTTCCGCCGCCAAAAATATCAGTCATAGTGCGAATAGCAGCATAATCCTTTTCCGGGTCCTTCATGCCGGCGCGAAAGCCCAGGACAAGTTTTCCCTGCTTAACCAGCTCTTCTTCCTCTACCCGGCGGACGGTCTCTGCCCGTTCTACCACCTGGGTATGAAGCTGCATGACATGGTCCCGTTTGACATCGGTGATGAAGCTCATGACCAAATCCGAAATTTTCTCGGAGTCACCGGTTCCGACCACGTTAATTTGAATCCGCGCAGTGGACAGTGCCTCTTTCCAAGCCTCATAGACAGACTCTGGAGTCAGTGCTGCAACTCCTTCCGGAGTGCCAAGGGCGTCAATGCTGTAGTCCTCATCAGCACACATCTCCTGCAGGCAGCGATGCATGGCGTAACCCCGCTTGTCATTTTTCAGACTGTCGAGGCGCTCCAGGCGGATGCGCTTTTCCCGTTCGAGTTGTTCTGCATCAAATTTCCCGTCAGTCACATTCGGATGGAAGACAACCTCGCAGAGAAGCTTCGCACAGTCGAGGATGATATCCTCGCCCTGGAGAGCAAACCGGCTGTCAATCATGGTCATAGAGAGACGGAGCACCAGATTTTCCCCGTGTTTTGCCACAGATGGGTGCAGCTCTGCTCCATAAAGTTCTGCCAATTTTCGGTTCAGGCTGACATAATCCGGATACTTTTTGCAGGACCGATTGAGAAGATATGGAAGAATGGAAAACCGGGAGACGTCACCCTTCAGTGGAAGGACCAGCTGAAACGCCAGCTGTCCGGTCTTAAAGCGCGCCGTGCGGCAGGCGACAATACGGACGCCCTCCGCAGGCTCGGAGATAACATATGGTTCGCGCATGGAAACCTCCTGTAAATCGCAAAAAATTTAACATGTAATTGTACCATGAAACCGGAAGAGTTTAAACCCTGCAACCCGCTTCGTTTCGTTGACTAACCAGGTCGGGAATGCTAAAATTTCAGGCAGGAATTTCAAGAGGGAGAGACAGTATTTATGAATTTTTCCGAAGCCAAAGTAGGAAGCCGCATGGAGTGCTTTGCACTGGTCAAACGCTCCGAAGTCCGGACGTCTGCGAAAGGCGCCCAGTACCTGGATATTGACCTTGCCGACAAGTCCGGTGACATCAACGGAAAATACTGGGACTACCAGAGCGGCAGCACCCCGGATTTTCCCGCGAACTCCATTGTCAAGGTCCGCGGCACCATCAACGAATACCGCGGCACCAAACAGTTCCGCATTGAGCTCATCCGCCCGGCCCTGAAGACCGACAACATCAACCCGGCGGACTATGTGGCCGCTTCGGAGTACGACGGCGAAGCCATGTACGATGAGATCTGTAACATTGCGCGCCATTTCGAGGACGACGATCTCCGCGAGCTGGTGCTTGCTGTCTACGCAAAATACAAGAAACCTCTTCTCACCCACCCCGCCGCTATTCGTCTTCACCACGCCATGCGGTCCGGACTTCTGTACCATACCCTGTCCATTATCCGGATGTGTCAGGCTGCAGCAAGAGAGTACCCGTCGATTGACGAGGACCTGCTCATCGCCGGGGCGGCGCTTCACGATATTGGAAAGCTCGTCGAAATTGAGGCGACTCCGCTGGGTGTTCCGACGCAGTACTCCACAGAGGGCAACCTGCTGGGGCATCTGGTCCGCGGGGCCATGATGGTGCGCGAAGTCGGTCAGGAAATCGGAACGCCGGAAGACAAGCTGCTCCTTATTGAGCACATGCTCATTTCGCACCACGGAAAGCCGGAATACGGCGCAGCTGTTCCGCCGAAGTTTCTGGAAGCCATTGTCCTGGCCAAGATGGATGAGCTGGACGCCACTATATTTGAGGTCGAGTCCACCATTCAGAATGTCGGCGTGGACGAATTCAGCAATGCCGTCTGGGCGCTGGACAACACACGGCTGTACAACCACGGACGAAAAGAAGTGGACACGGAGGCCAACCTGCTTCCGGAGAATGGCGAGAAATAAGCGGCTTAGGCGGTAAAAGCTTAAAGTTTGAGGCCGCAAAGCCATGCGCCGACTGGCGCTGCAGGAGGAGTAACAGATGGCAGTAGAAGGGGCAACCACATATAATGCGGGGACCGATGCGTCGCCGTGGACGGAGGTGCGCGTCACCATCCCGGCAGACAAGATAGATGAGGCCAGCGGCATTGCGCAGATGACTGTGCCGTACGGCATTTACATTGAGGACTACCGGGACCTCGAGGAGGAAGTGGACGAGATTGCCCACATTGATCTCATTGACGAGGACCTGCTGGCCAAGGACCGGAGCAAAGGCATTATTCATATTTACATTGAGCCCGGCGAGAATCCGGCCGAGGCTGTCGCCTTTCTCCGCGAGCGATTCACGGCTGAAGGCATAAAAAACGACATCGAGTTGTTCCCCTGCAAACGCGAGGACTGGCAGGACAACTGGAAGAAGTATTTCCACCCCATGAAAGTGGGAAAACGGCTGCTGATTCAGCCGTCGTGGGAAGATGAGACTGGAGCAGCTGAAGCTGCTGGGTCGGCTGGAACAGTCAGTGGCAGCAGTGCTGCGGGTTCTGACAATGGCGCGGGCACCGATAATGGGCGCCGCGCGGATTCCGAGCGGGTTGTTCTCCACCTGGAGCCGGGCCTGGCATTCGGAACCGGGACTCATGAGACCACGCGTCTGTGTCTGGAAGCTCTGGAGGAACATATTCACGGCGGCGAGACGGTTTTGGACCTGGGCTGCGGAAGCGGTATTTTATCTATTGCTTCTTTGCTGCTCGGAGCCTCTCGTGCCGAGGGTGTTGACATTGACGAGCTGGCCGTAAAAACGGCCCGGGACAATGGCCGGCGAAACGGATTCACGGAGCCACAGTATGTGGTTCAGTGCGGCGACATGACCGAGAAGGTTTCCGGAAAGTTCGATATTGTCGTCGCCAACATTGTGGCGGACATTATTGTTCCGTTCTGCAAAACTGCACGACAGTTCATGCATGAGGATTCTGTCTTTATTGTGTCCGGAATTATTAACACCCGGGAACCGGATGTCTTAAAAGCATTTACAGACAACGGATACGAAATTATAGAACGCAAGGCCGATGGCGAATGGCTGTGCTTTGTGGTGAAATAAGGGCAGCCGGATAGCTTTTAAAGCCGGGCCTTACGGGTACTTATTTGTACTGTCTTTATGCTGCAGCACTGGGCACGGCTGCACTGGCCGCTGTCACTCTGGCCACTGCTGCAGAGTTGTCGAACATAGCTGTAGCAGTTTGCCCGTCAAGTTGATTTACTTTACAGAACAGCTGTACAGCAAAAACATGTTCCGAATTAAAGCCGAGAAGCTCGCAGATACGGGCTTTTCGGCCATTATTTTGCAATTTCATCTTTCGAAAGGCCCTGCTCTGTGTCTACTGGAAACAGCAGAATTATTCCGGTCATTACGACAACTGACGCCGCATATAAAAGCGTCCGTGTTCTGAGGACAACCGGTAGAATGCAGGCCGCTCCTCCTTCTCCTGGGCATCGCCTATATTAACAATAGAATAACAAGCGCCATCATAATCCATGCGGCCTTCCGCTTCAAGACAATCCCAACTTTTTTCCAAAGTGTCTCACCAGAAACAGTTATCCTACTCTAACTCTCATAAAATGTGTTTGTAATCGCGAGAAGGGGCGCGCAAGGTAGTGCCCCCTTAAGGCTGCCAGGCACGGATACCAGCCAGGTGGCAGGACACCCCCACCAGCCGCCACGCAGCCACCCAAAATCAATTCAGGAAGGTGCAGACATGAAACAGGTAGGAATCGACCTCGGAACCTCTACCGTTAAAATTGTTCAGATAGAAAACGGCGAGCTCACCCGCCAGTGGATCGAGCCGCATTACGGAAACAGCATTGAGACCCTGAAGGAAGGGCTCGAGGAACTCGGCCTGACCGAAGGCACCGTAAAACTTCAGGTCACCGGCAGTGACAGCGTCCTGCTGAAAGGGACCCCAGCGTTCGACGAAATCCCGGCTATCATCGAGGGCGTCAAACACCTCATCCCGAACGCAGGGTGCATCATGGAAATCGGCAGCCAGAGTTCCCGCTTCATTACCGATCTCGACGCTCCCGCACCCCGATTCAGTGTCAGCGGTCACTGCGCCGGCGGCACCGGTTCCTTCTTCGAGGACCAGATGTCCCGCCTCGGTATGAACATTGAGGATTACTCCAGAGAAGTCGACAAGGCGCAGTCCATTCCCCGTCTCTCCGGGCGATGTGCGGTCTTTGCCAAGACAGACATCATTCACCGCCAGCAGGAAGGCGTGACCACCCCGGATATTCTCCTCGGCCTCTGCTATGCCATGATCCGCAACTATAAGGCCGTCATCATTAAGAATCTTCCGGTGAAAAAGCCGGTTGTCCTCTGCGGCGGCGTTGCCTGCAACAGCGGCACCGTACGTGCCGTCAAAGATGTCTTCCATCTGAGCGACGACGAGCTCATTATTCCGGACGCATTCCGATACACTGCCGCCATCGGTGCCGCGCTGAACGCCGGCATAGATGTCGACCTCAGCAAGTTCTTTGCCGGTCTGAGTGAAATCAAGGCTGTCGAAGACTCCTTCACCGAGCCGCTCAAACTCCGCCCGGGCACTGTGCTCAAAGATCCTGAGGCCACCGAAGTCATTCCGGACGACGGATGCGCACTGGGCATCGACATTGGCTCCACCAGTACTGACCTCGTCCTGGTCGGCAGAGACGGCACACTCATTGACTATCAGTACCTCCGCACTGCAGGCGACCCCGAAAAAGCGGTCAAGCGCGGCCTTAAGAGCATCCACGACAGATTCGGAGATATCCAGTTTCTTGCTGTCGGCGTAACCGGTTCCGGCCGGACCCGGGTTGGCAAAATGATCGGCGCCGATACTATCCGCGATGAAATTACCGCGCAGGCCAAAGGAGCTTCCTATTGGGTTCCAGAGGCGGACACGGTCTTTGAAATTGGTGGGCAGGACTCCAAATACATCTCCTTAAAAGATGGAGAAGTCTCTGACTTTATGATGAACAAAGTCTGTGCCGCCGGCACCGGCTCTTTCATTGAAGAGCAAGCCGCGCGTATGGACATCCCCATTGAAAAGTTCGGGCCTCTCGCTCTGACGTCCAAAGCCCCTGCTGACCTCGGGGAGCGCTGTACGGTATTCATGGAGACCGCCATTGCATCCCGTGAGGCAATGGATACACCGCAGGAAGACATTGCAGCGGGACTCTGCCAGTCTGTCGTTCGAAATTACCTGCATCGCGTAGTCGGCAATAAACCGGTGGGGCAGCACATTGTTCTCCAGGGCGGCGTCGACTACAACCCCGGAATTGTTGCCGCATTTCAGCAGGCCTACGGCGACCGCGTCACGGTCTCCCCCTGCTTCAGCATTTCCGGAGCATTTGGTGTGGCAGCGCTGGCACTGGAGGCCCAGAAACCTGGCGTTCCGAGTACGTTCCATGGCTTTGACAGCGCAGAGGTGCAGGTAGAAGAAAAGCTGTCACCGGAAATTCAGCAGAACATTGAGCGGTACCATATGCAGAACAAGCTGCTCATGGGTGACTACGATGGAACTATCGACCCGAATAAGAAGACCGTCGGTGTGCCGTATGTTCTGGTCATCCACAGAATGTTCCCGCTTATCTACAATTTCTTTAAAGAACTCGGGTATAACGTTCTGCTCAGCGACCTCACCAACGAGAATACCATCCGCCTGGCACAGGCCAATGCCGAGGGCGAAACCTGTTACCCGGTCAAGCTCATCTACGGTCATATGCAGCAGCTCGTCGACCAGGGCGTGGATTATATCTTCATGCCGCGAATTCATACCATGAACCATTCCGGTGCAGATGTTGCCCGCAGTTATGGCTGTGTCTATATGCAGAGCACCGGTCCTAACGTCGCCCGTGCTCTCAAAGTAGAAGAAAAAGGCATTAAAGTTCTCAGCCCGGTTTTCGACATGGAGATCGGTCCAATGGCCATGGTCCAGAGCATGGTTGGAGTGGGAATGTCTCTCGGCTTCCCGAAGGCAAAAGTCATGAAAGCGCTGATTACCGGGGCCAGAGCCTTTACTGAATATGGCAACAAGATGGAAGAAATCGGTCGGGAGACCCTCGCCTCCATCAAGCCGGACGAGAAAGTTCTCGTCATGATGACCCGTCCCTATGGTCTGAATGACCCCGTTCTCAATATGGGTATTCCGGATCTTCTTCTGGAGCGCGGCTACAAAGTCATTACTAACGAGAATCTTCCAGGACATCAGGTCCATATTGGAAAAGACTTTCCAAATATGTACTGGCCGTTTGGTCAGCATATTCTCGGTGGTACCGAGATCATCGCCAGCCATCCAAACCTCTATGCCGTCTACCTCACCAACCACGGCTGCGGCCCGGACTCCATGATGAACCACATGGTCAGCGAAGTCATGGGAGACAAGCCTATGCTGCAGATTGAAGTTGACGAGCACTTCTCCCCTGTCGGAGTCATTACCCGAATTGAGGCATTCCTCAACAGCCTGGAACATCATAAGGTCGAGCAGAACGGCGACACTGACCTCTCCTGGCTTATTCAGTCTAAGAAGAAGAGCACACCCATGCCGCTCATGATGGTAAAGAAAATGGCCAGTAAACTTCCGCCGGTCAAAATGGCCAGACAGAAGAAAGCCAAGAAGGCCGCCAAAGCCAAAGCCGAACAGCAGGCCGCTGCGGCAGAACAGGCTCAGCAGCATCCAGATACCCGGCCCATTATCATTCCCGACTTCGGTATTTACAGCGACTACCTGAAGCAGTACCTGGAGCAGACCAGTTCTGCATCCTCTGTTACCGTCGGGCATTTCACGAAAGATATTATTCTCCGCGGCCGTGCGGAAACGCGGGCCAAGGAATACTTCCCGTTTGCGGCCCTGGCCGGGTTAGCGGTACAGGCGGATCGCGAGGCAGAAGAGGATACGAAACTTCTCATTCCAGCGACCTGCGGCTCTGAGGCAGAGGGCGTCTACGGCCTGACCATCCGCACCGTACTGAGACGGAACAACGCAAAACATCTGACCGTTGACAGCCCGGTTGTAGATCTGGCCCCGGCGAAAGTCAAAGATCCGGACCTGCTGTTCCGCGCACTGATGACCGGCGACATTCTCTACACTGCCCCGGCAGAACAGCGAAACGCACTTACGCCAAAAGACATCCCCACATGGGATGAACTGGAAACACTGGCCAAAGAGATCGGACAGATTCCGGACCATAACCGCCGCATTCTCGCTGTCGGTACCCCAATGTGCATGACCAGCCTGAATGAAGGAGTTCTTGATACACTTGAGCACGAAGGCAACACCGTAACCCGTGCACCGCTTGCCGAATCCATGCTCTTCCTGTGGGAAGACACCCCGGAGAATCAGAAGAAGGCAGAGTTTCTCAAAGAGTGCGCCCAGCACATTGTCCGCATTGGCCACGCCCTGAACGGACGCAATCCGTTTGCGCTGGACCACAACGCGCTCCGTGCAGCAGCAGACAAAGCGCTGCCGGCATTCAACGGTGCCAACGGAAGATACCGCTGGGCTAAGACCGCTCTTGCCGTTCCGCATGCAGCCGCCGTCCTGGAAGTGTCCCCTCGCTATGAGAACACAACCATGGTGCTTGACATGCGCGGCATTTCCGATGCCTCTCCCCTCCCGCTCTACGAGGTCGAACTCGACGGCGACTGGGATGAGACTGCCTGGAGCCGTCTCCGCTCCTTCCTCCACTACTGCCAGGGCGATTCACCGGCGGACACCAGAGATTTCAAAGCCGGATAACCGGTCCATGAAACAATACAGCAGCAGGGCCGTGCCACTCGCGTGACACGGCCCTGCCGTCTTTTAATCTATTGGATGTTGAAAAACTCTCTTATTTAACTGCCTTAACCGTGCTGTAGTCAATCTTCAGGCGGGCATCAACATACGTGTTACCCATCTGGGGAACATGCGGGTTGACCTGGCAGGCAACAAATTTCTTCTTGTTCGGAAGACGGAAGCTCAGAGCTGTAGTCGAGCCGTTTTTGGTCTTGCCGGTAGCCTTGGCTTTCGTCCAGCCGCCCTTGCCGTTGGAAACTCTCATATCGAGGACAAACTTCTTGCCCTTGAACATCTGGTTGATGGCTTTGGTGTTGGCATAAACCGTCATGGTAGTTTTGCCGTCTTTGACGTTAAGTCTTGCGGTATGGTTAAAGAAACCGTCGCCCATGGAAGCCTCATTCTTCTCAGCATTCCAGAGGTGGAAAGATACGTTATACTTGCCGTTCTTGGTCGGTGCTTTGGCGAAAGCAGAGATGGACATAACGGACAGAACCATGGCCAGTGCCATGATAACGGAGATGACTTTGTTCGTGTATTTGGCTACTTGCGTATTCAATACAACTCATCCTTTCCAATATAATGCTATGTGATTGAATATTGAATATCATTGGTTAGCATCGTCTAACCTCAATCTTTTAACAATTATAAGACGTCTTTTTTATTTGTCAACTTCCCGGGAAACTTCTTTGTAACGAACCTGAATTGTGCTATAATTTTAACAGTTAGTATATGCTAACTGTTAGAATACGAGGTGTTACAATGAAAAAGAAAGTCTTTTCGGCTTTGTCTGTAGTGCTTGTTCTGGTGCTCCTCTGCGCAGTTCTGTCATCCTGTGCGGCCACCCAACAGCAGGAAGGAAGCGTTCCAGTAAAATACATGGGAAGCAACATCCGCGTTGCCGCAACTTCAGCTGCCACCTGCGAAATTCTGGACGCTCTGGACTACGACAACGTTGTCGGTGTTCCCAAAGCGGTCACCACTCCCCTGCCGGAACGGTACAAACATGCAACAGATCTGGGCTCACCCATGATTCCAAATGCGGAAGTTCTAAAGTCCATCAAACCGGATCTCGTGCTCTCGCCCATGTCGCTTCATGAGCAGCTTCTCAAGGAATATCAGAATCTTAACCTGAACGCCTACTTTCTGAACCTCAGCAGCCCGCAGGGCATGTTTGAGTCCATAGAAGACCTCGGAAAGATTCTCGGCCGGGAGAAGCAGGCGGATAAGCTCTCCAGCGGCTACAAAGATTACATCAAGTCCATGCAGAAGAAACATAAAAAGGATAAAGCCCCAACAGTTTTAATCCTGATGGGGTTTCCTGGTAACTTTATGGCCTGCACAGATGAGAGCTACACCGGCAGTCTTTGTAAAATTCTCGGCGCCAAAAACATCTACACTGGCAAAGGAAATGCTTCTTTCGTCCAGGTCAACACCGAGGACATGCTCCTGAAAGATCCGGACATTATCCTCCGCACCTCTCACGCAGCCCCCGAGGCCACCAAGAAGATGTACGACAAGGAGTTCGCGACGAACGATGTCTGGAAACATTTCCGTGCGGTCAAGAACGGCCGTGTCTATGACATGCCGCATGACCTCTTCGGAATGAGTGCTAAACTTAACTATAAACAGGCTCTTCAGTATCTGGAGAAGATTCTCTATCCAGCCGGATAACCTGCGCCCCTAAGAGACCGACATCGTCGGGATCATGAGTCGATACAATCAGAGTCCTTCCTTTTCGGAGACCAAGAAGATAGTTTATGACTGTCTTTTTGGTCTCTTCGTCTAGTCCGGTAAACGGCTCGTCCATGAGCAGCAGACTGCTGGGGTACCACATGGTACGCGCCAGGGCGACCCGCCGCTTCATCCCACCGGACAGTTCGGACACCGGCTGCTTCAGAGAGTCCTCGGGTAAGATCTCTGCGAGACTTTGTTCCAGAGTGGATCGCAGCGTGGTCTTCGGGCAGACGAGGGAGATATTTTCTACCGGAGTGAGATAGTCCAGCAGGCGGTCCTCCTGAAACATAACCCCGACGCTCCCCTTCTGAATTCCGGTAATGGTGCCAGAGTCGTAGGTCTCCAGCCCCATCATAATTCGCAGCAGCGTGGTCTTGCCCATGCCGGACGGCGCCATGAGGCAGTAAATTTCGTGGTCCTCAAAGTCAAGATTCACATTTTGCAAGACCTGCTTGTCCCCGAAGGACTTGCAGAGATTTCGAATTTCAACTTTCATGGAGAAGCCCCTTTCCCATCGGGCGATTCAGCTGCTTTATGAGAGCCATGAAGATGACTTCAAAAATCAGGCTCAGGATGATGACGACAACGGTCCATGCAAAGAGGTCCGCGGTCTGTAAGAATGATTTTGCCTGGTACAGTTCCCGGCCGATCGACGGCTTTGGAGTACCAATAACTTCGGCCATGATGCCAGATTTCCAGCTCATGCCCAGGCTGACCTTGGCACTGCTAATGACGTACGGCATAAACGCCGGACGCTCAATGTACCAGAACTTCTTCCACCAGGAGAGGTTATAAATTTTGGCCATCTCCAACATCTGCGGGTCGACGGATTCGAGACCGGAGAGCGTACTGGTGTAGATCATCGGAAGGACAATCAGAAACGACAGATAAATGGTCAGCTCCTGGTTGCCAACCCAGATAAGAAGCATGATGACGAACGAGACCATAGGGACAGTCTTCAGCAGTGACATAATCGGCGCCAGCAGTTCTTTAATAAACTGAACTTTGTGTGCCAGAAACGCGAGCAGAAAGCCGATGACAAACGACATCAGAAATCCCACGACGATCTTTCCAAACGAGACTCCGCAAGTCAGCCAGAAGTCGCTCTGTTGAACCTGGTGAAATAACGCTTCCAGCGTATCAATAGGGCCGGAGAGAACCAGACCATTGTTGAGAATGCGGTCTACAACCTCCCAGACCACCAGCCAGAAGAGAATGATCAGAACTTTTCGGATTTTTGTTTTGGCATCCCCCCTGCTTTTGGGTTTAGACGCACCTCCCGTTCCGGCCGGAGCCGGCGTGGGTGAAGGCGTATTGGGAACAATCGGGTTCATTATTTAACAGCCCCTTTTGGCGGGATGTAGTAGAAGTCGTCATCGGGCATCTTATTGCCGATGGCTTCCGGATCCATCTTGTATATCACTTTCAGGAAGTTGGAAACCTTCTTCTTCATGTCATTTCCAGTAATGGCTACGATATTGCAGTGCGGAATAGCCTGTTTGGCAATGGCCGGGTTCATGAAAGTCCCGTAGTCGTCAGTCCACTTGGCGGCCTGCTCGACATGAGAGTTTGTATAGTCAGCAGACTTCTTGCTCATCTGCAGATACTCTATAACTGCCTGCTCATGCTCTTTCAGGAACTTGTCACTGACGATGGTAACGGCGGTAATGGCCTGAGAGTTTTTCTCCCCTTTCTCCCACTCCTTAGAGATGTCAATGGGAACATACAGTCCCTTGACCATGGTCTTCGCAACTTCCACAAAAGGTTGCGGCAGCATAGCCACACTGTTCTTCTCTTTCTGCAGAAGGTTCAGGACTTCAAACGGGGTGGACTTATAGGAGACGTTGACACTCTTGTCGAGCTTATTCTTCTCGAGAACGTACTCCAGAGTGTACTCCGGAGTAGCCCCCTCTCCGATAGCGTAGAGATTCTTACCTTTCAGGTCTTTCAGGGACTTAATGTGCGGGTCTGTAGTAATGATATACAGAAGACCGAGGTTTGTAATATCAATAACTTTTGCCTTGGTCTGAAGACTCTTGTTGTTGTAGTAGATGGCAGCTACGTTAACCGGAACCGTGACAATATCATAAGTTCCATCGTTCAGCGATGCCGTAATCTTGGAGTAGTCCATACCGTCTACCGTTATATTGAAGTTGTTGTACGTATTGCCCTCTTCGGCCTGGCTCATAAACCAGCCCTCGCCCATGGAAGGAGGGCCCATAATGTAGCCGACATTGACATCGGTCTTCGCATTGGATGCCTTCCCGGCACTGGTACTTCCCTGTTTATTTCCACAGCCGGCGAGTACTGCAATCATCATAATGACGGCAAGGGCCAGGCTGAGTATTCTTGTCTTCTTCATCAGTGTTTCCTCCTTACAAGCCAGGTGACAATGGCGGCAATGACAGCCGCACCTCCGACAGATCCACCGGCAATGGCGCCGGCGTGGTTTGAACTCTTCTCAGCCGCCGCGTACGAGGACCTGCTGAGTTTGCCCCTGCCGCGGATAATCTTCCGGCCCTGGGAATCAGTTTTCGCCTTTTTATCGTTTTTGGTCTCTTCCTTCATCTGCTCCATCTCTTTCTGCATTTCCGGAGTCAGACTGCCGCTGGCCGAGCTCGGCAGGCCCTTGAAGTTCATCTGAAATGTGGCGGGCCAGGTGTGATTCTTACCCATGCCGGACATCTGCTGCGCCAGCGCACCCATCTCAATACTGACGGTGCACGGCATGCGGATGGCATTCTGTCCTGCTGGGAGTTTCCCGAGATCTACGGTAATACCGGTAATCCGATTTCCGGAGCGGCTTGTGCTCGTAATAGGCAGACCACTGATAGAGGTCACCGACATCAGCTTCGGCATAACCCGAATGGGAACCGTTACTTTTCCGCGCCCATTCTCGTCTACGACAAGCGTCGCATTATTACTGACCGGCACGTTCGGCGGGAAGTTTCCGTTGGTAATATGCGGGTTCATCGGCAGACCTGTGGTCTCCTTGGAGAACCAGATGTTCGCGGAAACGGTGTACCGTCCCGGCTTCACCTGCCCGTTCCCCTTTGCGCTGCTTTTCCTGTTGTACGTCTTTGGCGATTCACTGTGAGTTCTCCCCTGTGACTTTCTCTCATGCCTGACTGGTGCACCGGTCTCAGTCTTTACATTCTGTGTAGGAACAGTGACTGCTTCGGTCTTAGCTGGTGCTAAAGCGACGTTAGTGCTGTCGGTAACTCTCTTAGCACTGGTGTAGTCTACATCGAGAGTTAGCGGCATGTTCTGTTCCGAGTTCAGAAGCGTCAGATATTCTTTGCTGTCCTTCAGCGTCCAGGACCCTTTGGTATTGGGGAGCCGTACCGTCATCTGGGTAATGCGTCCGTTGTCTGTCTGGGTATCCACAACCATTGGATCGCCAATACTTTTTACCGTGAGAACCGGATTGACAAGGTTGACCATAAGGTCCTGCGTGCCGTCCTCATTGACGGTGAGAAGGGCGTTGTCTTTAACGGGCTGGAGCGGGAGACCATTGCTGTCTCCCTCTCCCATAGGGTTTTCCGGATTGGTCAGGTAGACATTCTGATGCAGGATGGAATTGACCTCGGCATTTATATACACGTTGGCGGATACGCGGTAGGTTCCGGGCTGCAGGTCTTTGCCCTGTGCCGGCTGCTGCGTTCCGACGAAAAATTCACGAATATGGTCTGCTACGGCTTTGACAACACTTTCCACTACGGAGACAACCTTCTGGACTGGCTCGGGAAGGATCGTCTTTGGAGTGGACTTCTCAGGCTTGGTCTCGGATGACTGTGAGACGGCCGGGGCGTCTGAGCCTGCGGGTTCAGTGTCCCCCTCCTCAGACGAAGCAGGGGCTCCCGTTTTCACGGGGGCTCCCTTGGTTACTTTGCTGAAATCTACGCTGAGATTCATCGGCATGGTATAGGTCTTGCCGACGATGCTCGGATGCTCGGTGGACTTTCCGAACTTGTACTTGCCGGAGTCGTTGTCGAGCTTGATCGTAAGACTGGTAATGTGCTTACTGTCTCCGCTGCCGGTCTCCTGTCTGCTGACGACCGAAGCGCCCTGACCGTTTTCCAACGCCGTAAGCTGGAACACGTTGTTGAGCTGATTGATGGTAAGGTACATGGACCCGTCATCTTTAACTTCCAGGGTTGCGTTGTCCTTAACCGGAGAAGTCGGAGGAACAGCGGTGTTGGTAATGTACGCGGTTACTCCCTGAAGGATCTTATTGTCCTTGCCATCAATGTAAAGGTTAGCGGTTACTGTGTATTTGCCCGGTACATAGGTCGTGGTGCTGGCCGCAAAAGCTGTAACGCTCAGCGACAGAACCATAACCAGTGCGAGAAGGGCACTGATGAATTTTCTGCCAGTCGAATGTGTCATCACAAGAGTTCCTTTCTAAAATGTGTCTTTGCCTTTCGGACAATTAACAGTATAATAGAATTAGTTTTGACTAACTGTATCTAGTGAGACAAAGCTAACTTAATTTCGTGAATTTTTTCGTCGCCGATGCAGAGCATGAAAAATGCCGAAGCATCGCGGTTTTTTAGACACTTGTCGGCATTAGTGCTGACGCAGACAGATAGACAGGAGACGAGCATGAATTACGGTGTACTGACGAAGAGTCATCTGTTTCAGGGACTGACAGAAGACGAAATTCAGTCTCTTCTGGCAGAGGTACCGACGGAGGTCAAAGTCTATAAAAAAGAAGAGGTTGTGTTCTACCTCTCCGACTTTGCAGGACAGCTCGGCATTGTGCTGTCCGGCGCCATTCTGGTTTCCAAGATCTTTGAGTCCGGAAAGCTCGTAGAAATGACCACCAAACGTGCCGGCGATCTAATCGGCGAGGTTGCCTGTTTCTCCGGCGCTCAGATCTATCCGTGTGAGCTGTCCGCGGAAAAGAGCGCAGAAGTACTCATCATACAGAAAGACGACATGATTCAGATTCTGCAGAAGGACAGCCGTGTCCTGCAGAATTTCCTCTCCGAGCTGTGCAGCCAGAGCTTCTTTCTGCACCGCAAAATCGAGCTGCTCTCCTACAAGGGAACCGACCAGAAACTCGCCTACTTTCTGCTCCAGCAGAGCAAGGCCAGGAATTCCGACGTGGTCCCGCTCCCGGGCTCCATTGTCAAACTGGCCCTGCTCATGAATGTCTCCCGCACTACACTGCACCGGGAAATTCGGAATCTGGAGGACCACGGCATCCTGAAGTATGAGAAGAAGAAGTTTCAGATTCTGGACCGCGAGGCGTTGGAAGAGGTGCTGAGCGAGGACTGAGTAAGAAAAAGCCATGGTGAGACTGCTGCGTGAGCAGCGACTCATCATGGCTTTTATTTTGTAATGTACCAGAAAGCTATAAGCGGGTACCACAGCATGCGGCCGCCTGGCCGCGCTAACCAGACCACGGCTTTAAAACAGCTCCTGCTTCTCCCCGGCCTTCAGCGTAGTCTTTACCCCATTGACAACAATGTCGCCGTCAACCGGAATGAGAATACAGTTTACGCCGTCCACTTTCTTTGTAATAATCAGGTCGGATTTCTCCGTCGGAATATTCAGCTTGAAGTCACCGGTTTCAATTGTGACAGACTTTCCACAAAGTGCGGCCTCGGTCAGTTTTGTGGTGCCAACATTGTCTTCATAGTACTCATCGAAATCTGTGACGTCCACACCTGCGTTAGCGGCGCAGCGGCGGATGGTCGCCTTGTCAATTTCATCGGTGTCCTTGTCCTCTGCAGCGGACTCAGCAATAGCTTTTGTCAGCGTGTTGGCGGTTTCCATGTCAACGTCGAGGTCCCCAATCAGTCCCTCAAACCGTTCCTGCTGCTCTTCCAGAGACGCCGGGACATCCTGCTCTCTCATCTGGAACAGTGTGGTAATCAGCGTATCTGCTGCCGGGTCCTTTCCAAACAGGGCAACCTCGTTGCGATTCTCCCCGCGCTCATCAAAGGACGGGTACAGGAATCCGAGTTCCGGGCGCTTCACCACCCAGCGGCGGTCGAGCTCAACGATGCTCTCATCTTTGACGCCGAGCTCATCGCCGGACAGCTTCGCCGGGCAAATAGCAAAGATCATTGCAGTATAGACATCTTCGCTCTCGCCAGTATAGGCCTTGTCCTTTGTCTTCGATGGAACATCGTAAACCACACGGCCCGCTACAGCGTAGTAGGGGTCGAGGTGAGAATAATTTTCCAGCAGTACATCGCGGAAAGCGTGAAAGATTTCGGCATCGGTCCACTCCATGCCCTTCAGGGCCAGGAGGTCCTGGTTCTGCCGTTCGAGCCATACCGGGAACACTTTCTTCCCGATGGACGTCGGCAGCACTCCGGTCAGGATGTCCTTATGCCGCCCGCGCTCGGCGTCTTCCATGTCGCTGAGTCGGCGGAGTTTTTCGTAGAAGACGTTATTCTCCGAGTCGACATAGCAGCACCACACCTTCTCCACAACGGGATTCTGGCTCTTGACCACCTTGCGCAGTTCTCTCATGTCCGATTTCTTCATTCAACTGATGTCTCCTTCAACTTGGGATGATAAAGACCGAAGGCCATCCGGCCCATCGTCTTCGTATAGTTCTCCGGCACAAACGGGTCGGCCGAAGAGTAAACGGCATAAATCTGGCCCTGGGCGCCAAGACGGTACCCCGTGTCCACAATTCCGTTCCGTTCATAGAAAGAAGCCCGCCGGCGTCGCTGCTCTGCATTTTCGGCAGAGGGGTCAACCGGTTCAATGTTTAATCCTATCGCGCGCGATCCAGCTTTGGTCTTGAGCCACTCAAGGATCTTCGTGCCATAGCCTTTGGAGCGGATCGTATCGTTCACGGCAAAATACAGGACAAAAACCATCGTCTCAGACTCTACGGTATACAGGAGAGCGGCGAACTGGTCATTGTCATAAAATGCGTATGCGTTAATGTCTTTCCGTTTAGACAGAATGTAGAGCATGGCGAGAGGATATTTCTCGCTTTTGGGAAAAGCCCGCTCATAGAGAGCCTTCCACTCGGGGTTGTAGGGCGATACCAGTTTAGTCGTCATAAGCAATCTCGTGCAGCCCGATGAGCGGGCCCTGTTCAAAGCCCTGTCCTGGACACAGAGCGACAAAGTTGGCGTACTCCGACTCCAGGAATGGAGCTATGGTCTCGTCTCCGCGCATGCCGAGAATCATGCAGTACATGGATTTCATGTAGGCGTTCTGGATTTCATCGTAGTGTTCCAGAATCCACTTGCTGTAATCCTGTTTGGCCCGCATGAAAAAGGATGTCGCGGTCTCAACG
>CAYRKX010000010.1:31133-33336 GCA_964425185.1 uncultured Eubacteriales bacterium
CCACTTGCTGTAATCCTGTTTGGCCCGCATGAAAAAGGATGTCGCGGTCTCAACGGGACAATTTCGTTGAGACCGCGACATCCTTTTTCATGCGGGCCAAACAGGGTTGTAGGGCGATACCAGTTTAGTCGTCATAAGCAATCTCGTGCAGCCCGATGAGCGGGCCCTGTTCAAAGCCCTGTCCTGGACACAGAGCGACAAAGTTGGCGTACTCCGACTCCAGGAATGGAGCTATGGTCTCGTCTCCGCGCATGCCGAGAATCATGCAGTACATGGATTTCATGTAGGCGTTCTGGATTTCATCGTAGTGTTCCAGAATCCACTTGCTGTAATCCTGTTTGGCCCGCATGAAAAAGGATGTCGCGGTCTCAACGAAATTGTCCTGCATATTCCGCAGGGACTTTTCCAGAATAAACGGAGCCAGCTGCTCCTCGCGGGGAAGCATTTTTTCCACGAGCACTTCCTGGTTTTCCCAGGAGAGCGGCTTGCGCATGAGCCGGAAAAATTCTTTTTCGGTCTCCGCCTCCTCTATGAGCTTCGCGTGCTCCTCGTCGAGGTCACCCTGGTTCTTGGCAGCTGTGGCATCCAGGTTCTTCACGGAATCCGGGTTCTCATAGATACTCAGCAGAATTCCCGCGGCGGAAATCCTGCTGAGCGGATGGTCTTGTAAAAAGCTTTTGATTTCTTTTTTGGTCATAGTCTCGTCTCAGATCCTCACTTTTCTCCCGCTCGCCTGCGAGCGGCCAAATCAGTAGTTCTAGATTACCATAGATTGCCCCATTTGTGTACTTTTGGAAAGTGTCGTTTTATTTTATAATCAAGTTGAAAAAGTATTGACCAAAGGAGGTTATGAAATGAAACACAAGTCAATCGCCCGTAAGGTGACCGCAGCTCTGTCCGCACTGACTCTGCTCTTCTGCTGCGCTGTTCCGGCTTACGCGTTCAAGGGGGAGCGCCGGGACGACATCTACTCCGGGAAACTTCAGTTTGAGCCTGGAACGGTCCAGAAGCAGCATGAGGTGACGAAGCCAACCAAGCTGTTAAACGAGGACGGCACCGTGAAGGAGCCCGGCTGGGCACGGACCAATCTGTTCGAGTACAACCGTGAGGATATTGCGGCAAGTCCGTATCAGATTAAGGAGTGGGACTATTATCAGGTCTCGAATGAGAAGTACCTGTGTCAGTTCACAATTGCGAATATTGGAGTTGGCGCCGGAGCATTTATTAAAGTCCATGACATGCAGAACAAGAAAGTTATTCTGGACAGCGGAATTGGCATGCTCGGCACCACACACATTCTGCAGATGCCGCGGAGCAGCGCCACACCAAGTACCATTACGCACAAGTTTGGAAACTGGAACCTGACGGCTGCGTATGATGGACACACGCGGCACATTACCGCGCAGGGCCTGACGGTGAAACCGAGTCTGGAAAAGTTCAAGATTGATCTGACTCTGGAGGAGATGCCGAACCTGGAATCCATTACCATGGCCATTCCGTACAAGGACAGCAAGCACTTCTTCCTGACGAATAAGATTGACAGCATGCCGACCAGCGGGTATGTCCAGATTGGGAACGACACGATCAACTTCAGCAAGAAGAACACGTTCGGCTTCCTGGACTGGGGCCGTGGAGTCTGGGACCATGATACCAACTGGGTCTGGTCCAACGGCAGCGGGTATCTCCCGGACGGCAGCATTCTCGGATGGGAGCTCACGTGGGGCATTGGAGACACGAGCAACGCCACGGAGACCTGCCTGTTCTACAATGGCAAGGCCAACAAGCTTGGGCGGGTCACGATGGAATATGACCCCAAAAACCTGACTAAGCCGTGGAAGTTCCACGAGGAGAACGGCCGGTTTGAAATGACGTTCACACCGTTCTACGACAACTACTCCGATCTGGATATTCTGGAGCTGCTGGGCACGAACGGGCACCAGGTTCACGGATACTGGAGCGGTACGGTTACGCTGGATGACGGGACGGTCATCCCGGTGAACCACATGTATGCGTTCTGTGAGCAGGTGAATAATAAGTGGTGAGCGGCAGCGGCCGGTCCGCACAGGTGCCGATAAGGCCGGCTGTCCTTAGGGCTCCAACGCCGGCGCTTTTCGCCCTCGAAGTCGGCGCGTTCGCCCTCGAAAGTCGGCGCGTTTACCCTCAAAGTCGGCGCTTTTCGCCCTCGAAGTCGGCGCGTTTTGCC
>CAYRKX010000010.1:33436-44688 GCA_964425185.1 uncultured Eubacteriales bacterium
GCGCGTTTACCCTCAAAGTCGGCGCTTTTCGCCCTCGAAGTCGGCGCGTTTTGCCAAGCTTCCACCAAATAAGCTGGATGATCAAGACGCCACAAATACCTTGTAGAAAATAGAGAAAGAAAGCCATTGTGAGTCATCACTCACAGTGGCTTTTCTATTATATTTCACTTTTTTGGGCACAAAACCGAGGCAAATTGGGCCTCCTTCTGAAAAATGTTTGACCAAGTGGGCCCCTTTTTCAGAGTTTGGCAAAACCTCCGGGTCCTGCAGCATTCCGGTCTCAACAGAAAACACGGTTCTGCGGCAGCCAATCTTCCTGCGGGAAACTCATCCTTGTTTCCCACTCACCGGCTCCTGCGTCTCGCCGTCCGCCAGAATTCCATTCAACATAATGTTGACGGCGGTGGCGTAGTAGTCCATAAACTTGTCACCCAGAAGTTCTACGCGAGTTTTTTTGTGAAGCATCAAAATGCCGTCCGACATAGACCACATGGATACGACGGCCTTGAAGCTGTCACTTGGGCGGATGACCCCCTGTTTCATCCCCTCTTGGACCGGTCCTTCCAGGAGATGCAGCAGGTTCAGCCCCTTCTGCTTCAGCTCCTGCGGAATTTCAATCTCGTTGTCTCCACCGCGGTTTCCCGTCGTAAAGATCCGGTAATAATCCGGGTGTTCATTATAATAGTTGAAATAGCTGTACAGCATTATGCTGATACGGGACGGAATGTCCGGCACCGGCGTCTCCATAGCTTCCCGGAATGACTCCTCCATCAAGTCCAGCGCTTTTTCATAGAGTGCGAGATAAATGTCGGTTTTATTCTCAAAGTAATAGTAGAGCATGCCAAGGGACATATCCGCCTTCTGCGCGATCTGCCTCATGGACGTACCGTCGTAGCCCTTTTTTTCAAACAGGGACAGCGATACATCGAGGATCTGTTTTCGGCGCTTGGCTATCTCCTCTTCCGAATAGGATTTTCGTGGCATAACTTTCCCTCCTGTTCACAGTATCAGTATAGCACGAAAAAAATTCAAAAAAACTATTGACTGAACGAGCGTTCGGGTATATATTTAATTTAAGTTATCCGAACACCCGTTCGAATAACCCATATAACTACCCCATAGTTATAACCCTTTTAATCCCATAATATCCCATAGACTAAGAAAAGGACTGCTCAGAGGAGCAGTCCTTTTCTCGTTCTATAAGTCCGTAGCATCCGGCTGCCACTTGGTAACATCCGGCAGCCGGCAGTGCGCTCAGAGCTCTCCTGTGCACCGCATATCTTCAAACCTTCAGCTCGTAGTTGTCAATATCCACATAGTGGCCCATCTTGGTGCCCACCTCGTGGAATCTTCCGCAAAAGACAAATCCGAACTTCCTGTGGAGCTCAATACTGGCGCGGTTCACCGACGTAATGACCGACACGACAAGATGTGTGTTCGGGTCGCGGCGTGCCTCCTCCAGAATTTCTCGCAAGAGTTGGGTTGCCACGCCATGTTTGCGGTCAGCGCGCGCAACATAAACAGAAAGCTCTACAGTAGAGCAATAGGCCTCTTTTTCCCGGAACCTCCCGAGAGAAGCATAGCCGGCAATGTGACCATCTTCTGCCTCGGCGACGAGCAGAGGATGGTTTTCTACGTTATACCGGGAGAACCACTCTCGCCCCTGCTCCAGAGATTTCGGGTGAATGTCCAGGTTGGATATGCCGTTAACCACCTCATCGTTGTAGATGGCAAGAACCGGCTCCAGATCCCCGGGCTCAGCCTTTCGTATGGTTAAAGTACACACTTAAACGCGGTCTTTAATTTCCTTAGTGACCTTTTCCAGGAACTCATCATAGGTCATAGTAGTAGTCTTACCGGTATCGCGGCTGCGGACGGCAACGGTGCCGGCCTCGTGCTCTTTCGGGCCGAGGACAAGCATGTAAGGGACACGGTCAACCTGCTGTGCCTCACGAATCTTATATCCAATCTTCTCGCCGCGCTCGTCTATCTCTACACGGACGCCGGCCTTGAGAAGTTTCTTATACACTTCCATGGAGTAGTCCATGGTCTTTTCGGAAACCGGGAGCACCTTGACCTGAGTCGGAGCAAGCCATACCGGGAACTTACCGGCATACTGCTCGGTGAGCATACCAATAAACCGCTCAAAGGAGCCGAATCCGGCGCGGTGAATCATAATTGGGCGCTTCTTGCTGCCGTCTTTGTCGGTATACTCCAGTTCAAAGTTCTGGGGGAGCTGGAAGTCCAGCTGAATGGTTCCGCACTGCCAGGTTCTTCCCAGGCAGTCCTGCAGATGGAAGTCAATCTTTGGACCGTAGAAGGCGCCGTCACCTTCATTGACAGTATATTCCATATTCATACTGTCCAGTGCATCGCGCAGGCCCTGCGTAGCATGCTCCCAGTCCTCATCAGAACCCATGGAGTTCTCCGGACGGGTGGACAGCTCTACCTTGAACGGGAAGCCGAACTGCTTATAGTAGTCCGTAATGAGATGGGTGGTTGCGGTTACTTCTTCGGTAATCTGGTCACGACGGACGAACAGGTGGGCGTCATCCTGAGTGAACGCGCGAACACGGAACAGGCCGTGGAGGGCGCCGCGGAGCTCATGACGGTGGTCATGTCCGGCCTCAGCCAGGCGGAGCGGCAGATCACGGTAGCTGCGGGGCTGGCTCTTGTAGACCAGGCAGGCACCCGGGCAGTTCATCGGCTTGATGGCATATTCCTCGTCGTCGATGGTCGTGGTATACATGTTCTCTTTGTAATGATCCCAGTGACCGGAGGTCTCCCACAGTTTACGGGAGAGAATGGTTGGGGTCTCAATCTGCTCGTAGCCGTACTCGGTCTGTTTTTCTCTCCAGTACTGCATGAGAGCATTCTTGAGCTTCATGCCGTTCGGAAGCCAGAACGGGAAACCCGGACCTTCATCGACCATCATGAAGAGCTGCATTTCCTTGCCAATCTTGCGGTGGTCTCTCTTCTCCGCCTCGGCGATTCGCTGCTCGTACTGCGCAAGCTCGTCTTTATTCCGGAATGCAATGCCGTAAATTCGAGTCAGCATCTTGTTATTCTTGTTGGCTCTCCAGTAAGCGCCGGAAGTGGAAGTGAGCTTAAATGCCTTCAGGGCCTTGGTGTAGCAGATATGCGGGCCGGTGCACATGTCAATGTAGTCACCCTGCTGGAAGAAACTAATCTCCGCATCTTCCGGAAGGTCATCAATGTGCTCCAGTTTATATTTTTCGTGGCGGTCCGCCATGAGCTTCTTTGCCTCTTCACGGGGCAGAATAAACGGTTTGAATTTGAGATTTTCTTTGCAGATCTTCTTCATCTCGGCTTCGATTCTGCCGAGGTCCTCTTCGGTAATCTTGTAGTCTCCGAGGTCAACGTCGTAGTAGAAGCCGTTGTCCGTTGCCGGTCCGAATCCGAAGTCGGCGTCCGGCCAGAGATGGGAGATGGCCTGCGCCATGATGTGCGCCGCGGAATGACGGAGAACATGGAGTTCCTGATCTTCCGGGCATACCGAGACATTGCCGTGGCTGTCAATAATTTTCATAGTCTTATACCCCTTTCAGTGTGTCTACATACGGGCATAAAAAAAGCGCCCGAAAACACGACTTTCGTCCTGTTCAAGGGTGCCGGATGTTCCAACACGGTTCCACCTTGAGCTTTCACTCTTGAGCCCGTTAACGTGAGCTGCTCCGTCGATGCTTGTTTCGCACCGCTGCTCGGGAGTGGTATTCCGTTCTTCCTCCTGCCGGCCCCCTCTCAGCTGTGGGAAACCTCTCTTTCGACAGGTCAGCGGAAAACGTACTTTCTCCGTCCTCGCATTTATATTTGAAAAGATCATACAACACGTGTTTCCTGAAGTCAAATGTAAATTTCATTACACACATTTTACAAAACTCGTACCAGTTCTTTTACAGGTTCTTTATATATTTAAGGAACAAGGAGGAAAAACCTATGAAAAAAAGACTGCTCCAAATCCTCTCGCTCGCACTGAGCGCCGTTCTCTGCGCGGTTCTGCTCGCCGGATGCGGCGGGGCAAAGAACACCGACCGGATTGATGCGATCTCCCGCGAAGCGGGGTCCGGTACCCGGGGAGCCTTTACCGAGATGCTCGGTATTGAGGATTCCTATGGAAGAGATGCAACCACACCGCGGGCGGAAGTCACCAACTCCACTGCCGTCATGATTATGAGTACTACAGGAAACCAAAATGCAATCGGCTACGTTTCGCTCGGCTCTCTGAGCAATACGGTAAAGCCGCTGAAAATTAACGGAGTTGCCCCCAATGTTGCGGACATTATGGCCGGGAAATACAAGCTGGTCCGCCCGTTCTTAATCTGCTATAAGCCGGGATCCCTGAGTAAGATTGCCCAGGATTTCATCACCTTTATTCTCTCCCGTCCGGGACAAAAAATCATCCAGGACGCAGGATATTTAAAGCTGGCCCACGCGGCCGGCTACCACAGTGTCAAGGGGCTGAAAGGCACCATTTCCGTCTCCGGTTCCACATCTGTCGGTCCTGTTATGGAGCGCCTGGCCAGTCAGTACCAGCTTCTAAACCCGAAAGTCATCATTGAGATTGAGCAGAACGGCTCATCCGCCGGCATTCAGGCCGCAGAAGAGGGAGTCGTCGACTTCGGTATGGCCTCCCGGGAGCTCGACCCGAAAGAGAGCCAGCAGTTAGAATCTCAGACCATTGCGCGTGATGGAATTGTTGTCATAGTCAACAGGAAAAACCCAATCGACAATCTGACATCCGAACAGGTCCGGGATATCTACCTTGGAAAAACGCGGAACTGGTCTCAGGTGAAATAATATGAAGAAGAATTTGTCTGAACGGATTATGCAGATTGTCTTTCTGCTGTGTGCACTCATTTCCATTGCGGCAGTTCTGCTCATCTGTTACTTTGTTTTCGTTAACGGCTTCCCGGCGTTTCGGGAAGTCGGCCCTAAGAACTTTTTATTCGGCCGGACCTGGAACCCCGACGCTGACCAGTACGGTATTTTCCCAATGATGGTGGGAAGTCTGTACGTTACAGCAGGCGCCATTGTTGTCGGAGTACCGGTCGGAATTTTTTCTGCTGTCTACCTGTCGTATTACGCCAGCAAGCGAATTCACAAGCTGGTGGAGCCGGCCATTGATCTTCTCGCCGGTATTCCCTCCATTGTCTATGGCTTCTTCGGTCTGGTCGTCATTGTGCCAGTCCTGCAGCAGATAAACCACAACAGCGGCAAGGGCATTCTCACCGCCTCCATTCTGCTTGGCCTGATGATCCTGCCAACTATTATCAGCACTACGGAGTCTGCCCTCAACGCAGTTCCGGATATGTATTTTGAAGGTTCGCTGGCTCTGGGTGCCACAAAAGAACGCAGTATTTTCCGCGCGTCGTTCCCGGCAGCGAAGTCCGGCATTCTGTCCGGGGTAATCCTGGGAATTGGCCGCGCTATCGGCGAGACCATGGCTGTCATTATGGTCTGCGGAAACCAGGCCATTATGCCGGAGAGCATTACGAGCGGCGTGCGCACCCTGACCTCCAACATTGTTCTGGAGATGGGCTATGCCTCCGGCCTGCACCGCGAAGCATTAATTACGACCTCCGCCGTACTGTTCGTCTTCATTCTTCTCATTAACCTGTGCTTCTCAGCGCTGAACCGAAAGAAGGCCTCTGCATGAAAGAAAAACTTGCGTCCTATAAAGGACATCCGGGCGCCATGATTCTGTACTTACTCATCCACCTTGGAGCTCTCATTTCCATTGCCGCTGTATTTTTCATTATTTTATATATTCTCATCAAAGGCATTCCCAACTTTTCGACAAAGCTATTCGCCTGGAACTATGACGCAGACAATGTGTCCATGCTGCCCGCTATCATCAACACGCTGGTCATTACCTTGCTCACACTGGTCATGGCCGTTCCGGTCGGCATCGGCAGCGCGATTTACCTGACGCAGTATGCCAGAAAGGACTCGAAATTCGTCAAGGTGTTACGGGTCACCAACGAAACACTGTCCGGTATACCGTCTATTGTCTACGGGCTCTTTGGATTTCTGGCATTCGTCATTGCCCTGCATATGGACTACTCCATACTGGCCGGATGTCTGACCCTTGCCATCATGGTGCTGCCGCTGATAATTCGAACGACGGAAGAAGCCCTGCTGGCAGTTCCCGAGTCTTACGCAGAAGGCTCATTTGGGCTCGGCGCCGGAAAACTGCGGACTATTTTCAAGCTGCAGCTCCCCTCAGCCATGCCGGGAATTCTGTCCGGAATTATTCTGGCCACCGGCCGCATTGTCGGAGAGACTGCAGCACTTATTTTCACGAGCGGCACCGGGACCACCGCCACACTCAATGTCATGAAACCGGCCCGGACTCTCGCCGTTCACATGTACTGCCTGATGTCCGAGGGACTCTACACCGGTCAGGCCTACGCCACCGCAGTTGTACTGCTGGTCATGGTCATCGGAATCAACGCACTCTCCCGCCGCCTTGCGGGAAAACTCACAGCCAAACAGGAGGGTTAAACTGTGTCACAACCTAAAATGGAGATCCGCCATATGGACCTCTATTACGATAAATTTCACGCCGTCAAAGATATTTCCATTCAGATCCCGGAACATGAGATAACCGCATTTATCGGCCCGTCCGGGTGCGGCAAGTCGACGGTGTTGAAAAGTCTGAATCGCATGAACGATTTAGTGCCGGGATGCAAAATAACGGGCGATATTCTGCTCGACGGAAAGGATATTTACCACAACACGGACGTCAACAATCTGCGCAGGAGAGTGGGTATGGTGTTCCAACGGCCGAACCCGTTTCCGATGAGCATTTACGACAACATTGCCTATGGTCCGCGAACTCACGGCGTTCACTCCCGCTCCAGACTGGATGAGATTGTGGAGAAGTCTCTCCGTGAGGCCGCACTGTGGGATGACGTCAAGGACAAGCTGAAGAAAAGTGCGCTGGCGATGTCCGGAGGGCAGCAGCAGCGGCTGTGCATTGCCCGGGCCATTGCAGTGGAACCGGAGGTACTGTTGATGGACGAGCCGACATCGGCCCTGGACCCCATTTCGACGACAAAGATTGAGGACCTTGCGCTGGAGCTCAAGAAGAACTTCACCATTGTTATTGTGACGCACAATATGCAGCAGGCCGGGCGAATTGCGGACAACACGGCATTTTTCCTGCTCGGGGAGATTGTGGAGTATGGAAAGACGGATCAGATTTTCGGCAATCCGCAGGACAAACGCACGGAAGACTACATTACCGGCCGGTTCGGATAAGGAGAAGTTATGAGAGACGCATTTCAGACACAGCTGGAAGAGCTGCATGAGGAAATCTACAATATGGGAGCGCTGTGTGAAGAGGCCATTTCCACAGCGGTTAAGGCGTTTGTGGGACATGAGGCCGCCGAGGAGGCGGACTCCGACACTGGCGGCCAAAGCCTGGAGCTGGTCAAGCGCACGGCAGAGCTCGAGGGAAAAATCGAGCGGAAGAATCAGGACATTGAGAACCTGTGCCTTCGCCTGCTGATGCTGCAGACGCCGGTCGCCTCGGACCTGCGGCACGTTTCCACGGCCCTGCATATCATCAATGACTTAAAGCGGATTGGCGACCAGGCCGAGGATATTGCAGAACTGGTCCCGTTTATTGGCGGAGTTTCTGTGGAGCATAACCCGGAGAAGCTAAGCCATGCAGTACACCAGATGGGCATTGCTACAGTTAACATGGTCAGCGGTGCAACGGAGGCCTTCCTGAAGGAAGATACCCGTCTCGCAGAAAAGGTGATTTCCGAAGATGACACGGTAGACCAATGGTTCCATGAAGTCAAAGTGGACTTAATTCACGAGATGACTAAACCGGACGTCTCTGAAAAGGAGAGCGAAACCTTCGTCAACCTGCTGATGATAGATAAATACCTTGAACGCATCGGCGACCATTCGGTCAACGTGGCCGAGTGGGTCCGCTGGTCGGTTGAGGGGAAGATGTTCCAGAGCCACGAGTAATGCAGGCCATTATTGAGCGGCAAAATCAAAAACAGCTGTGTCATGAGAAATGGCACAGCTGCTTTTTCACTTTAATGGATTCTAACATGAAAAGTCAGACCGGATCAGTGTTTGTTTCCACAGAAATCATACTGGTACAGCTCACTGAAAGGCCTTTCCCCTTTAGCGTTGGGAATAAAGTCTTCTACCAGTATCACCGCATCTGGTACAGCCTGATTCATGCGTTTCAAAAGCTCCTGGTTGGACTGGTCACATTCATGGTCCGGTTTCAGATTCATCATGAACCCGTCGAGCTTAGGGGCCAGCGGGGTTTTATTGACCAGTTTGAACCTCCGCTTCTGGTTTTCACGGCTGGGAGACACTAAAAGATTTTTGTATCGCTTGCACTGATGAATGGAAATGTAAACCTCGTCTGCCGACGTCGGGAAGAACCGGGAAATGACCTCCGCGTTGTGCATGGTGGCGTGAAACTCTTCGGTCTGCCGGTGCGTCACCGGGTCAATACCGTCGGCCTCCATCAGCACGCGGTCAAACTCCGACTCAATTTCCTGATGGGTCAGATTACTCTCTGCCGTAAGTTCGTAAATATATCTGTGGCATGTGCAGTCCAGCACAAAATGGGCGATGAAGCCGTATAAATACGACATCTCATCCGCCGGGAAGCCGTCTTTCCGGACAAGTTTTGCGGAGTGGCGGAAAAACGGAAGAGCCGCTTCGTCATGCATGCCGTATCCGAGCTGGTTGACCTCATTTTTATAGATATAGGGCCGGTAAAAGAAGAACAGATCCGGTCCATTTAAGCCGAGTTCATACAATTCGGTCTCTTTTTTTATGGGGTTCTGCAGGTCCGGCGAAAGCTGCTTCAGCACCTGCTGCCCAAATTTGTGGTGAGCGTAAGATGTTGGCATAAACTCGCCTCCTCTCCCCACATTAACACAAAAACCGGGGTGAGGAATTGCTAACATTGGAGAGTTGGGAGATAAAGTTTGATGATGTGTAAGGAAGTAGTTTGGTGTGAGGTAGCGTGGGGCCGGCAGGCTGAGATAGCAGAGGACGGGGTCCGGGGCTGGAATGGCTTAGGCCAGTGGCCAAGCGCTGGCTCACCTAAGACTGTCAAGTGTATGCCCTCCGCCCTTAGACTTAAGTCCACTTGTAGCTTTTCCCCCGCTCTTCTGCGGGTTATTTTTATATTTATTATTCTATTCAGTTTTAAAGTTCAATATATTCTTCTTTCGACTCTTTTCTCCACGCGAAGGCCAGCATTGCTGCCACTGCGAGCAGAAGAGATGCGGCTATTTCAAAGCCGACATCGCCAGTCGAAGGAAGGTCTGCATTTGAGGCCTCTGGGAATTCAGAGACGTTGTCGCCCTGACTCGGATAGGCATCTACAGCGTCGTTTGAGTACTTCGTGCTGGCAATACCTCCAAGTGGGTTCATGCCATAACCGGAAAAACCATTTTCGGAAACCGGACGACCTAGATGGCCCTCGTGGGCACCCTCTTCGGCACCCGCATTCATAACGCTGTCAGGTTTCACTCCGGTGTCATCAGGGATCATCACATTAGGAGACACAGCAATTTGTTTCTGGTTCTCGGTTTCAGTGGAAGCATCTTCCGTTTTCAAAGCTTTCGCACCATCAGATTTGCCAGGATTCAGACGGGAACCATCAGTCTCACCAAACGCAAGCACTGCATTAACGCCTTTCGGCATACCTCGTTTCAGCAGCGCCATAAGCCCGCCGAGTCTCGTGTCATTCAGCCAGCTGCCATCAGTATTTTCACCGGTAAGTTTCTGATGGAGTTTAGCCAGTTCGGCACCAATAATGCCGCCAATAACAGTGGACGGAACGCCAAGCATGGGCCGACCAAGAAGAGCACCAGAAGCCATGTCGAAAATTATGCCGTGAACAAAGCCCCGTAATGCACCAAGTGTGGCAAATAAGGTACCCAAAGTTCCTGCGCCAACTACACCATCCAGTGCAGAGCCCAGAACGGTTCCCATCACTACGCCGCGCAGGCCTTTGGAAACAGAACCAACCTGCATATCTACAACGGTACCCAGAAGCCGTCCAATTCCAGCGCCAGCGGCGCCATGGATAAGAGTCCGGAGGCCAGTGCCGACAGTTTTTCCAAGTACACCGCCAATCATCCGGTCTTTCACTTCCGCTTTCAGGACACTCGGGACAACCACTGCGCCAGCAGCAAGAGTTTTACCGGTTCCGGCTCCTATCAGGCCGCCCATTGCATGACTAACTGCAAGGTCCACTCCATTTCCAAGAGTAAAACCAATTAAACCAGCAGGAACAGCAGTCAGAGCTGCACCAAGCACAGCATCTAAAAGTGTACCTGCGCCGGCACCAACTGCACTAGAGAGAAGTGCTTTCGGAATAAAGCTGAAACCAGCCACTGTTAAAGCAGTAACAGTTCCCAGAGTCAGACCGCCCGCCAGTCCGAGCAGTTCACCAAGTACGGCACCGCTAAAAGCGTCAATCGCCGAGCCGAGAGCTTTAGCAAGCATTGCCGGAACCGCAACTGGAATAGTCGCAAGGAAACGTCCCAAAATGTAGCCGCAGGTGGCACCAATCATAGCTTCTACAACCATGCCAAATCCGGCGCCGACAACTTTGCCAATAATGCCGCAGACTGCGCGGCCATTAAACGCACCAACAACAAACCAGATTGGCGCGCAGATTACAGCCCAGATGGCATATCCAGCAGCAGCGCCAATCGGGGCGAGAATCCACGAGGTAAAGCTCGGAAAGCCCAGCAGCGCACCAGTGGAAAACCCAATTACGGCGCCAATTGCCCCTCCGGTTGCAGCACCGCCAAATGCGCCGAGCGGCGGTCCGACAATAAGCCCTGCCAGATGACCTACTGCACTGCCAAT
Organism: uncultured Eubacteriales bacterium; assembly: GCA_964425185.1. Taxonomy (GTDB): domain Bacteria; phylum Bacillota; class Clostridia; order Oscillospirales; family Acutalibacteraceae; genus RUG420. The sequence goes on from CAYRKX010000010.1 coordinate 44,330, forward strand.
AAAATACCCGAGTGGAGCACTCGGCAGACCCAGCGCCAATCCAAGGACGGCGCCTTTTTCCGCGCCGAGAATTCCCTGAATAACAGCGGGAATCTGGAAGACGCCCTCCAGGATTTTATCCATAGGGAAGAACAAGGTCCCGGCAAGGGCACCTAAGTTTTTCCCAAGCAAAGAACCTGCGGCTGTTCCCAGAACAGTGGCAGCTGCGTCAGGAATAAAATTGGCCGCTGCATTTTCCAGCCCGGCTGCAGTCCAGCCGGCGGCCATCCCAATCCAGTTTCCAGGAAGCAGAACTGTCTTTCCAACTGCTCCAAGCGGAGTTTGAAGCAGAGCACTGACCGCTGCTCCTATCCACTTTC
>CAYRKX010000011.1:0-18653 GCA_964425185.1 uncultured Eubacteriales bacterium
TTTTCCAACTTTTGGGTTTTCAAATTGGTTTCTAAAGCCCCTGCGCGATCCACCATTAAAGACAGCAAAAGAGCGCAGCCCAACCGAGCTGCGCTCTTTTTACTATTTTCCTATTGTGCGAGTCCCAAGTGTACGGGTCTCACGAAGCTGTGGTCTCAAAGACTAACCTCTCAGCCTCTTCTTACAAGCCAAACACGTTCAGCTTGTCATTCGCCTTCATAATGCTTGTTGGAATTCCGAGCGCATTGACCGTAGCCGGTACAATGTAGGAATTCACTTCGGCATACAGAACGTGGTGGGCCATTCTCTGGAGATAATAGATATCTGCATCGCTCATAGAGGAAATACTCTTGAGGAATGGCGTAAATCCAATCCAGATGTCGGAGCCCGCGCGCAGGAAGGTGTCACCCGCACGGTACGTCTGGTTCGTCATCTGGTTCTGATCCTGGTCGGAGCAGACAATGCCGCGGAAGCCCCACTCCTTGCGGAGGACTTCGGTCATAAGGTGCTCGTTGCAGTTGGTCCAGACGTCGCCGACATAGTTCAAACCGCCCATCATGGCGTTGCCGTCGCCGTACTTGACGCCGTCCTCAAACGGACGAAGATAAATTTCACGGATGGCCTGTTCACTTGCATACGTGTGCAGGTTACCGCCGCGCTGCGTCTCCGTGTCGTTCAGAGCAAAGTGCTTCGTGTAGGTAACCATGCCCTTGTCCCGCAGGCCGCGGACCTCATGTCCGTTCATAATGCCGGACAGGGCAGCGTCCTCACTGAAGTACTCGTAGTTCCGTCCACTGTAAGCCGTTCTATGGATGTCAGCGCCAGGGCCGTAAATACCAATCTGCTCATATGTGTGCGCTTCGTCGCCCAGGTACGTGCCGTACTTGTAAGCAAGCTCAGGGTTGAACGTTGCAGCGAGAATCATCGACGTGCAGTAGCCGACTCCGCGCTTCTTATCATTGTACTGGTTGGTAATACCGAGCGGGCCGTTAATACTGTAGGTCTGTGGATGGCCAACCGACTTAATTTCAATGGTGTGATAATTGCCCTGTCGTGACAGGCTGACCAGGTCTTCCAGAGAAATCTGGCTGATGAGCTTCTGCCACATCGGGTCATCATATTTCTTACCGGCAAGGTCGGTCCATTTCAGGTTACCCGGTGCGTCGTAGTCAACACCTTTGAGGTAGTGCTTCGTAACACTCTTGTCCATGCCCTTCAGGTACGTGTTCGGGCTGTTCTGGAACGTCATGTCCTTGACCGTACCAGGAGCGCCCTTAACAGACGCATTGTAATTGGCAAACCCGTTCTTCCGGGACAGGTACTGACCCCGCTCCGCGTCACTGAACTGGTTGTACGCCTGCTGGTCATCCGAGTCTCTCTTGTTGGCACCGCTGAAAAAGTAACTGTCCTTCAGCTCTGCATCTGAACTCTCAATAACATCATGCGAGTTGTTTCGAATGCTGAATGTATACTTGCCAGCATCCAGCATGTATGCACCTTTCGTACCGTTTGCATTCTTGTAAGTCTCGTCATAAGACGCAATCTGCTGCATGTCCACCGGAACCTTAACAGTCTCAGACTTACCAGGCTGCAGGACTCCTGTCTTACCAACGCCGACAAGAGTTACCGCAGATTTTTCCACACCGTGCGCCTTGTCATAGCCGGTATACGGAACCGTCACGTAAAGCTGTACCGCATCGCGGCCGGCAGCGTTACCGGTATTCTTAACCTTAACCTTGACCGTAAAGCTGCCACGTGGGTCCAGCTTCTTCGGCACACCGCTCATCTTCTGACTAAACGTTGTGTAGGATTTACCAGTGCCGAACGGGAACGCAACTACCGAGTTGTAGTTTCCGTAGTTGTAACCGTTAACTTTCGCCTTCTCAGCAAACGCCGTCTCAAAGAACTTGTAGCCGACGTAAATGCCTTCGGCATAGTCAATCTTGTATGCGTTGGCATTCGAAGCCTTGGTACCCCAGCCGTTCGCAACCGCCGGGTTGCTGTTATTGTCGTACAGCCAGGTGTCCGGCAGCCGTCCGCTCGGGTTAATGGCACCCGTGAGAATCTTACCAACTGGAGTCAGCCCGTACGAACCCGGAATGCCAACCCACAGGACAGAGTCTACCTTGTACTTCTTAAGGAAGTCCATGTTCATCATGTTCGCCATGTTCAGCACGACAATGACATGATTAAAAGTCTTGCTGGCCTTCGCCAGAATATCTTCTTCGTTTTTGCTGATCTCGAGGTAACCCCGGCCGTCAACACTGTCATAGTCGTTGAGGTCGGACCCCTCGCCGCCGTTTCTGCCAATGACCATTACCGCGGTGTCGGAGAATTTCTTCATCGCGTCAAAGGAGGCATTGCCGGTGTATTTGTCTACCGGAACTTCATGCTGTTCCAGGCTCGGGAAGAAGTTCCGCTCCTTGGCGAGCAGGCCCTCTTCATCTTTGGAGTCATTTGTGTAGACTCCCGCCTGTTCGACCGCCGGGTTAATCTCAATACCGGCCGCCTTCAGCGAATCCTTGAACGACGTTACCGTGTTGGATGCGGTGTTGCCCGACCCTGCACCGGAGTATACCGGGTTGTACCCTGCGTAGCCGAGGAGGTTAACCTTCTTCGTCTTCAAAGGCAGCGCTCCGTCGTTCTTCATCAAAGTAATTCCCTCTTCCGGAATATGCTTTGCCAGGGCGATCCAGTCGTCTTTCGTCGTCGTCTGCTTGGCATTATACGCAAACGCGCTCGGCACCAGTGTCATTACCATCAGCAGTGCCAGAGCGGCAGCGCATATCCGCCGCAGTGTTTTATTCATGGCCCACTTCCCCTTTCTCAGAAAGAATCTTTGCGTTATTCAGTACCCGTTTCTTGTTAAGCGGATACAGGAAGATCAATGCTAAACCGAACAGTAAGAACCCAATCATGGGAACTATGGTATTGATGTTGTAGATTCCGTTCTGTACGTGCGGCTCGAAACCAGTCTTGGCCGTATAGCCAACCGCAGAGAGCAGCGCCCCGACAATTCCGGAGGTGGCTGCCTGTCCAAGCTTCCGTGCGAAGGAGTACAGAGAGTAAACTGTACCATCTGCCCGGACACCGGTACGTACTTCGGTATCGTCTATGACGTCGGTAATCATAGCCCAGCAGATGAGCCAGAAAATGGAGACGCCGACCCAGGTAATGCAGTACAGGATAAGCCATACCACAATGCTGTGAGTGTGAAGAATGGTCATGAGCAGCGTTGCACCGAATCCCAGAGCAGCGGCAAAGATGGACAGTTCCTTCTTGCCGAACCGTTCAACCAGTTTAACGGTGAACGGAGACAGAACCAGGGTAATGGCACCGCCAATAAAGGCAATGTAAGCCATGGCCGACTTGTTGTTAAAGTAGTTCGGATAAATGTATGCCTGCATGGTATTGAACGTGGTCTGGCAGAGTACAAACAGGACGGAGCAGACAATAATACTAATGAGTGAGCGGTTCTTGTGGAGCACTTTCCCGAGTTCCCTGAACGAGAACTTCTCGGTCTTCTGTTCCATGGAGACCCGCTCCGTGACCATACTATAGCAGGCCATATAGAGGCCGATAGCAAGCAGAGAGCACACTGCTGCGGACCACATGGTTGTGGTCCCGTTCATAACCTGATTGCCTTCGCTGTTCTTCTCATAGATAAACAGCGGCAGGACGGCACCGACAACAATGTTGCCGAGCGTCGCACCAATGGTTCTCCAGTTACTCAGCGATGCGCGGTGTTTCGGGTTCGCCGAAATGGCCGAGGCCATGGAGCCGTACGGAATATTGACGCCGGTGTAACAGAAGCTGCCCCATAGCAGGTAGCTGAAAGTCAGCCAGAAGATCTTGAATCCGTTGGACATGTCCTTAAACCAGACCGCATACATCAGGAATGACGCGGCAGCTACCGGTACGGCCATACGGCGGACCCACGGCTTAAACTTACCGGCTTTGGTGGTCTTCGAGTGGTCGGCAATCTGTCCCATGGCCACATCGGAGAATGCATCTACCAGTTTGGCAAGCATCATGACGAGGCCGACAACAGCGGCGCTGACGTGCATGACATCGGTGTAAAACTTCATGAAGACCATGGAGGCCATGACGAAAGTCAGGTCGTTGGCAAAATCTCCAAACATATATCCGACCTTGTCCCGCATGCCGAAGGGGCGGACTTTGGTTTCTGAGTTCATTTCACTCCTCCTCTGTCTTCTCACATCCCGAGCAGGTCATTCGGGGTAAAGGAGATGGTTACAGTGTAGTCCCGCTCCGGGGCTCTCACCTTCAGAAGCGCACTGCGGCGCTCCATATCGTAATACCAGCCGCTCTCGGCTTCGTCGAAGTCGGGCCGGTATAAATAATGCGTAAGTTCTGTAGTATCCATAGTGACAGCCAGTGGCGCGCGATTCGGTGCTATAACATCAAACAGCACTTCCGTATAAGTGGACTCGTAGTTCCCCTCTACACTGGCATTTACCGTAACCGCATCTCCAGATGTCACCTGGAATGTCGTCTTACGGTAGTCACCCTTCTGATAATCATTGCTTGTACCATCATCTTCGTACAGCGCAAATGTCGTGTCATGGTCCGGAGCCACAATCAGATGCAGCTGGGTATCCTTCTCCATGGCAAACACGCTGCCGCCAGCCAGGTACATGGGCACCGTAGAAAGTTCTACGGGAACATCGACTTCTGTTCCGCCTTCGTACGCTTTCCTGGTCTGGAAATCATAGAAGGTGTTCCCCTGTGGGAACCGAATGTGTCGAGTCTTGGCACCTTTCTCTAAGACATTGCACACAAGAAGTGCATGCCCCAGGAAAAAGTCCGTTCCATTTGTGTACCCGGCTTCATCTTCCGGATACTCATAAAACACCGGACGCATCATGGGCTCGCCCGTCTCATGCGCATGCTCGTGTACGGAGTACAAGTACGGCATCATCGCGTACCGGAAATGAATGGCGTCACGGACTAATGGAGTCACAGACGGGTACATCCACGGTTCCGTTACCGTGTTGTCTGTGTTCGTTGAGTGGATGGAAAACCGCGGCATAAAGATCCCGTTCTGGACCCAGCGTACCAGAAGTTCTGGAGACGGCGCCGGTCCGTAGAATCCGCCGACGTCCGCGCCCTCGTTCGGGCATCCGGAGAGTCCCATGCCGAGGATCGTCGCCACGTTGCTCCTGAGCGTTTCCCAGGCAGTTTTGTTGTCACCGGCCCACGTCTGTGCGTACCGCTGAATTCCCTCGCATCCGCTCCTGCAGACAATGTACGGCCGGCGATTTGCATCTTTAGAGCGCAAAGAGCGCTCCGTCACCATACACATGAGCAGCGCCATCTGCGTGCGCAGCTGGCCTATCGTGGCGCCTTCGCCCTCGAAGTCCACCCTCGCATCGTCGTCGTACAACCCTTCGTATTCACAGTTGTCATTCCAGATGCTCCGGGCGCCGAGATCCAGCAGGCTGTGTCTGAGTTCCACACTCCACAGCTCCCGACTCCTGGGGTTCGTCAAATCGACATAGGCGCCCTCGCCTCCCCACCACTTTCCAACAGCGGGCTCGGCGCTCGAGCGGTCTTTGACGAACAGGTTCTTCTGTTTCCACTCGTCATATTTCGGATGGGTTGTGAGAACCCCCGGCTTGACGTTCGGGGAATTGACCACTCCACGGGCCTCACACTCCCGCAGGTAACGGGCCGGGTCCGGGAATTTCTCTGGATTCCACGTGAAGACGTAACGTTTTCCGTCTTCCTCACAGTAACCCGAGGACAGCTGGAATCCACTGACAGGGATATCCTCCCGCTCCGCAATATCCAGGAAGTGGCGGATGGCCGTGTCGACATTTTCCGGCAGCTCCGGATAATACATGCTGGAGGCTAAGTAGCCCAGGGCAGTTTTCGGTAAGAGCGCCGGTCTGCCCGTTAAACCGGTGAATCGCCGGAGGACATCCGAAATGGCGGGACCATTGATGAAGAACAGGTCCACGTCGCCGCCGTCGGTGGTGAACTTGGAGTGGTGCGCCCAGTAGTTGCTGTGCGCTTTTCCCATGTCAAATTCACAGGCCCAGGTGGTCTGGTAATAGTACCCGACCGCCTTGTGCGTGTGTGCATTCAGCTTGACGTAGAACGGGATATGCTTATACAGCGAGTCCGAGTTCTGCGGATCGTATCCCATCGTGTCGTTGGGTGCCTGCCTCATGCGCTGGTGCGTCTTTTCTATTGGCCCGGTCGTCTCGCCGAAGCCGTAGAAGTGGTCCCCGTCAAGAATTTCTGACGTATGGCTGCGGCGCAGGTTGTTGTCCTGAGCCCATCCAATATCCGGCAGGTCTGCATGGAGCAGTGTGCCCTCGGCATCGTAAATCTTTATGCGAAACGGGGCTTTCGTAATAACCGCCCGCAGTCCGTCGGACTGTAAAGTGTAGGATTCTTCCGTCTCGGTCAGCTCGGCGGCAGCCGGCTCAACGCGAGTCCGTTCCCCCGTAAACAGCGGGTCCATCCGGTCCTCCCATGCGGTCATCATCAATGTGTAGGATTCTTCTTTGAAGTCTCCTGTGAAACCCGCGCGGATGCGCAGAATGTCTTTCGTCACAAAGATAAGGCGAAACGTGCAGGCATCGGTCTGCAGCGTAAATCCGCCATGTTCTTTCTGGAGACTCAGGGCTTTCTTGCAGAGTTTCATCGTTTTACATCTCCGCTGCCGTGCTCCACGAGACTCTTGGTCTCCTCCCAGGTGGACAGGCAGACATCACCCGGCGTGGAGAATTTCATGCGGGAAAATGCCAGAGCCATATCAATGGCTTCCTGAGCATTGCCGCCCTTGGCCCGAGTGGCCAGCAAGCCGGCTACGAATGCATCTCCCGGCCCTACGCGGTCTACAGCCAGAATATCAAAAACATCACTGGTAAAGACGCCTTCCTCATCTGAAATCAGTCCGGACATCTTGTAGTGGTTGGTGTCTATCGTATCTAACAAGGTAACAACCACACTCTTAAACGGGAACCGTTCCTTGACCTTGTCACACATGGCAGCATAGGCCGGAATGTTCTCGGGGTCCGTTACCAGATTTTTCGTATTGGTGGGAATGCCGAAGACTTCTCTGACCTCGGCCTCCTGGGCAAAGCAGATATCGACATACTTGCAGATTTCGCTCATGGTTCTTCCGGCCTTTTCCTTGGACCAGAGTGTAGAACGATAATTAAGGTCACAGCTGACCAGGATTCCTTTTTTCTTTGCCGCTTTGCAGGCGTCCAGACAGGTGGCAGCCACTTCATCGCCCAGTGCAGCAGCAATTCCGGTGAAATGAAACAGCCAGGCTCCGTCGAGGATCTTGTCCCAGTCGTACTCCTCGCGTTTGGCGAGAGCAAAGGACGATCCGGCGCGGTCGTAGACAATGGACGACGGGCGGGCACCATAGCCCTGCTCCATGTAGTAAATGCCCATACGCGGACCGCCAAGCAGGATGTTCGAGGTGTCGACACCATAGCGGCGCAGCTGTTCAATAGCCTTGCGGCCAATGACGTTGTCCGGCACTTTGGTAACATGCATGGCCGGTACACCTAAGCTGGCACACCCTACGGCAACGTTGGAGGCGTCACCGCCATAGTAGGCATGTACATGGTTGGTCTGCGAGAACTTCAGGAAGTTGTCGGGCGTAATGCGCACGAGGTTTTCCCCAAATGTCACAATCTTATTCATGTCCTGCGCCCCTTATCTCTGTACTAACTGAATGGAAGCTGCCTGGGCAACTTCATGGTCTTTCAGGTACTGTTCTGCCCGCTCCAATCTGTTCGTGGAGACAATTACTGTACCCTCTTCCACAGACTCAACATGGAAGTCCAGCATGGCGAGAACGGCCTGCTCAGCAAGCTTCGTAATCTCGTCAAAACGACCCTCACGGATGAGGTCCTGTTTGATCATCCAGGTACCGCCGCAGGCAATTACTTTCTTGCACGACAGGTAACTGGCTATATTTCTGGCGTTAACACCGCCGGTGGGAATAAAGTTCATCTGATTGTACGGTCCCGCCAGGGCCTCAATCGCCTTGACGCCGCCGTTGACCTCTGCCGGGAAGAATTTCACCGTAGAAAGTCCCAGCTCTACAGCCGTGTTCAGGTCGGAGGCATTGGAGGTACCGGGAATAATCGGCACACCGCCCTCCTGAGCGCGTTTGACGACGCCGACATTCAGTCCAGGAGTAACAATGAGTTTTGCCCCTGCGTCAACGGCCTTGTCGACGTTTTCTGGAGTTAACACGGTACCGGCGCATACCAGCATCTCCGGGCACTCCCTGGTAATGGCACGCATGCTTTCCAGTGCTGCGTCCGTACGGAAGGTAACCTCAGCAAGCGGAATACCGCCTTTAATCAGCGCTTTGGCCAGCGGCACCGCATCGTTCGGGTCGTCCAGTGCAATAACCGGCATAATGCCAATGTTGTAAATTTTCTTCAGTAACTCGTCCATGCTTACTCTCCTACCCCTAAGAAATTTGCGGCGTTGTTGGTGCAGATATTCTCCACCATCTTACCTAAGAATTGTTTATCGTTCGGATACTCTCCGTTTTCCACCATATTGCCGATGTAGTTGCAGAGAATCCGCCGGAAGTACTCATGACGCGGGAAGGACAGAAAGCTGCGCGAGTCGGTAAGCATACCGACAAACGTGCTGAAGACACCGTACTCACTGAAGACACGCATCTGATACTCCATGCCCTCTTTGTGGTCACAGAACCACCAGGCCGGTCCGAGCTGCATCTTGCCGCGGATGGAGCCGTCCTGGAAGTTGCCGATCATACCGGCAATCATCGGGAAGTCCTTCGGGTTTAAGCAGTAGATAATGGTCTTGGGAACGCCGCCCGCATTGTTCATGTCGTTGAACATCTGAGACAGCTGAGACGCATAATTGAAATCGTCCAGAGAATCGAACCCTGCATCTGCTCCCAGCTGCTTGTACATCTTCGTGTTATTGTTCCGCAGCGCGCCAATGTGAAGCTGCATGACAAGATTATGTTTGACATATTCCTGGGACAGGAACAGCAGGAGTGCGCTTCTGTACTGGACTACTTCTGTGGGTGTCAGCGTTGCGCCGTCCATCCGTTTCTGGAACAGGGAATCCGCTATTCCGTCCGGTGTATACAGGTAAAGACCGTTTTCCAGACTGTGGTCCGTAATTTTGCATCCGTAGAGAACGAAATAGTTCAGACGGGACTTAAGGGCTTTCTTCATATCCTCAAAAGTGTGGATGCTCATGCGGGTTGCATGGCCCAGTTCGCGGACATACTGCGGGAAGTTGATGTCGTTGATTTTCATGGCCTTTTCGGGTCTGAATGTCGGTAACACCCTGAATCGCCGTTCATCGTCGTGGAGTTCAATATGGTCCATGAGGCTCTCCACGGGGTCATTCGTCGTGCAGAGCACTTTGACGTTCTGCATGGCAATCAGCTCCCGGGTCTTAAAGTCCGGGGACTGCAGCTTTCGGTTTGCCCTCACCCAGATGTCCTTGGCTGTCGCAGGACTGAGCGGCTCGTTAATGCCGAAGTAGCGTTTCAGTTCAAGGTGCGTCCAGTGGTAGAGCGGGTTTCCGAACAAGTTCGGCACGGTCTCTGCCCAGGCGTTGTACTTTTCCTCCGGAGAAGCGTCACCGGTAATGTATTTTTCGTCAATGCCGCAGGCCCGCATGGCACGCCACTTGTAGTGGTCACCGCCGAGCCAGACATCGGCGAGGTTTGTAAAGCCTTTATTCTGCGCAATTTCCGCGGCGTCGAGATGGTTGTGGAAGTCTATGATGGGCCGCCCCTCGGCGTGCTCGTGGTAGAGTTCCTTTGCCGTGTTTGTCTGCAGCAGGAAGTCTTCATCCATGAAAGGTTTCATTCTGCGCGCTCCTTAGACACCCGAGTATGCGGAGAATCCGCCGTCAACCGGGATGGTAACGCCGGTAACGAAGCCGGAGAGGTTATCGGAGACAAGGTACAGCATAGTGCCATTGAGCTCTTCTGCCTCGCCGAAGCGGCCAACTGGAGTAGCGTTGAGAATCTTACCGGTACGAGGTGTCGGAGTGCCGTCTTCGTTGAAGAGCAGGTCCTTATTCTGCTTGGTAACGAAGAAGCCCGGTGCCATGGCGTTAACACGGATTCCAACTTTGCTGAAGTGAACTGCCAGCCACTGGGTAAAGTTGGATACAGCAGCTTTGGCTCCACTGTAAGCCGGAATCTTAGTGAGCGGGGTAAACGCGTTCATGGAGCTCATGTTCATAATGCAGCCGCCCTTGCGGTCTGCCATATCTTTGGCAAAGACCTGAGTCGGAATGAGAGTACCGAGGAAGTTTAAATCCATAACAAACTGGAAGCCATCCATGTCGAGGTCAAAGAAGGACTTGATGTCCTCAGCAGTGTCGTCTCCAATTTCATAGTACTCTTTTGTGGTGTTGGCTCTGGCGCTGTTTCCGCCGGCGCCGTTGATGAGAATATCACAGGGACCAAGGTCCTTGAGAATCTGCTGGTGAGCCGCTTCCAGAGTGTCTTTTTTCAGGACGTCAATGTAATAGGCTTTTGCGGTGCCGCCATCTTTGACAATCTCATCGGCTACTTTCTGAGCGGCGTCTAAAGACCGGTCCAAAACGGCTACTTTAGCGCCCTTGCTGGCAAGAGTCTTGCTGAACATGCTGCAGAGCACTCCACCGGCTCCGGTAACTACGGCAACTTTTCCTGTTAAATCAATATCGTAACTCACTGTAATGCCTCCATCTTTTCTACAGCTTCAAATAATCCGTTTAAATAAGTTGCGCCGAGTGCACGGTCGTACAGACCGTAGCCGGCTCTGCCAGTCTCGCCCCAGATCATGCGGCCGTGGTCCGGACGGACATAGCCGTCAAACCCGCCGTCGACCAGCGATTTTACAATGGCGAACAGGTCAAGACTTCCATCCTTGGAGAGATGTCCGTGTTCCTCAAAGCCGCCATCGACCCAGGCAATCTGTCTTAAGTGTGCGAAATGAATTCGGCCCATCTTGGCATACTTATACGCCATTTCCACAAGATCGTTCTTGGGACTGCAGCCGAGAGAGCCTGTGCAGAAGGTCAGTCCGTGGTGGGAATCATCCTCAATCGCCAGGAAGCGGTCTAAGTTGTGCTCATCCGTGATGATTCTCGGCAGGCCGAAAATGCTCCAGCACGGGTCATCCGGGTGAATGGCCATGTTGACGTCGCACTCCGCAGCGACCGGAATGACCGCGTGAATGAAGTACTCCAGGTTGTGCCACAGGTCTTCTTCCGTAATTTCGCGGTACTCCGACACGACCTGACGGAGCTCGTCACGGGTGTAACTGGCATCCCATCCAGGGAGTGACAGGTCACTGGCAACCGGGTCCACCCCTTCTATGTCCTTGTCGTAATAGGCAAGACAGGTGGAGCCGTCTGGTAACTTGTGGTCCAGAGTGGTGCGGGTCCAGTCAAACACTGGCATAAAGTTATAGCAGACACACTTGACGCCTACCTCGGCGCACCGGCGTATGTTTTCACAGTAGTTTTCAATGTAGCGGTCCCGTGTGGGTTTACCCAGCTTAATGTCCTCGTGGACAGGAATGCTCTCGACGACGTCGAAGATCATACCGTTGTCCTCGACCTCCTGTTTGAGGCGCTGCAGGGACTCGCGCGGCCACACCTCACCGACCGGGACATCATAGACCGCGGATACTACACTTCTCATATTGGGAATCTGCCGGATTTTCTGCAGGGTGACGGGGTCGTCATCGCCATACCACCGGAAAGACATCTTCATAGGGGGATCCTCCTTCATTCGGTTTCCTTGAGTTCCAGTGTACTTGGTATCCGCTCCGGATAAAATTGCAAAACCTTGCCAAAACATTGCAAAAGCGATACACTTAGGACAGCGAGGGAGGAATAGGCCCATGGCGGTTAAATTTGACTATTTTTCACTAAATCAGCACATGTCCGATAAGAAATTAGAGCTGTATCACTATAACAATGCGGACAATTCCTTTCGCAAAGTCCAGCCACACCGTCACAACCATTACGAATTCTATTTTTTCCGTAGTGGAAACGCAAAGTATGTTGTGGCCGGTCACGTCTACGAGCTTCTCCCGGGCGATTTTCTGGTCATAGATCCCAACCAGCTGCACTACCCCGAACTGCAGACCGGCTCGAAACAGCAGAATTACGAGCGGTACGTATTCTGGGTCAACGCCCGGTTTCTCGCCGGCCTGCTGAAACAGTTCCCTGCGCTGCGGTCGCTGTGGAATGTGAAGGGTCGGACCGGAAGTGCGTTGTTTCGACCCACACGGGAGACGTTTCGGATGCTGGACATTGTGCAGCAGTCTATGATAGCTGCGTATCGGGCGGAAAATGACCCGTTCCGGGACGCGTCGCTGTACAGCCTGCTGATTGAACTGCTGATTATTATGTGCCGGGTGGCAGAAGAGCAGGATTACTCGGTCCTGCCGGAAAAGTCTCTGGACCTGTACTCCCACATAGTGAACTATATACATACCCATATACATGAAAACATAACCCTGGAGTCATTGTCCGAGGAGCTGTATGTCAGTAAGAGTTATATATCCCGGGTGTTCCGGGAACATCTCTCCATGTCCGTGCACCAGTATATTCTGCGGCTGAAGGCCGAGCACATCCTGGAAGAGGCGCGGGGCGGCCGGCCGGTGACCGAGGCCGCGCTGGACTACGGATTTTCGAGCTATTCGTCGTTTTACCGGTACTGTTCGAAGGAGTTCGGGGCCGGGCCGCGGGAGCTGATGAAGCGGGGCTGAGGAGTGCGGCGCCTTTGGCGCCCACGGCAGCGCGCGGCACGGGTCCTGCGGGGCGCTCGATGGCGCGGTCACGTGCTGTGGGGCGCTCGATGACGCGGTCGCGTGCTGTGGGCTGGCGCTGCCGCGGGTTGTGCCGCACACGGGCACTTTGAGTCCGTCCCCCGCTCCCAAGTTGTCCGGACAACAAGAATCCTAATTTTTCCAAAACGGCCATGAATCGCACGACCCAAAAAGCCCAAAATTCAAAATGGCCATGACAGATTTCGGTCCTTTTCGGACGAAAATTCCTTAGTTTGGGCGAATTTTAAAGTTGCGATTTGCAATGTGCTGCATCTTTTCCAAATGCGTAGCACATCTTGTCAATTCACTAAAAACCGCCTTAAATACCAGTCATGGCCAAACGCGATTTTTGGACTTTTGGGTTCCGAAAATCATGGCCAAATGCCATTTTCAGACTTTTGGGTTTGGCCGATCATGGCCAAATGCCATTTTTCGACTTTTAGCTCTCACACACGCCCCCAAGTATTGGGCATACTGGCCAATGGAACCTTCCCCGGAATCACGGCACCTGAATCGCCAACAGAAAAACACCCCACAAGGCCTAAGCCCTGCAGGGTGTCTTTCCGTATCAATGTTATCTTCGCTGAACAGCACAAATCAAGCTGCGGGTCTCTTTAGAGGACTGTGCCCCGACCCCGCTCCACTTACGCTGCCTGGCGGACAGTGTTGTCAGCCTTTGAGAAGTAAACGAGAATGGTCTCGGTCCGAATGTCGTCGGTGTAAAAAGCAATCTTTTCACCCATGCACTCAACGACCTGCGCCTTGCCTGCCAGTGTAGTCACACCATAAAAATGGCACTCAACCATGGCGGCGTCCAACTGATACTTGTTCAAGATGGTGTTAGCAAGCATGTTTAATGCGTTTTTCATTCGGTTTACCTCCCTTCAATGTTTCATCAACTGCACTATAGTTCTGCACCGTCCGGTTGGTCAAGAATAACTGGCAAAGTTAGCCGACACTTTTTTTATTTTCCCATCGTCACGCCGTTTCCAGGCGATTCACTTTCTCATCTTAATTATTTACTTGCATATGAACACACAGCGCCAGCGGGGAACCATTCCCCGCTGGCGCTGCTTGTATTTCCTACACTTTTGATAAGTTGCACCTGACACGAAAAAGTGTAGTGGTTATGCGGTTTTACGGCCTGACGCAACTGTTTTTCAGCTAGTCAGCAGTGCTCGGATAGGGTAGTATTCTGGTATAAATAGGAGGTGGATCGCCATTACGATTGAACAGATGGAAGAGGAGAAAAGAAGCATCGAGCAGCAGATTGAGCGACTTGAGCGCGAAATAGCCAAAAAGCCGGAGGGAACGCTCACCTACATTCGGACTGGAGATACCATTCGATACTATGCGCAGATTCGGAAGGACGGCAAGCGGAAGCGCATTTATCTGAAGGATAAAGACGTGGCGGCCCAACTGGCTGTCAAAAAGATTCAAATGAGACTGCTGGCTGGCGCAAAAAATGAATTGGAGGCCGTAAATGCCTATTTGCGGAAGAAGAAGGACTACTCTACGTCAGATATCTTTGAGTGTGAGGCCATGCGGGCGCTTCTCATGCCGGTTTTTGAGACATGGGCTAACGCGGAGTATGAGACCAACCCGTATCACAGGGAAAAATTGACAGTAGAAGGAGCCAACGGAGTTTATGTTAAGTCTAAGTCAGAAGGCGACATAAGCTGGGACCTGAAGGGTGAACAGCTGCCGAACCGTTATGAGCAGAAACTCATCCTCAGCGGGAGAGAAATTTACCCGGATTTCACGATAATTCATCCCCTGACGGGTCGCAAAATGATCTGGGAGCACTTTGGTATGATGGACAAGGAAGATTACGTTCAGCGCGCCTTTGAAAAGCTGTCTTTGTACATTTCGAACGGGTATTTTCCGGGGGATAACCTGATTTTGACGTTCGAGGATCGAAAACACCCGTTGTCCAACCGCAAAATTCACGCCACGATTCAGGAATATTTTGGGGACTGGATGGCGGTGAATAAGGACAGCTCTTAAGTGGTGCGGTTGGGGCGATCAGGTGCAGGTCAGTGCAGCCAGGCGCGGTCGGGGCGGCCAGGTGCGGTTGGGGCGGCCAGGTGCGGGTCAGTGCGGCCAAATGCGGTTGGGGCGGCCAGGTGCGGTCGAGGCGGCCAGGTGCGGTCGACCAAAAAGCTCAAAAATGGCATTTGGCCATGATTTGCCAAACCCAAATCTGCAAAAATGGTGTTTGGCCATGATCGGCCAAACCCAAAACTGCAAAAATGGTGTTTGGCCATGACGGATATTTATGACCAATTTTTTTGCAGTCGCAAAATGGACTACACTTTTGTGCAATATGGAGCACATTGCAAATTGCAACTTCTAAAAGCACCCCAAATACGTAAATTACTGTCTAAACAGTTCTAAAACCTGTCATGGCCATTTAACGTTTTTGGCTTTTTGGGTCGTGCAAATCATGGCCATTTACAAAAATCAAGGATTTTGGTTGTCCGGACAAGCTGAAAGCATCAGCCCGCCAAGAGCCACTACAAAACCCAGCCTCAAATGCCCGAAAAAAATACCAGTACAAAGAACAGCACAAAGACAACCCTAAAGGACCAGCAAAAAAAACAGCAAAAAGAGCCGCGCACCAGCGCGGCCCCAATTATTCAGTATTCCGTTTAAAAAATCAGTTTTCGGAACATCCGCCCATTTCACCAGCCAGTCATTCCGCCAGCCCCGACCTTACTCACACATCCTTCTTCCACAACCCATGGAGATTACAGTACGCGTAAGCTGCAATCGGTGCATCGCCATCGACGAGGGCAAACCGGGCTTCCGGCGCACCCGTCGGGTCCAGCTCCTTGCGCTGGTTCCCCTGTTTGGTATGGAGCGCCACCCACGAAATGTGATGCTCCGGAGTCATCGGGTGTGACACACTGCCGACTTTTACGGTCACAATGTTTCCGTCCACTGTAATGTCCGGTACGTGCTTCTCCTGCGCAGCGTCCGTGGTGTTCGGCACGAGCTCTTCCATGGGCTCCCCGCAGCACTGAACGGTGCATTTTTTCTCACTTGCATAGGCAATAATGTTGCCGCACTTCGTACATGCATAAAATTTCATGGGTAAAGTCTCCTTTCCAGACCTTAAATTTTTCGGGCGATTCACTGATCCATCCCGCGGCCGCCCCTGGAAACGGGTCAAGTTTCCGGGCAACGGCTGACCACAGGTTTAATCCAACTCAATTCTCTCAAAATCCGAGGCCGGGTGGCCGCAAACCGGGCATACAAAGTCATCCGGCAGCGGATCTCCCTCATAAATGTACCCGCAGATTTTGCAAACCCAGCCGTAGCGCGGTTCCTTGGAACCGTCAGACTTGCCGCCTGCAGAATCTGCCGCAGCGCCAGTAGCTTCTGCTTTCTCCGGCTTCTCTGCAACCAGTTCTTCTGCCAGTTTATCTATAGTCTCGCGGTTCTCATCGCTCAGGGCGGAGAGAATCTTGACATTATTCTCTAAATAGGTAAGATTTTTGGAACCTTCCAGCATCTGTTTCATGACCTTTGCGGCCTGAGGAGCCCAGGATCCGTTCTCAATAAACGCAATTTCGCGGTTCTGGAAATTCCGCTCGGTCAGACTCTCAATAAATTCGCGCATATATGGGAAAATGCCTGCATTATAAGTGGTTGTAGCAAGGACAATTTTGCCATAACGGAACGCATCCTCTACACACTCTGCCATATCTTCCCGTGCCAGGTCGTCAACGACAACCTTCGGGCAGCCTTTTTCTTTCAGCTTTTCAGCCAGTAACTCAACTGCTTTCTTGGTGTGTCCATAGACTGAAGTGTAGGCAATCAGCACACCTTCAGACTCTACGCCGTAAGATGACCAGGTGTCATATAACTTCAAGTACTCTGACAGGTCGCCTTTTAAAATGGGACCGTGCAGGGAACAGATCATCTGAATGTCCAGGTTTGCCGCTTTTTTCAGCACGTTCTGAACCTGTTTACCGTATTTTCCGACAATTCCGATGTAATACCGTCTGGCCTCGCATGCCCAGTCCTCTTCGACATCGTTCGCACCGAATTTTCCGAATGCGTCCGCGGAGAAGAGAATTTTGTCGGTACTCTCATAACTAAACAAAACTTCCGGCCAATGGACCATTGGAGCGGCGACGAACGTCAGTTTATGTTTGCCGAGATCCAGTTCATCGCCCTCTTTGACGATAACCCGCTTGTCCTTTCCCAGCAGTCCCGGGAAGAACTGGTCCAGCATGGTAAATGCTTTGGCCGAGGCAACGACCTGCGCATCCGGGTACGCGCGGACAAATGCGTCAATGTTCGCCGAGTGGTCCGGCTCCATGTGGTGAACGACGAGGTAGTCCGGCTTGCGGTCGCCCAGGGCGGCTTTCAGGTTAGACAGCCACTCGTCAGTGAAATTCTGGTCTACCGTATCCATAACGGCGATTTTGTCGTCGTGAATAACATACGAATTGTATGCCATACCGTTTGGTACAACATAGTGGCCTTCAAAAAGGTCAATTTTGTGGTCATTGACACCAATATACTGGATGGCAGAATTAACGGTCATTGTGCGGTCTTCCATAGGTTATAACCCTCCCCAAGATGGAATTCTCATTGTGCTATCAGTGTACCACATTTACGGGCAGAAAATTAGTATAGAAAAAATAAAAACAGCGCTTTCCTGCTGTAGGAAAGCGCTGGAATTTTTAGGTAACAGCATCAAATCTGGGTCCCGCACCGACCTGTGGAAGGTTTAAGGACGTTCAGTTGAGTGGAACCGGGTTGGCAAGAGGTTTATTTGGAAACCTGCTGTGCCTGGTCAACCAGGTTGGTGACCTCTTCAGGTGCCTGTGTGGTGCCGTTGGCAAGAACCTGCTGGAAAGCGTCGAGCGTAGCATTGTCGAGCTCGAGGTTAGCCGTTGTCTTCGTACCAGGATCGTAGCCATAGCTTTCCAGTTCTTTGGCGGCTGCCTGACGGTAGTCTGCAGTGAGCTCACCCTTGACATAGCCGAGTGGAGCTGCTGCCGGGCCGTACTTATCGGTTGCTTCCTTAACACCCTGAGACTTGGCGATTGGATTGTGGAACGGGCTCAGAACGTTCTCTGCGCCTGCACCTTCACCGAGATAATAAACCAGAACCTTATTCGGCAGTTTAGAAGCCTCAAAGAGTGCATCTGGAATAGATACCTGAGATTTAATACCTTCAGCTACCGTGCCAGGTATCTCTGCATAGTTGATGATCTGCGCAGACATATCACCAATACCGGACATGAACGAACCAATGTTGGACATTGGAGTTGTCAGGTTGCCCGGAATGTTGGTAAGGTCGGAAATCTGACCGGTAACATTGGAAACAGTGCCGGAAATGGTGTTGGGATTGTTCACCAACAGATCCTGAGCCTGTCCCTGAACTGTAGAACCAGCGCCGGTAATGTCGGAAACCTGACCGGTGAGGTTGGAAACCGTGCCAGTAATGGTGTTGGGATTATTAACCAACAGATCCTGGGCCTGACCCTGGAGGGTAGAGCCAGTGCTGACAACATTTCCTACAGTTCCAGTGATGGTATTCGGGTCATTAACGAGAAGATTCTCGACCTGACCCTGTACAGTGGAACCAGAACCGGTAATATCAGAGAGCTGACCGGTGAGGTTGGAGAATGTACCGGTTAAAGTGTTGGGTACATTAAACAGAGCGTCATTCAGCTGGCTCTGGAGGTTGGAAACAGTTCCTACAATAGTGCTGGGATTGTTAACAAAGAGATCCTGCAGCTGACCCTGTACGGTGGAACCAGAACCGGTTACATCAGAGAGCTGACCGGTGAGGTTGGATAC